>NZ_CP015750.1:0-315201 GCF_001742185.1 Pectobacterium wasabiae CFBP 3304
ACTGTCCGATATCAAGAACAATATGGATGCATATTATGCACACTATAAACATTACACTGAAATTTTTTCAAAAGTTGAAAGCATAGAGTTAAACTTAAAAAATGCAGAAAAATATATCCCTGCCTATTATAAGGTAAACCTAAAAATACTTAATCCACATACAATATATAAAAAATCTTTTCCTAAATCCTCTCCACTGAATGGACCACAATACACTCCATCCTTAGCGATAATTAAATTACAATTAAATTTCTTTCAAAAATATATAGAATCCATTGAATCTATTGACAATGATTACTTGTTAGAATTGATAAAAAATGGTTTAGATAAAAACGATGGGAAATTCATGAAAATAGAAAATAAAATGAAGGAGTTAGGGGTGATATATGGATATGACGAACAGATGTTTGGATTAAAAATAATTAACACAATGCACACTGATACAAAGATAAATATATTTTATACCATTTGTGCATTTGAAATATTTAATATAAAAATCTATTCATTAGTAAAGCAATCGTTAGATATTTTTAATATAAATAAAAAAAACAACCCGGAAATATACGATCTATTAAAAAAAACAAGAGATTCCTTTAAAAACTTACGTAACAATGCTCGTAAAATAATCGATGAAAATAATAACAAAAAACCCTAGAATATATCAATTCAGTTTTTCATAAACAACTCAAATTTTTACATCTCTTTGGGGAGCTATTAAGCATTGAAGACGAGAGAAGAGAGATTTACCCAGCATAGATTCCTCTACGAGGTTCAGCAATTGACTAGTACCAATCCTAGCCTTAAATTGCAGCGAATCGGGTTCGAGCCTTCACAAAAAACAACCTGAATATCCGTTTCGCCCCTGAAAGGTACTTGCAATACCAGACAAGGGCTAACCTCAACGTTAGAAGGATAACGCTATGGCTGTCTGTCAGTTTACCTATTCCCTCCCCGAAAATCTGCATCTGGCTACTGCTTTTTTGCCATATCCAGCAACGGAGGCTTATCATGTTCGATAACACACCGCTAGAACTGGAAGAAATCATCGATCAGTGTCGGGCATTAATTTACGCCATTGTTGAACTGAATGAACCCAAAGCAAAAGAAATCTTGTCTTTTGTTCTGTGGGAAAAACTAAATACATTACATCTGACCTATCAAAAAGAAGCTGCAAATTAACATTATCCATCCATATGGTTTTCAGTAACGACAAAAGGGCTGTTAAGCCCTTTTATCTGCCCCTGTGAGGCACTACCCATTGGGTAGAAGACATAGCCCCATGTATGGGGCAATCAGACACGTCATTGACATGAATATCTTTGAACGACATATATTAAATAATATATTATTTTTACTTTTCAAATAATATAAATGAATTTATTTATAAATAAATTTCGCCATGACCGCTTCTGTTGTTACATTCCCAGTATTATACCATCGTATAGTCCCCTGAGAACGAGTCATGTTTAATATGTTAGTTATTGCCTGTTCTAAACTGGAAGGTTTGGATACGAACGTATAATGCCCCTGATAATACCCAACGGCCATAATAAACAACATCCTCATTAAATCGGCATCATCCGCATCAGACGTTGAGAGCAAAACAGGAAGGCTTACTTTTGAGTTATAAGAACTATTATAATATGTTAATGGCTGCTGACTAATCACGTTGCCTCCAATAAGAAAACCTCCGATAATCCCTGTATTCTTAAAATGATATTGCTCTATCAATTGAGCGATGGATTCTCCTGCATATTCATTATCCAACGCTGCCCCTGCAATCCATGTATAAGAAATCAGGAACCATTCCATATCAGATTGCGTTATAACTGTTTTCTTTGTCGCTGCTCCGGCTGAAATCGATGCACTGACACTCGATGAAACACTGGCACTTGTTGACGCCGAAACAGAGGCCGATTTACTGGCAGATAACGAAGCGGATTGTGAAGCACTTAGACTTGCACTGGTACTTGCTGATTTTGAAGCCGATAGACTGGCACTACTCGAAGCACTCAAACTTGCCGATGTTGAGGCAGATTTAGACGTAGAGATCGATGCTGATTGGCTGGCACTGATACTATGACTTGTTGAAGCACTGATTGACAGGCTTACGCTTACAGAATTTGATGCTGATGTTAAGGCCGATAATGATGCACTGGTTGAAGTGCTTAAACTTGCTGACACTGAGGCCGATTGAGAAGCTGATACCGAATTCGATATAGACGACGATATCGACTTACTGACGCTCACCGATGCCAATGTTGACGCTGATTTACTGGTAGACAGTGAGGCTGACGTACTGGCAGATTTGGATGCAGAGGTTGATATTGCCGCGACTTCTGCCTCTGAGCCTTCTCGCAGTTCCCCAAGGTTCAACGGAAAAGCCAATGTATTTTTTAGGATCTGCATAGAGATAGGATAGGTTTCCTGAACACTTCCATCCGGTTTGGCACTCATCAGATACGCATCTGCTGTGTCGAATATGGTACGGATCTGTTGAACGGTTTCTCTTACCGCCGCATCGTGTTTTTCATTGCGGTAAAAGCTCAATGCGGTGTAGGCAATACCAGTAGCAATCCCAAACACTAAAACAATTTCTAATACTGAATATCCTTTTTTATTTTTCATTTTTACACCTTATTATTTAATCGATAACTGATGGTTTTCTCTGGTCTGCATGGTTTGTCGATAAATGTCATAACTGACATTAACGAGTTTTTCTTTTTCAGCAGAACCACCGGAGGAATGAACGATATCCCCACCTGATTGATAAAGGGCGTAGGTTTTTGGATAAACAAAATGATTGACTACAATGGTGTTATCTTTGCCTGATTTACATAACACTGCTGTTTTATCCGTCACGACAGTGTTTCTGTTCCATGTGGTTCCAGAAGCAGGCGGCGTTAATGGTACATATTGATTATTGACCAGCACTTCAAAATATTGGCCTGCTAATTGGGTCGCCAATGCCGCACAGGACTTATCTGGCACATGGCTTAGCGTTAACTTTAAAACATTAGCACCAGTGTATGTTGGGTTGTATTCCAATGAATAGATACTACCTACCGGAGCCTTAAAAATACTATCGACTGATAGTGCTTGTGATGTAAACCCACTGGCTAAAAATAAGCATAGCCACCTTGTTTTACTGAATGACATAATTCCTCCTGAAATTTTTACGTATACTCAGGAGATAATCAATTTATTTTATGTTGACAAGTATCTTCGGTGTTATTTTATTTTTTAATGTTGCTAATTTAATTCACACCTTTTATGATTAATCCGATAAATAACCATCAGGATAATAAATCATGAGTGAAGCACTAAAAGTATTAAACAATATTCGGACGCTGCGTGCTCAGGCGCGTGAAACCGATCTGGCAACATTGGAAGAAATGCTGGAAAAGCTCACTGTGATTGTAGAAGATCGCCGTGAAGAAGAAGCCAGCGCACAGCAACAAAATGCTGAACGTCAGGCCAAAATTGAAGCCCTTCGTGCTCAACTTCTTGAAGATGGCATTGATCCATCTGAATTGCTTGGTTCTGCTTCTGCAACCAAGTCAGCAAAATCCAAACGTGAGCCTCGCCCGGCCAAATATAAATATGTCGATGAAAACGGCAATGAAAAGTTATGGACAGGTCAGGGACGTACACCTAAAGCGATTGCTGCTGCTATTGAGAGCGGTAAAAAACTGGAAGAGTTTGAGATCTGATTATTTAGATCAATCTGCAACCCTTTGCTATGGGTTGCAGATGCGAAAAAAAATCACTTCGAGTCTTTGAATAATGGAAGATTTTGAGATTGCCTCCATCGTTTTACAAATTTAACGATCCCTTCTGGAGTCCCATCATTATCATCTTCTGGATAGTAAATAATGCCATTACCATCTGGATGCCCAACTAGTTTTTCAAAATGGCTGACCCATTTATAATGTTCATCCTCGGAAGAAGAATTAGCTTCAACAATGTCTCTAACAAATTGAAGAAAATCCTTTTCAGTATAATCATTGATAGTGAGTTTTAGTATTGTCATGAATTCTCCTTGGATTTGGAATGGATAGCGACATGCCTTTTAGGTGTGGCAATAGATAGGTTATCAATATCGTAAACGCTACCACCATCAACTATGCGTATTTTATGGTGAATTTCAAATACTTTCCTTCCTCCATACTGTTCTTTTGGCACTGCGTAGGGCGAACGACCTTTTTTAATCAGTGCTTTATTAGCAGGAGAAAACTGCTCAATTAACTCAGGACATTCTGCCACAGCCAGCCAAAACGCCTCCCTGAAATCATCAAAACGTTCAAATTTTTGGCCTCTCAGTTTATCCGCTACCTGTGCAGGCACTGGCGCACCTAATCCTGAACTGGCGGCTTCCAACCATTTACCTTCACCACTCAATACCTCACCTTTTCCTGTTACGGTTCCGGGTTTATTCCGCGCTGATTGCAGATAAACATAAACTGGTTTTACACCAGAGTCAGCCGGAAAAACTAATATCCAGTCATTAAAATCCTGCTCATCCGGCACGGGAAACGGAGGCGTGGAGGTGTCTATTTCATCACCCGGGATCGGATAAATGAGTATAGTGGGTTGGTCAATCGGGTTTACCGGGCTACCTGTATGTGTAACAGGCTCTGCTCCTTCAGGTTTTTCCGGGGTCCACGTTATGGTTGGCCCATCCACTCCGGGCGCGGGGGTGAAAGTATAACCCTGAACCTTCGCATCCCATACCATATTGGCAACACGTACACCTTCATAGGGCGTTCCCTCACCCGTATGAACACCATACACCTGCATCTTGCCATGAATATCGGGACGCCAGAAAAACCGGACGCGCGTCGTTGCCGTTTCTCCTGCCCAGCCTTTACGCCGTAACTCATCCTCTAACCAATGTTCATCTCGTCCCGGAACCTTATCACTGCCTTCCCCAGCAGAAGGAATATAGAGTGCTGAGGCTAATGCACCAATATACGGCACGCCCCTTGCTGCGCTCAGCACACCACCCAGCGACCATTCTCCCCAGACTTGTGTCATGACACCTGTAGTCGTCAGTAAACCGACGCCTGCACTGGCAACAGTAGGCTCTTCCTGTTTCTCCACGACGACGGGATGAACAACCGATTTAGACGTCGGTAGCGGAGAATGCGTTTTATCATCCGTCGCAACCAGCAAATCAAACAGCGTTTTATACCAAGGCTCTAGTTCAGGAACTTTAGTAGGTGATGGTGCAGTAGCGACCGTTTTCTTTTCTTTCTTCTTAGCCGCCTGCGCGTGTTGAACGACCTCATGGTTCTCGTCGTGATAACCATAACCACAGCAGTCATCTTGCTCGGGCTGGGCAAACAGCACCATATCCCCAAAATTTTCGACAGGTTCTTCTTCTGTTCCTGCCTTCGTACAACCATCAGCAAGCAAACAAGATTTAGCGTAAACAGGGGGAACCGTCAGCATCGGTGTTAATGCCAACAATGGCGCACGGGTTAATACTGCCTGTTTAGCGCATTCCTGAACCGGAGAACGATGGGGCGTATCACCAATAATGACGTTACCACTGCCGGAAACAATGACGCCACCGCAATTGATGCCATCTCCAATACGCGCAGCAGGTTTACCGTTAATAATGACGGTGGATGAACCTTCGGCGATTTTTCGGGAATGCACACCATGTGGTGCATTAGGACAGGGACAACCATGAAGCAGAACAGCATCACCTTGTCGGGCAGCAGGCTGACCATTAATAATCACGTCAGGACTGCCTTCAGTTATCGGTGTTTCAGGGAAGCAATCATGACCACTTCCGATATCATTAAGACGGGCAGCACCCGGCATTGTCATTCTCCTTTGACAGTAAAACATCCCTTTTGAGGGCTGAATGTTGGGCGCTTTTGATGGGAGATTCAATACCGGAACCGTTAACAGATAAGGAAACAGCGATGCGTCATGGTAATTTTACTTATATAAGAACATTATTTTAAATATCCTGTCTCAAATCACCCGCATTTCACTTTTGTTATATTGATATATTTGGGTATCGGGCGGCAACTTTCTTTTTCGCCCCCTCCGTGGGTCGTACAATGTGAACCCATTTCATTGATATTGTATTGAGGGACCCAAAGTTTCTCATCACCATACGGATTGGTTCGTACTTGTCCGTTCCAAAATACGGCGATCGAGGCATAATATAAAACAGGCTCAACCCCGGCAGGACATGTTCCCCCATCAACCGTGATTAGACCACCGCTATTTATCCCCCATATGCCAGATTGACAAGACAGTGTAGCCCCTTTATCGTCCTTGCTAATTAGCCCATCAGGTGAACAACTTGCTCCCGCTACAGAAGACGATTCAACCTGTAAATATTGCCCTGAAACAATACCTGATGAAGCGATATTCCCTGATGCCACGATATCGCCTTTGGCTAAACCATCGCTCGAAGACAATAGTATTAGATCTCCTTTTATTCTTTGGCTTCCTACAACATCTAATTTCATTGATGAAGGTGATGATGTTGTTCCGGTAATTGAGATGAAATTATTTTTTCCTGACTCATCTTCGATTCTTAATGGTATCGCGTTATCAGAAGCACAACTGGAAAATGTGCCACAGCCTAACCACAATTTTCTCTCGTTTTCTTTACCAACAATGAGTGCGCCACGAGATCTGACACCCTGTTCACTTTCCAGCCATTGATTAACTTTCACGATATTGTTAAACGTCGAATAACCATCAACAGTTAATTGATTTTGAACCTTGAGATTATTACTGAACGTTCCATTTTTACTCTGCACAATTTCAGTCGCGTTAAGATGCGTCCCTTCGGCAATACCGGATGAGGATAATCGCTGGCTTTTGATCGTCCCAGATGCGGTAATGTCTTTTACATTATCAATACTCTGGCCGCCCATATTCAGCTCCCCTGTCATCGGCAATGTTCCATCGCGGCGTAGGTAAACCGAATACATAGCACTGTCGTATCCAACACGGTAGGCCAACAATCCCGCAGCATTAATACCACTATAGCTATTTTGGTTCTCAGTCCATTGCCCACCCGTACCCGATGCAACAGTAGCAGATTGCGTCATGCCACTATCGATACCAGAGGCTTGCATAGCACGACCTAATAAGTCATAACGAACACGGTTCCCTTCTAACCACGGCAACGTAGTAATAACAAGTCCATTAATAACGTAGTTAGGTGTGGCTCCTGCACGTTTCAACAGTATCTTATAAGAGGATTTTTGCATGTTGACGCCAGTATAACCCGCAGGTAACAGCCCTTCATTTACCAACGTCTGATACGTAATTTCACAGCCGCTGGTTGAACAAATCCTTGGCCCCGGATCGCTGGTCTGGCTGCTACTGGAAGAAAGCGTTGAAAGTTTGTCATAACGGATAATGATATAACGGTTAACCGCTTCCCCCATCTGTTTCATCTGTGAACCTACGGTATTAGCCATAATGTTTTCTTGATTGCTTTTCATGTCCTGAAAGTTCATGAAAGCCATTGCTACGCCAACAGCTAACACCAGCGTTATTTCCAATAAGGAAAACCCTTTTTTATATTTAATCATTTCCATCGTCCTTTTTATTTTCACGTACTATTTAATTAGCAAAAATAAAAAAGTGGTCAAGATATCATTGACTCTTACTCATAGATAACTTATTCAATAAGTCCGGTTAACTGACGAACGGCTGACGCGAGAGAAATAGGTTCCATACTCAGATCTTTGACACACTCCTTTCTTCCATCAGGGTATTCTTTTATCAGCTTTCCTTCTGAAATAAAGTGGATAGGCATTCCAGCCCTGAATACCTCACTAATCGCTTTCTGTGATGCTTTCTTGGCAACTCGACTCAATACCGCTGTATCCTCAAGTGGATTTTTCTTTGATTTCTTCTTTTTCATGATTCATAACTATTTTCATTAACATCTTATTGATTGCTAAAAAACACAAAATACTGTACGTCTGTTTTATTTCACATCACTCACCTGCATTTTCATAAAAAATGTACTGATAGCAGTAAAAATCACCTCAAAATCTTTGATGATTGAATGCGTAAGCCCATCGATAAAAGACTCACTGATAACATGTAAAACATGATCATTAGAAATATAGTCACCATTTTTATTTATTACACCGTTAATTTTACTTTCAGAATCCAAATCCAATACAGCCTTTGGCTTAAATCCTCTTATCTTATGTAATAAGACATGAATAAAAACCCTGATAACCCAACCATCTTCATTTTCTATTCGTTTAAAAAACGATTTTTTAAACGAAATGATATGTAGACTGTTCATTCTGCTTTTTCTTATTGATTAATACATACCCACTCCTTTTATACTTAATTAAGTCACGACATTTATAAGATATTATATAATTACCACCTTGTTAACATCCAATTTAAAACCAAGTTAAATACACCGTGCCATTAATAATATTTAATTATTCATTAATTTATAATTATGATATATTGGCCTAACCATAGGTTGTGAAAATTTGACATATCACCCAAATCAATCCATCGAGGAATGAGTGATACGCAGTGAAGAAGAAGTCTGCGTACAGCAACATAATGCTGAGCGTTAAAGCCCTTCGTGCTCAACGTCTTAAAGATGGCAATCAGCAAACGTGAACAGGTTAAGGACACACACCGAGAGCAATCAAAGAAGAACAGGATAACGGTAAGCACTTGGAAGATGTTGAGATATGATATCAATCCTCTCTCTTCTTACTGTTTCTTATGGATGAATTTTTTATAAGCCAAGGAATTAAAATGAGATGGATTACAGCGTTAACAATTAGTTTTTTATTATCAGCATGTGCAATAAAATTTGGTGATGTAAAGAAAGGCGGGGCTATCGAATATTTTGAAACTCACCACACCACAAAAATACGATCCCCAATGCCCGATGGCTCTATTGTTCTCATGATGGACACTTACTTACAACCAATGGTAATTGATTACTGTAAACTCCGTAACGGAAGATTGGTTTCTGTATGGTGTATTGATGAAAACCAATATCCATTATTCAAAGTAAAATATAGTGGCCCATCTGATGTCCCACTTATGGTAAATGGAAGTATGACCATGCTATCGGGATATCCTTTACTTGAAGTGACTGAGAGAAATAATTCTTTTTCTGATCAGGAATGGCTGAAAGTTGCTAAAGAGCGCTGGGGATTTGACCCGGAAAAATTAGCAGAACTCAGTAATTAATAAATCCATATTAGATTTTAGGAAAAAATTAGCTACCGCGCCCTCTGGGGCTTGCTCAACAGCTCACCGACCTAAAAACCAGTTTTAGGTCGGTGAGCTGTTCGTACGTGAAAAGGAAAACTACTGTTTGGATTTATTTAAGACATTTTCGATATAAGTTTGGCCTTGTGCTTTATACCTTTCAATATCGCTTTCATGAAGATTCGGGATATCAAGCAGAATCCCAAAGACCAATTCCTTATCTACATAACCAATATCACATCCTAAGACTTTGGCAACCTCTGCACCGAAAATAATTTTCTGCCGGGTATTCTCTTTTTCGTTTGCTGTTTCTTTTTAGCTTCCAAGAAATATAATCGTTCCTGTGCTGCTGCAAGTTGTTGTTTGATCGTTTTTGTTGTCATCACTTATCTCTCCAATTTTTTTTCTTGTTGGAATAAGGGATATCAGCATAGTCATAACCATTACCAATCTGTTTCTTGATTGTTCTTATTTTCATCTTGAACTGTTGCTTTATCTGGCGCTGCTTTGCTTGTTCCCTTATGTTAACTACTATTTTTTCTGCTTCTAAATAGGCTTGTTCTGTATCGGTATAGATACCTTCATCAAGAAGTTTTTTGGCTTCCCAATCAATGGCTTCATCGTTATTTTTATACATTAAACCTCCTTGTATTTGTTGTATATTCACCTTTACCATATTTTAGATAATTATCAATATAGAAAAAATATTTTATTTAATAAAAAACAAACTCATAAGACTGATATTTATAGTCCATGCCACAGAATTAATTCCAATTAAAACCAATGCTGTCTGATCCTACCCACGTAATGTGGACACAGCCCTAAGCGAGGTTCTGGTTTTCAAATTGTTCCGGGCTGAGACCGCCACAAGCACTGTGGCGTCGCCACCGATTGTAATCACACTCGATATAATTAAACACTGTTGTTCGCATTATTTCCCGGCTGATAAAGCGTTCCCCGTGGATGCATTCCACTTTCAGTGAATGGAAAAAGCTTTCCACACAGGCATTATCGTAGCAACACCCCTTTGCACTCATGCTGCCATGCAGATTATGCCGTTTCAGCAGAGTCTGGTAATCCGCTGAACAGTACTGTCCGCCACGGTCGGTATGGACAATAACGTTTTTCGGTCGCTTACGACGCCAGAGCGCCATCTGTAACGCATCGCAGGCCAGTTGCGCCGTCATTCGTGACGACATCGACCAGCCAATAACGGCCCGTGACCACCGGTCAATCACCACCGCGAGATACAGCCAGCCCTCGTCCGTGCGAAGATACGTGATATCGCCTGCCCACTTCTGGTTCGGGCCGCTGGCGATGAAGTCCTGCTTCAGCAGGTTTTCCGATACCGGCAGGCCATGTTCACGGTAGCTGACCGGACTGAATTTACGGCTGGCTTTCGCCCGCAACCCCTGACGGCGCAGGCTCGCAGCGATGATTTTGATGTTGTACTCCGGCAACTCATCAGCAAGACGTGGCGCACCATAACGCTGTTTTGCCCCAGCGAATGCCTTACGGACAGCCTCATCGCAAATGAGCCGGAAATGCTGGCGCGGGGTTATCTGACAACGACGCCTGCGCCAGACATACCAGCCGCTGCGGGCAACCTGAAGCACCCGACACATGGTTTTGATGCTGAACTCTGCCTGATGCTTTTCGATAAAGACATACTTCATTTCAGGCGCTTCGCGAAGTATGTCGCGGCCTTTTGGAGAATAGCCAGTTCTTCATCACGCTCCGCCAGTTGGCGCTTCAGACGCGCATTTTCGGCAGCCAGTTCATTCTCGCGCTCTGATGAGTTCATCTGCTGGTGTTGTTTACACCGCCAGTTGTAGAGCTGGGATTCATACAAGCTGAGTTCACGGGCAGCAGCAGCGATTCCAATACGCTCAGCCAGTTTAAGGGCTTCATCGCGAAATTCGGGCGTGTACTGTTTGCGGGGCGTTTTGCTGGTTGGTACTGGTTTTGTCATGAGTAATCACCTCTGGTTGAGAGTTTACTCACTTAGTCGCGTGTCCACTATTGCTGGGTAGGATCAGTTTCATTCAACTCACCAAGTTTCACTTTATTCTCCTTCTTCACGTTTTGCTTTATTTAACTGATATCCCCTATGTTGGCAAGTTTAGTTAATAATTAACTTAATCGCTTACATATGAGCTGTTAAATCAGTTAAGAGCTTATTTGTGATCGATTAACTACCCCATAACATTCACACCAGCAGATATGGCAGTCTGACCAGTTGAAAAGAATGGAAAACATGATGGCGTAAAATTAAATTAAGTAACACCATACGATAGTAATCACTAACTATTTTGTCTAATACTCACCACGTTACTTAATTTTTCTCGTTAGTGTTTTTCATTTCACATGTTGAATTTTAATCCTAATTTCCATAGTTAACCTGTGAATTGTGCAACAGGGAAAACTACCGATAAACTCGCCTATTTTCTTTTTTTAGAGATTTCCCGCCTTACGGCGGGATAAATTAACACTCCTCTTGTCCTTCGGACGCCATCTAAAACCCATCTGTGTAATATCGCGGAAGACTTCGCCCTTTCATCCAGATTGCGCCGCTCAATTCGGCGTTTTGTTTTACAGACATTCATATATTTCATATTAATTAATGAGGGGATCTTTTACATTTTTTCTTTTTTTAAGAAAACAATGCCCACTTATACACTCTACGAGTGTGTGGGGTCTACCGACGGTTGCCTGCCGCAGGCTAAAAACAAAACCAAGTTCAACGTCAACCCCTGAGTTTTTCTTGCGAAAAACTAAAATCAGCAGAGTGTGCGTTGATGTTTATTTGATAGTTTTTATTATATTGAGGTTTTTTATTTTATGGCGATATTTCATCTGGAGTTTAAAATTGTGAAACGCTCGGAGGGTATGTCTTCCTGTCGGAAGGCTGCCTACCATAGTAGATCAAGAATAACAGATGATCGCACTGGCAATACCTACGATTTCAGCCATAGAACAGATTTATTCCATCATCTGATATTAGCACCTGTTTCCGCACCAGCTCATATTATCGAAAATTCAAGTACCTTGTGGAATGAAGTTGAAAGGGTTGAGCGTCAGAAGGATGGTCAGACAGCCCGTTATTTTGATGTGGCTATTCCCTGTGAACTTAACAATGAATATAAGATAAAACTGGTTTTGGATTACTGCCAGAAGAACTTTGTCGATAAAGGCATGATTGCTGATATTGCTTTTCATGACCTTGATAGTCAAAACCCCCATGCTCATGTGATGCTGACATTAAAACCGATCACCGCTGAAGGTTTTGGTAAAAAAGACAGAAGCTGGAACGACAAGAAAAACGTGATCCTTTGGCGCGAATCATGGTCAGTGATTGCCAATCGCTATCTTACTGCTGCTGGCAGTAATGAACGTATCGATCACCGTTCTATTGATACTCAATACAATGAAGCCTTGGCAAACGCTGCTATTACGTTAGATATTGAAGAAAAGGCACTATGGATTGCCAAGGCAACGTTGACCTGCCGTCCGGCAATGCAACGTATACCTCGTGCTAAATGGAACAGTCAGACAGCTCAGCAACAACGTGCTGCTGAACAAGCTGTTCGTGATGAGATGAAACAAGAAGCTCAGGCCACTTACAACACCTTCAAAGATTTAGATCTACAGATTGTTGTTGACCTCAGAAGTTTCACCGTATCCGAAATGTCTAAGCCTGTTGAAATCGTATTACCTGAAACAGGTTCGCAGTCATCATCCGATGAGCAACAGCCTGTTCTGGTTGCCCCTGCACCTTATACACGCACTAAATTGAAAACCCCATCCTTCCCAACTGCCAGTACGGTTAAACGCGCTCCTGTTAAAAGTAAGAGGAAGCAGGTTAAAGCTCGACAGACTGGTGTGTTCAAGCGTTTCACTTTACTGGTAGTAGAATACATAAAAGAGAAATTCATCTGGGCCAAGAAGAAACCTGTTGCCCTTGATGTTGAACACGATAAGCGTATTGCCGAAAACTATGTGTTTGATGAGGTACAAGGGATCTATGTGCCATGCGCTGAGCATGAAAAACGTGTTAGGTTTAACAGTGATAATTACAAGCCTACCAAGGAGGAGATCAGACGTTTTCCAAGTCGCTCACAGCTCAAACAGGCTGATAGAGATCTAGATTATATACCAACGTTGTCAACTGATAGAGAACGGGCTGCACTTCAGTTAAAACCTAACGTTTATAAGAAATTAGGAGGATGACTAAACGTTAAACATTGCTGTGGTCAATAACTTTAATAAATTTGCTCAGCAATGAATTTTTCTTCATCATACTCCCAAAATTCAACACCAGTAGGAATAAGGTGATGATATATTCTAATATAATATTGAGCCAATGTTTCACCAGTGCTACTTCTCTTATCCTTAAGAACAAACATTATTTTCCTATAATCATCTGGAGAAGAATAAAAATAATACATTGCCTCATTCCAAATTGTCACTTTAGCACTTGGTACATTGTTCCCCGAAGTCCAACAGTGAGATTTACACTCCACTAATATTTTTTCCTCATAACTTCCCAAGTCAAAACGATGCTTCTTTTTTATCAAACCGACGCCGACCTCCACTTCATAGTTTCGATGTAAATTAATACCACTGATTTCAAAAAATCTCTTTGCTTTCAATTCAAAGTCAAACCCAACATGAGAATTTGATAAAGAACCAAGTCGCTGGAATAATTTACTCACAATCTCTCCGATGTTTAAAAATCAAGTAAAAGAAAAAATATCATACATGTATGTATGAGAGAACCCTTACATAAATAAATTAGCAAAATAAAGTGACAATGTATGCCTCGTAAAATCATGTTGCAATTACATTTGGTAATGGTTATTATTCCTATTTATGTCTTTTGATGCTATTATTAGCTATCTACCTAAACAGAGATTTTATGAAAGACCTAGAATCAGCAAAAAAGATAGCAGTATTGATTGACGCAGAAAATGCCCAATCTTCAGTTATGGGAGCCGTCCTCGCTGAACTAACAAAACATGGGCATATAATAGTAAAACGAGCTTATGGTGATTGGAGTTCAAGCCATTTAAAAAACTGGAAACAGCCTTTAAATGAACTTGCTATTACACCTTTTCAGCAGTTTTCATATACCCAAGGAAAAAACTCTTCTGACGCAGCAATGATAATTGATGCTATGGATCTTTTATACTCCAATAAATTTGATGCATTTGCTCTTATCTCAAGTGATAGTGATTTTACAAAACTAGCTTCAAGACTTAAAGAGTCGCAAATATATGTTTTTGGTGTAGGAGAGAAAAAAACACCTGTAGCATTTAGAAACGCCTGCGATGACTTTATTTTCATAGAAGTATTAAAAAACTTAAGCATTGACCCCGATGATAATAAAGATGAAGGGAAAAGTGAACACACTGATCCAATAAAGAAAAGCAAGAAAGAACTACGAAGCGACACTCACCTTATGCGAACATTAAAAAATGCCATTAATGAATATACAGAAGAAGATGGATGGGCACCACTTGCTAGTTGTGGTAGTTTAATCAAAAGGCAATATCCAGATTTTGATGCACGAAATTACGGCTATTCATCGTTAACAAAGTTAATAGAGACTATAGAGTTATTTGATATTGTTCGTAGAAAATCAAATAAAGAACTAATTTCTCATGATGTAGTATATATAAAAAACAAACGTGTATAGAAGCGAGTTTCAATACATTAAATGATCTTGTTGGGTTCAAGACCATTTATTATCATTGATTACTTCAGTTAATTATCATCGCTATTGAGGTTCTGCTTCTCGCTTTTCAAGTCTGTTCCTATAACGTTGTTGCTCAACAATGCTCAGATTGGGATCAGACAGAACACTTGCACCCTTCACAGCAATATCGTAATCAATCTGTGATTGCGTCTCATATTCTTTGGTCGGCTTAAAATAATCTGGTTGCGATGCAGAATAACCAGAATATGTTTTACTCCCAGCACAACCAAGATAAGCCAACAGGCAGGCAAACAGGAAGAACAACGTCCACACCACATTGTATCCATTAAGCGTGTATCCGCTGCCATAAGCGTTTGAAAACACGCTATGAAATCTGACGGCATAGACAATCAGGAATGATGAGAGGATAACAGCCCTGCTTTTACCTACGGTTAAATGCTTACGTATAAATTTTATCGTTGACACCAGCGTGACTGCGAATAACCCAATAGCAGCAACAACCAGCCATATAGGGAACAGCCCGTATTTTTGCGTGGTGTTTTGCGATACCGTCACAACAGAAAGTAACAAGAAGGCGTTCAGCAGAAAAATCCTCAGGGCCATCGATACCTTCACCTTCTTTGATATCTTACGGAGAAACAGCGCCGGAGCCAGTGATGGTATGTTCATCAGCAGGCCAATGAAAAACACCCAATAGATAGTGTTCATAGCGTCTTTTCCTGTAATTACCGAGCAGCCCAACCGTTATTGGTCTTCACCAGAACAGTTTTGGCTTCTTCGGGTTCAGCCATCCTCTTAACCCCAGAGAAAGCATTTTTATCAACCCAGCCCGGAACGCCGTCGAGCTTCCACGTATAGGTCACTTGTGTGATTTTAGCGCCAGCACCATCACTCGGTTCAGTCCAGCTTGTGATCTCAGCAACAGCCCTATGACCCACGCAGGCACCTTCCTCACGGTTCCAGAAATCAACCTCTTGGCCTTTATCGGTAACCTCTAAAACATCAACACTGCTAAAGCCATTCGCCTGCTGTGAAACAGTAAGTAGTCCCTGTTCAACAAGCCCGTTAAGGATTTCATCGCTGGCATTGTATCCAGCAGAACGGTAGCCATGATTAACCTTTACCGGAAAACCTTTGTTGAACGCAAAGTCATTGTTCTGCAGTGAGTAGCATACCTTCGATTTTGAAATTTTCGCGTTGATTGCTTTCTCAAAATCCCCCTTCTCACCACATCCCGCCAAAGCAAGAGCTGTGCAAGTAACGAGTAAAATTTTCTTCATCTTTCCATCCATCCTGATAATCAAAAATGCTGTTATGTTTTGATGCCTTTCGGGTTACCTGAAGACGTTACAGCTTGCTCTTACAGGACGACCACAGCAAAGCCACCTGATTAACCAATTGATAGGATTAAATTATTTTTTAAGGCCGTCATATCGTTTGTACCGATCAAAATCAAAATAATAATAGAAATTAACTATCAATAATTATCATTCGATCGATTAAAACAATTAAAATGCCGATCAATAAAGCATCATTAATCGATATAGACTATCAATATTAATTTATCGATCTGCTATATCGATCATTTTCTTGCTAGAAGAATCGTTACTGGATAAAGTGAGAGGAAGAGCCACAGAGCTGTTTACTAGTGGGTTCAAGGAGATGGAGCTACTGGCCGTAAGACAAACGCCTAAAGCTGTTTTATGGCATCTGCGCCGCTTCTATTAATGCTACATCAGGGAAAATGTAAGCATCCCGGTAAACCGGACCATTCACTTTTAGAGATCTTCCGGCATACTGAATATGTCCCTGGAGGAGATCGCCATGCGTAAAGCACGATTCACCGAATACCAGATCATCGCCGTTCTGAAGTCCGTCGAAGCCGGACGTACTGTTAAAGACGTCTGCCGCGAGGCCGGGATCTCTGAGGCCTCGTACTACATCTATGGACTACCTCCGTTTTGCAAGTACTGAATCTGGTTTTGGGTTGTTGCTTACATCTATCCGGCATCAGGAATACTAACCTGTGCCCAAATGGGTAATCCGCACACAATCGCCTCAACAACTGGACGGCCTCTGAGGCCAATATAATAGTCAGGTTCCGATTGTGCAGGTGCAACCTGTCACCATTTTTCAGTACACTGCAACTCTTTTGGCTGGGTACTAACTTCCAACTGACTGATACTCGGTATCATTTCTCAGCATCGACCAGATTATTCTCGCGTTCTTGTTAGCGACCGTCACGGTCGTTTTATTAAACCCGCGCCGTTCCTTCAACTGGTTAACCCACTGATGCAGACAGCCATCATTGTTATTCGTGGCAACTCTGACGACAGCGCGGGCACCATGAATAAAAAGCGTCCGCAAATGCTTGTCGCCTTTTTTCGTCATATTCATCAACACCTGCTTGTCGCCACTCGAGCGTTGTCGTGGAACCAGACCAAGCCATGCGGCAAAGTGACGACCATTTTTAAATTCGGTTCCTCTGCCAATCGCGGCAACAACAGCCGTGGCTGTTTTAGGGCCAATGCCTTTAACTTTGGCAATGCGCTGACAGGCTTCTGATTGCCTGAACACAGCATCAATTTCTTTATCAAAAAAGTTTATACGACGCCCAAGATCGTTAAAGAGATCATAGAGTTCTGCAATCGTCCTCCGCATTCTGACGCTGAGACCATTTTCAGCATCTTCAAGGATAAGCGGAACGGCACGACGGACTCTTGAAACTGCCGCGCCGATGGTTATTCCCCGGTCAAGCAGCAGTCCTCGGATTTAGCAGACTGTCGCAGTACGATGATTGACAATACGCTGTCTTGCCCGGTGCAGAGCCTGAATATCCTGCTGTTCAGGGCTTTTCGGTGGAACAAATTGCATCGTAGGTTGCATCAGAGCCACAGCTATCGCCTGCGCATCATTGCCGTCATTTTTTTGGCCGCGGACAAAAGGTTTTACATACTGAGGACTAATAACTTTTACTTTATGTCCCAGTTTTTCAAACTCACGTTGCCAGTAAAATGCCCCAGTGGATGCTTCGACACCAATCAGACATGCCGGAATATTCGCCACAGTCTGGAGTAATTCTTTTCGTCCAGTGCGTTTTGTATAAACCGGCTTACCAGCCTGATTTAATCCGCAGAGCTGAAAGATATTTTTAGCCAGATCAATACCCAGAAATACGATACTCATAGTGATTCTCCTGGTGAACGTATTTCGTACAGTTAACCGCAGAGGGGGAGGTAGTCCATCCCATTAACTGGAAAGCGAAGTTCGGCGGTATGGAAGCCTCTGATATCAAAAATATGAAAGACCTTGAGGATGAAAACCGCCGGCTGAAACAGATGTTTGCGGACCTGAGTCTCGAGTGCCGCGCACTGAAAGACGTTATTGAAAAAAAGCTTTAAAACCAGCGATAAAGCGTGAGCTGGTCAGCTATCTGACCGCGCAGTTCGCCATGAGCTTACGCCAGGCATGCAGGACATTGTCGCTGAGCAGGACGGTATTTCGTTATCAGCCGGATACGCGACGTGATGAGCCGGTGATTATGGCGCTGACCGTGGCGGCTGAACGCTATCCGCGATACGGATTTAAAAAGCTTTTTCAGGTACTTCGCAGGCAGGGCAATATCTGGAACCATAAGCACGTGCACCGGATTTACTGCCTGCTGAAGCTGAATTTTCGCCGTAAGGGAAAACAGCGCCTGCCGGTGCGTAATCCGGCTCCGCTGGCGACGCCAGAGGCGATGAACCAGAGCTGGTCCATCGATTTTATGCACGATCGTTGGTGTGCGGCAGACGCTTCCGGACCTTCAACGTGGTGGATGATTTTAACCGGGAAGCGCTGGCGATCGAAATTGACCTGAATATCCCGGCGCAGCGGGTCGTGAGAGTGCTGGACAGGATCGTGGCAAACCGGGGATATCCACTGAAAATGCGGATGGATAACGGTCCGGAGCTGATCTCACTGACGCTGGCACAATGGGCAGAAGAGCATGGTGTGATGCTGGAATTTATCAGGCCCGGCAAACCCACGCAGAATGCCTTTATCGAACGATTCAACCGGACGTACAGGACAGAAATACTGGATTTTTATCTGTTCAGAACGCTGAATGAAGCACGGGAAATTACAGAGCGCTGGCTGGCTGAATATAACAGCGAGCGCCCTCATGAATCCCTGAATCACCTGACGCCGGAAGAATACCGGCTGATGGCTGAAACCCCGGAAATCTCAAAAAGTGCGTGGACTAAAACGGGTACGCTTACATGATGTGTTATATGTCATTTTTGAGTCAACTTCCCAAAATCAAACGGACTCACCGCTCTCTCCCGATTCGCATCAAGAAAATCCGCCCACCATTGCAGCATCAGTCTACGCTCATCCAGATGCTCCGCCTTATGAATATATGCCGCTCGAACACCGTTACGTTCCTGATGGCTCATCTGCCGCTCTACCGCATCCCTAGACCACAACCCCGACTCAATCAACGAACTACAGGCCATAGTACGAAAACCATGACCGCATACTTCCGTTTTCGTGTCATAGCCCATCGTTTGCAGTGCTTTGTTTATCGTCCCCTCACTAACAGGCTTTCGTGACGAATGATCGCCAATGAATACCAGTTCACAATGCCCACTCACCTCTCTGATCTTTTTAAGGATCTCCAGTGCCTGACGGCTCAGCGGAACCAGATGTGGTGTGTGCATTTTTGAACCACGTTCGGAGAATTTCACACCGGGGATCGGTTCACGTTCAGGGGGAATCGTCCACAACGCTCGTTCAAAGTCGATTTCCGGCCAGCGGGCAAAACGGAGTTCGCTGGAACGAATGAAAATCAGCAGGGAGAGATTAATAACCCATTTGGTGAATTCACGACCTTTGTAACCGTCAATCCGGCCAAGAAGTTCAGGCAAGCGTTCAAGCGCTAATGCCGGGCGGTGTTCAACTTTGCCAGGCATTATCGCCCCTGCCATATCCTGCGCCGGATTATAGTCAATCAGGCCGTTTTGTACGGCATAGGTCATGATGGCGGTCACACGTTGTTTTAAACGCTTAGCAACTTCCAAGCGTCCGGAGCGTTCAACGATTTTGATCGGTGCCAGTAAGTCACGTGTTTTCAGATCGGCGATATGTGTGTTGCCAATAGCGGGGAAAATATTGTCGCTCAGGCTTTTCAGGATACGTTCGCCATGGGATTCAGACCATTTCTTGTTGTCGGCGTGCCAAGCGCGAGCCACAACTTCGAAGGTCTTTTCATCCTCTTCTTGTTTCGCTTTTACCGCTTTCTTATGTTCGCGGGGATCGATCCCCGCAGCAACCTGTTTTCTGGCCTCATCTCTTTTCTGACGCGCTTCAGAAAGAGAGACTTCAGGATAAACGCCTAATGCCATAAGATGTTACTTGCCACCAAAACGAAAGCGCAGCCGCCAGTATTTGGAACCATTGGGATGAACCAGCAGAAACATCCCATCACCGTCAGTCAGTGAATACTCTTTTTCTTCTGGTTTTGCCGAACGCACTTTGATATCGGTCAGAGCCATTATCAATATCCTCATTGGTGCTTACGGTGAGTATACAGAGCAAGATAGAACCAACATATATACTCAGATGTATACTCACAAGCAAGTTGATGTAGGTTGAATTGCGTTGACGTTGGGAGAGTATGGAATGGAGGAGAAGCCAGTAAAACCGTAGGTTTTAGGCAAAAAAACAGACGTCGGTTGACGTCTATTAATTTATCAATGGTGCCTGGGCGGGACTTGAAAAACACGCCATCAGCATTGTATTTAAAGGATTTACCTCAAAATATAACGCGTATGTACCCGCATTTGTACCCACAACCCACATTGCTTCATTCCCTACCCTGCCGTTCGCTACGATACCTAGCAGTGACGCCAGTTGTTGAACTGCGACAGCATATTACAAAGACTGGCTATTGTCAGCCTGTCTACCGACCCAGTTTTCTACGCGCAATCCTGGCACACGCTCAAACTCACGCACATTGTTCGTTACCAGTATCAAACCTGCTGACCGAGCGTGACCCGCTAGCATGGCATCATACGGGCCGATGGGTGTTCCTTGTTTTGCCAGTTCCGCACGAATTTGGCCGGTATGCACTGCGGCGTCAAAACCATAGTTTTGAACTTCCAGACGCGCAGAAAACCCTTCAATCACGGCCAGATTCTTTTCTGGGTTTACCGATTTCTCCGCACCATAGATCAATTCCATCAACGTGATAGAACTGATAGCAAACTGCCCGTAATGGCGGTAGAAAGCGTCCCTGACTTCCTGTGGTTTGTTCTTGATAGTGTAAATACAGATATTGGTATCAAGCAGATATTTCAGCATCAGAAATCTTCCCTGATCTGATCATCGGGTTGCTCTCTGGTGATCATGAAGTCAGGTGTTACGCTCTCCCCTTCAAACCAACTGTCCCAGCTTTCGCCTGCCGGAGTAATGATACGTGTACGGCCAATCGCAACGATATCAACCTGCTTCACATCATCGGGCAGTGCAACCGCTTTAGGGAGTCGTACCGCCTGACTGCGATTGCTTTTAAATACTGTAGTTTTTTCCATGGCAGTCTCCTTGGAGAAATTTTGTGCTATCGATAGCATAGAATATTGATGGGATATGTCAATGGGATATACGTATGTGACATGATTGGTTAATTACCTCGCCGCCAACATCCCCGGATAATGTTTGGCGATAATGTCGTTCATCCGATCGATCAGGTTAGAACGTTTAAAGGTGAGATGCCCGGTGCCTTTCTGAAAGTAACGCACGCTAAAGAACTCATCCTCGTATTCCTGCTGATGGGGATTATCACGGATATGGTCCATCAGCCGGATAGTGACATCGCCCCGATTGTCGGGGATCGGTTTGCCATCCAACTGATACAGCATACGCTCCAGATCGGCCAGTTGATCGCGTCGCCAGCCTCAGTTCAGGCCAAAGCCCCAACGGTTATATGTGACCAGATTACTGATGATGATTTTCTTGCCGAAGTAACAAGGATGATTGGTTTTGTAATCCCACGACAGCCCTTTGAATACGTTGATCACTCCACGCTCGAATACCTCCCGCTTGCTCTGGTTAAGTTGCTCAAAGGTGCTGAGTATATTGGCTTCGCTGATGACCGGTAGCTCCCCTTCATCGAGATTTTTATGCCACTGACTACGCGCTTCGGCATCCATCAGCGACAACATGCCGGATTTCAGCATCAGGTCGCGCCAGATATTGCGATCCAACGTGCGGGTGATGGCTGGCATCGCCTTGTTGGGTACTTCTGTTAGCCAGCAGTCGTAGCGATGCCCCTGCTTTAACGCCCAGTCTTCAGCGGTGCCGCCACCAATAGTCGCTGTTAGTGTTGAGATCGCCCGTAGCTGGTTGAGGAGCTGTTCTATCTGTTGCCGCGCGGTATCACGTCCAGTAACGATACGTTCGATATTGGTCGAGCAAATCAGCTCGGTGTGGTCGGTCAAAACCTCAGGTTCAATTTGCATAGTTTGTGGTCCATACATAAAAGCAAATGCGCCAGCCCTTACCGGCTGGCGCATTATGCATCGGAGAGAGGAATAAACAGGTTTGGTGCGATGTGACTGGAAAGCCGCTCGCAATCTTTATGCCTTGAGCAAGCCAGTAGCACGTCTGGCACGGAGAACATCAACGGCGGTAAGAAACGGCGATTGCTCCTGCCAGTTAAAGCCGTTGCGATCGATACGCACCAGTTCGTATTTCTCCACCAGAAAATTGACGGCATTGACCAGCGTGATGCCAGCATCGATATACGCCTGAATCACGTTTTCCCCACAGAATGGTGTGTCGTTCAGCGTCAGGCCGTAGTGCTTTTCCAGCAGGTAAGTCAGTAGTTGCTGCCAGACGGCTATAGGTGACGGACAGGGGTTATCCTCCCGTGGAGGGATTGCCGGTGATGTTTGCATAGGAATACTCTCTACAGGTTAAGTCGATGAAATCAGGGAAATGTTCAGGATGGGAGAGAAGTTGGCAGGTTATTCTGCTGCTGCCGAAGAGGGATAGATAACAATATACACGTAGCCAACACTGCCCAGCGTATCGGCTTCACAGATCCATTCGTTGCAATGCTGCGTGACGCAGTTCTGCTGACGGGGATTCAGTTCCCCCATGCGTAGCTTCTGTTCCAACAGCTTAATTAGCTCAGGGAAGCAACGTTCCAGACTTTGGGTTTCTGTTTTGCTAAACGTACCGACAATGCTGGCCCGGTCTGCCAGATAGTGCAGACGGTTACCTTCCTGCACCAGTCTGGCTCCGAATCGCGGCGTGACAGCACTTTTTAGTCCCCATTCCGGGGTCTCCGATGATGGCATGATTGTTTCCTTATAAAAGAGTGGTAGTAAATGTGAGCATCACAACCAGCCACGTTCAGCGAATGACACTACTTCAGCGCCGCCGACAACCAGATGATCGAGGACTCTAACGTCGAGTTGTGACAGTGATCCCTTCAGCTTGTCGGTGATATGGTGGTCAGCCTGACTCGGCTCGGCACAGCCGGAAGGATGATTGTGTGCCAGTATCACTGCGGCGGCATTATGGCGCAGTGAGGCTTTGAGGATTTCACGCGGATGCACTTCGGTACTGTTGATACCACCCAGCGCGATAATTTCCTTTTCTATCAGACGGTGTTGGTTATCCAGATACAGCACCATAAAGACTTCACGCTCCAGACTGCTGAGTTCCAGCATCAACCAGCTTTTGGTGTCCTCAGAGGTTTTGAACTGCCGCGCATTTTTACGCACGCGTTTTTCCAGCAGGCACAGCGCCATCTGGATGATGCGCTGCTCTCTGGACGCAACGCTGCCTGCCAATGAATTACATGACATGATGGTTCCTTATCTAAACGATGGATGATGAAAAAGAAGGATAAAATGGATGACAAGAGCACAATAAATACAATGCCTCGCGCAGGCGCACGAGGCATCAGAACCGTGAATAAGGTCAGTCGTTATTCCATCTGGAATTCCCATATGCCCTGATCGGTCTCGACAATGATTTCAAGGACATTACAGGCGGCTCCCCAGTTTTTTGACTTAAACGTCGTTTCAAAAGTGCTACCGAAGCGGAGTCGAACAGGCTTCCAGGATTCTTCGGAAAGGTGCTGGCAATTTCCCCGATTAACCGCAATGTCTTTGACGACGACAGAATCTGTCAACGCTGTCACGGATATCCTTGGATAATAGGGACCGGCATACCAGTTTCCTGAGGCAATACGGGTTTGCACTCTGACAGGCGCTTTTTCTGCAAAAACGCTTAGCGAACACAATCCCAGACAGAGCGCGACAAATGCTTTTTTCATGATATTTTCCTTTACTCGACAGGCTCGAAGCCTTCCGATGACCAGAGGTGGTAACACTCAACGATGGCTGAATGTCAGCGTGTCCTTTTTGCCGTTGTAGTGAGTGAGGTTAAGCGTGGTGGTGTTGGCATCATGGGTACTGTCAACCTTCACGATTTCACTGCAATCTTTGAGGTCAATCGCCTTGATTTCAGGTGCGGGGTTCGTTTTATCGACGGCATACCAGTTCCCTGCCGGGCAGGCCATCCCGGTACTTTGCGCCAGAAAGGCGTAATACGGCGTATCGGTCAGACGGGTATAAAGGCTGGCGGTATCCGCGCCCTGAACCAGCACATCCTGGCCGTTGTCACCGCAATTCCGGCAGAAAAGCTGGTCCTGCGTGTTTCTCAGTACTTGTGTCTGGTACGCCAGAATCTGATTATTCATCTGGAAACGATTTTTCTCTCCATTCTTCCAGGTGACAGTGAGCAGCGTGTTGTTTTTGTTTTCCGTCACCGACACCTTAGCTATAGCCGATAAATCAGAGCGGTCATCGTCAAACTCAATAAAGTGAACAGTGGGCGACACGGCATATTTATCGATGTAATAAAAATCGGGTGTCCGGTTAGCGGTGTAAGCAGGAATGGCATCATTCAGCAGGATGGTATAGCGCGTCATGTCCCATAACTTGCTGTACTGATCCGTTTTATTTTTATAGCCCTGTGGATAGTCAGAAATAAAGAAACTGTCTTTCCTGTCGGGTCCACAGAGATGGCAAACCATATGCCCTTCGCTGTCGGTGATAATTTGCGGTTCATTGTCAGCAGGCTTTGCCTGTACAGACAGAATGGGAAGAACCATCAGGGAGGCCAGCAGCATTCCGCTGCATGGCAGTGCAGGTTGTGTTTTCATTGTGGTTTTCCTTCGGAAGGGCTCTCGGTTAAAAACCGGCCCATCCGCCAACGGTATTGATGATAAAAAGCAGGCAGGCCATAAAAATCACCAGCGTGATATACCAGCGCATAAAGCGGCCAAACAACTTCAACAGCGTTCGCATATTATTTTTCTCTGCAAATCAGGTAATACAGCAATCCGGCCAGTAACGGGTCGATGACAATACCCAGAATGAACCAGCCCCAGAATGAGCGACCGCTGCTGGATGCCACACATCCCAACACGATTGCCAGCCCCACCCAAAGCAGTAACAACGGCATCATTGCCCTCCAGACGCATACGCGTTACATGAACATGTTATTGATTCGTAAAAGTAAAAAATTCTCAGAATGGAATGTCGATTTTATAGCGGGGAGAAATGGCGGTATAACAAATCAATTCGATCGGTTCGATCGACAAAATCGATCGGTGACGATAAAGAAAGCTGATGGGAAGCAGCAAAAACGTTAGTCGAAGAAGAAAGACCACACGGCATTTGCCACTCTGGCAACGGAATGGGTGACGCCATGCAGCACCTGTTTTGCCACCTGAGGCAACGGCGTGTGGTCAATAACCCAATCCACCGCACTGACTACCGTATCGGAAAACCCAGCCCGGGCCTGCTCTATCGCGCTTTCGGTTTGGTGCTCAGCACGTAAATGAGGAATGACCGGACTGCGAGCCTGCTTTGGGAGAAGGGTTATCATCGCCTCCACCATTTTTCCCAGTTGATAACGGCCTTTAACGGAAAGCGGTAAAATGTTTTCTGCCACGATACCGAGTTGTTGCCCGATAGCCGCCCGCTTTTGTGCCATATGTTCCCGTTGCCTGGATGACGGCTGCGCAGAGGCCCAGTGCCATTCTTCACTCGGTTCAATCTTGTCGACCTGATTGAGCAGCCAGAGTATCGGCGTGTGCTCACCGTTCACGGAGCCGAACACATCCCGATAAAACTGCTCCTCGGCAGAATAGGCGCGGTCATCCGCCTTCAATACCCACAGCACCATATCCAGCTCCGGCAACAGGGATTGGTACAGTGCGCGATATTCCTCATCCCGCTGCTGACTTTCACCCACTCCGGGTAAATCAACCAGCGTGAGATAATGACGCCCAAAACGCAGGCGAATGCGTTGTGGCTCACGGGTACAGGCTGCGACAGCATTCACTGCGCAGACTTCGCTGCGAAACAGCGCATTGCATAGGCTGGATTTTCCGACGCCGGTTTTGCCCATAATGCCAATCACCGGTTCATAGGTAACCAGCCGGGTCAGTTCCTGCATAAGGGCATGACGTAACGAACGGGGATAACGCCGCAGATGGCGGCGGATCAGGGAATAACCTGAGAGAGACTTCATAAAACCTCCGAAATATAACTATTAGCGTTATTTTCATCTCTGACATCGGTCAGAAATAACCTTGTTCACTAATGTGATATATATTTCAGATTTTATTAAACAGAAGGATCAATCATTCTGATCATAGAAACGCTCGATAAGAAAATTAACTACTTCCTTTTTGCTGGAAAGATTGAATTTTCTTCTTATTTTATCAAGCTTAGGGATGTTCTCCTTTTTTATATCAAAGTGCACATCGATGAATTCTTCTTTTTTTTCTTCTCTATTCCGCCAAGATGATAAAGAGCTGGTCATTTTTCTTTTGACGCTGTCAACTTCCAGAGCAGAATCAAAATAATAATCAAAAAAAGCCATTAATATATCCATCTCATTATTAATGTTATTATGCATGAATTCAAAAAACACATCAGTATGTCTAATGGATTTACTTTCCCTAATCCTACCAATGGCCGTTTTTTTCAGATGACGGAGCAGGTACTGAATATCATCTTGGTTTTTAATTTTATTTAACCAAAGGAGGATGTTGTTATTTTTATTTTCATTCCATTCTTCTTTACATTTTTCAAGAAACTGTAGAAGAGTGTCTTTTTTATCAAAGCTTCCTATGGATTTATCAAAGTAGGCTATAATAGAGTAATAAAGTGAACCATAATGAATATTTAGAAAAGCCCCATCCATCAGAATCGATTTATTTAATGGGAAAGAAAAAGGATCTTCAATAATATCCAAATACAGGCTCTGCGGCTATCCTTCAGCCATAAAAAATCGTTTTCATGTATAGCAAAATCATGATAACCATTAATCATATCATCGTGAGTTCTCTTAATATCCCCATCCTGATTTTTAAATCTGAAAATGGCGTGTTCAATGCGTGACCTTACCGATTTCATATCTTGATAACTGAAGCCAGAAACATAAGCAGTTGTTTCATAATCTTGTTGCAGGAAATGGAGATAATATATCGCCTCCCTGTCACTGCATTTTCCTATCAGAGTCTGAATGATACTTTTCCCGCTTATAGCATCTCTGCCTGAACCAGAATTATAGGCCATATCTGTAGCTCCAAATTTAACAGAAAAGAAACAATCACGACGTGATTTATACGTGATAGTATTCACAATGTTACACCATAAAACCATGATTCATCCATTTATTATCCGCTGATTTTCCATGATTTTTTAACATTATTTTTTCAACCGATGGCTGCAAAGAGGCCGATTGGCAAGCATTGTCACGCTGGTTCAAATATCAAGGACTCCGACATGGGCACGCAATAGTATCGACTCGAGTTATCTAAATAATGTCTCACATTGATGCTCTACTTCCTATTGCACGAAGCCAAAAACTGACAGGGCCCCCTCCCATAAGTGTAGAGCGATGATGCAAAGCTATTTAGCTGCCAACCCCTATACCAGTAGGATATTTACCCATCTTTCTGATTGGATACGGGGGTTTATATTTAATTCGAATCTTTTCGAAAAAAAACAATTAAGGTAAATACTAATATTTTATAATAAGAAAATATCTGTAAATAAATACCACTTACAACCTATATCTATACCTGTAATTCAGCACGAAAAACTAGGGTGTTTTGTTCCTGTTACCTCCCCCTAATAGATTTCAAATTTTATTCCAGTAACGCATCCCATGAAAGACACTCATTCAGGAATTAATTAATGGGATACAATAAAATTATCACTAATACCAACGCCAGATACGTCCACCATCGGAGACTACGTAGAAATTTACGAAACCACTTCAATCGACTCTTTGACCGTTATTCAAAATTACTTATGTTACGAGTCGACTTCTCATATCTTAAAAAGAGTGACTCCCATCATTACGCAGATACTCACTCTACCGTTTGTGATATCACGCTGTTATTACAACAGTGTCATTCGTTAAAGGGACTCGTCGGCTATGCCTGGGTACTGGAATATACCGAAGAGCATAGTTTTCATATCCATGCCGCGTTTTATCTCAATGGTCAGAAGCATCGTAAAGTTTGGAGCATATTTGAAGACATTAGGGATATTTGGGCGAATGTGACAGAGGGGGATGGTTATGCACACCGATGTGAACCCAAGGAACATTACAGGGTAAAAGGGGAATGGGTGACATCCTATGACGACGATGAAGGAAGAGACAGAATGCTATATATCTTGAGTTATCTGAGTAAACAGGACCAGAAAAAAGAACGGGTTATTTATCATGTCAGTGAAATACCCAAGCCTGCTCGTAGAGGTCGGCCAAGGTGTTTGTGTTAATTGTCACTCAGTAATAAATAATTACGCCACGCGTACATCGTTTGAAGGAGTTCGCCAATTTCTATTTCCCGGCTCCTTCTCCATTCACTTGAGGAGAAAAAACGATGAGCGCCACTACCGATTACCGCCTTCTTAACGACCAGTTCGTCGATATGACCTTCATCACCCAGTTGACCGGATTAACCGACAAATGGTTTTACAAGCTGATTCAACTGGGTGAGTTTCCGAAGCCGATTAAGCTGGGTCGCAGCTCCCGCTGGCTACAAAGTGAAGTCGAAACCTGGTTACAGCAACGTATCGATCAGTCTCGCCAGTAGCCACACGTTCTAAACACGACTCATTTTCCTGCCAACAGCATTGGGACAATCGCTTCCACTAAGCTCGTTATCGTCAGAAATGGAATCAATTTATGAGCTTTCTAAAATGCTATCTGGCTAACAACGCCAAAAATCGTTTTGTTAATGCAACTGAGGCTAGTCGCCTGCCCCAGGGTCACTGGACGTGTACATCCTGTGGTTGTACATTAACTCTGCATAACGGCTCTCAATATCAAGAAGCCTGGTTTGAGCATGATCGGTTCAGTATAGATTCAAGAAAACTGAAGGCATGTGCCTACCGGGACCCCGAAGAGAAAGAAGAAGAGAGGATTAAAAAACTGCGGGAGAAGGTCCGTGCCAGCTACGTTCCTCCTGAACCGAACACCTGGTATTGCGTGTTGTGCCAAAACCGCTATACAGGAAAGAAACTCTGCCCGGCGTGTAAAGACGGTATCTACAGTGTAGTCGTTGAAGATAATGGCTATGTACCTGAAGAAGAAGGTCATCGGAATAGTTAATGCAGGGCCGCTGCTCGTATCCCATCATTCCAGCCAGAAACGACACCTTTCAGTTCACCCCTCTTAATTAATTATTCCCTGAATAACAAGCAGCCGTCCGATCCTCCGGAGAATATCGTCTGTCTGTTATTCAGCATGCTGGAGACTTTTCCAAATGACACGTCACACGACACTATCCACGTTGCTGGATAAGTACCAAAGCCATCTTGACGACAGTGCAGCGCACGCCATTCATCAAGGAATCAGTACGCGAAAAATTCATATCTTCCATCGACTAAACCTGACGGCAGTTTCTCTGCCAGACCAGCGTAAGGCGCATCTGATTGTTCCCGCGAAACTAATGCAGAAATCAAGAGTATCGCGCATTGAGGCTGCCAGCAGAGCCATTCTGCCAGTGGAAACCAGCCGCTACCTTCGACGGTATTCGATGCTGGGCGGTATTCTGATCAGCGAATGTGACCGACTACATCTGGATGAATTGGGTGACAGCCTTCAGAGGCTATTTGATCGGGAAAATGAACCCGGCATTCAGGAAACGTTAACATTACTGTGCTGGTCAGAGCTGCTTAACAGCCTGTCTTATCGTGAATGGACATCACTGGCTGATAAAACCGACAGACAGATTCAGATGTGGATTAACACCCGCCTACGCACTCAGCCAGCACGTCGGGCAATGATTGACGAATACGTTTTCTTTGCCTGCTTTGGTTACTGGGCAGACTACCGACCTGCTTAATTTTCATACTGTTACGTGAACACTGATTCAGAGCGCTTTTGATCGGTAACGCCGATCGATACGATCGCATCGATCTATCAAAACGATTATCTTTTGATCGCTACCGTCGATAAGCTATTGCCGAGAATAACCATAACGTAATGTTTTATCTGTTTTTATTTCCACTATCGGGAAAGGTTAACTATTGCCTGTTATCCGGTAAATCAATAATCAGTAGATAAAAACCATTCGTTATTTTTGCCAAATCAGGACTGGTGTGCAATGACTCCGATTACCTCTCTTCATTTAACGATACGGAATCAACAGGATAAATCGGCGACTCGATTAAGCCAGGCGATTGAGCGGCTTTCATCGGGTCTGCGCATCAATGGCGCAAAGGATGATGCCGCCGGTCAGGCCATTGCCAACCGGATGACCGCCAATCTGAATGCCAACAGCGTCATCACTAACGGCATGAAAGATGGTCTCAGCCTGATGCAAACGGCCGAGAGCGGGCTAAATGCCATCAATAACCTGATACAACACGGCAGGCAGCTCGCGGTGCAGGCGGCAAACGGCACGCTGTCCGATACGGATCGGGCCAGCCTGAACGGTGAATATCAGCAGATTAGGGAAGAAATCGACCGTATCGCTTCCTCGACACAAATCTTTGGTCGCTATCCGTTGGCTCCTGCTGAACCAGGCCCTCAGCCTGCCAAATTAGGGGAAACCTTGCCATTGGCTGAAAAGTTTCCCGTCCCCAATATCAATCATCAATTTCCCTCTGGGGTAATTTCGCTGGCTTACATTCCTGCTGGCGCAAAAAATATTACCATCACTATCGACTCATTAAGCGCCGATGACGATATCCAGCTCTTTGCGCGAGATGGCAGGCATCTGGCTGGTACGCCTGCTGAAGGTGCTGACGCCGATATCGTCTGGTCAGCAAATGGCGTAACTGATGAAACCACCATGAATACCGCCGTGATTACGCAAGATAACGGCTTTTTACCTGGAGCCACCTACTCGGCAGATTCGCTGCTGCAAGCCGGGGAATACAATATCAATACAGGGGCGCAGACCACTTATCAGTGGTATGACCATCACCTACAGTGGCGATGGTGACCGTTTTGAAGATGCCAACACCGGGGGATTTAACGATGGAAATGTGGGGGCAGCAAACCGACTGGAAAAAATTCACATAGATGAGGTGACGGAAGATCTGATTATCATTGTAGTTGGCAGCGGCGTATTTAATAGCAGTGCAAGCTGGGATGAACTTCCCACACCGACAGAGCCTGCACCGCCACTGCCGCCCTCAGTGCCGATCAGCAAAGAAACGACGTTTGTCGTCGGAGCGAGTTTCGGTGATGCATTGCAAACGGTCACCCTCAACCCAACGCCAGCGGACAGCCAATCGCTGGGGCTTTCCTCTGTGACGCTGGGTACACCTGAACAGGCCAGAGCGGCATTAGCCACGTTCGATAATGCGCTGAAAAAACTGGACGGTTACCGCAGTGAATACGGCAGCCAGATGAACCGCTTCGAATCCCTCACTACCGTGCTGTCACAGGAGAAAATTGCCACCGCTGCCGCCCGCTCTCGCATATTGGATGCGGATTATGCCCTTGAGGTTTCCGCGATGACAAAAGCCCAGATCCTACAGCAGGCATCGATGGCCGTCTTGTCGCAAGCCAATCAGCAGTCGGGAAACGTATTAAAGCTGTTACAGGGATGATTCGTCGTCAGAGATATCACTTTGCTATTTTTCCACTGAACCACTATCACCATGAGCATTGAAATATTCAGCAGCTGCCCTTTCACCACGGCGGCGTTTACCTGTCTGGGAAATAAGGATGGCGGTAATGTACCCATCACTGTTGTTGATATTGAACACGGTATCGACATGACGCTACTGACGCACATCATTACCGACCATCAACGGGCATTCATTATTATTCTAAATAACCGTAAACATACACCCGTGATGGTGGCTAAAAAGGTATTGCTGTTATCGAAACACGCGCCGATAAGCACGATTAAAAAAGTGCTCTCTGCCCTGTCATCGTTCAGAGAAATAAAAGGCAAGACGATATCGTTATCACCGAATGAGAAAATATTTTTCGGCTATTGGCTGGACGGAATATCAATTAAAGATATCGCAAAAAAAATGACGATAACCCATAAAACCGCCAACAACATGAAAAACAATATCTACAGAAAATATGGCATAAAGGATCTGCTCACCTTTTTACTCATCGCCAGAATCTCACATATGCAACGTATCGCTGACGCCGAACATCACAGGGTTATCTACGTCGATAAGGTGGCATGACACAAGTTCCCAAGATCTGCAGGACGCTTGAATCTATCTGATTTTTCGAGCATTATCGCAATATATTCCCTTTCTGTTTATATTGCGTATGCCATCTGTTCAGGAACTTCAAACAGCAATTTCCAATATGTCTATATGGCGTAAAGGCGATCAACGTGCGCCTCATAAGCCGTTGCTGCTGCTTTATATCCTATCGGCTTATCAGCAAGGACACCCACGCCTGTTTCACTATGGCGACGAAATCCGTCCACAGCTCTTGGCACTTTTGAACAGCTTTGGGCAACAACGGCGCACTCATTATCCTGAAATGCCATTCTGGCGGCTAAAGGGAGATGGTTTTTGGCAGTTGCAGAACGACGAACATTGTTCACCGCAGAAAGGAAGTAAAGAGCCGCCAAATCGTGAGCTGATTCAGCACGGTGTCATGGGGGGATTTGATGAAATCAGCTATCAACTATTATGCAAGCAACCTCAACTTATCGATAAACTGGCTCAGCAGATTTTAAGCGAGCATTTTCCTGAAAGTGTTCAGGAAGTCATTGCCAACCGTCTGGAACTATCGCTAGACGATGTACGCAAGTATCGCGATCCTCATTTCCGTCAAACGGTACTACGTGCGTATCAATACCGCTGTGCGGTCTGCGGCTATGATTTACGCCACGATACAACGCCTGTCGGCCTCGAAGCGGCACACATCAAATGGAAGCAATACGGTGGCCCTTGCACCGTGACCAACGGGCTTGCCTTATGCTCGGTACATCATTCTGCATTTGATATTGGCGTTATCGGTATTGATGACAGCATGAAACTGATGGCCTTCCGAAGGCGTGAATGGCAGCAAGATCGTCGAACGACTCTTCTGGGACTTTGAAGGAAAGCAGCTGTTTCTGCCTAAAAAACGGGAGTATTACCCGCTTGAGCGGTTTGTGGAATGGCATCGGGGACAGGTTTTTAAAAGCGTCTAAACTGCATTACTCAGCCGATATCTAAATGAGTGAAAACAAAGACACCACAATTCAACTCTCGGATCGCGACCCTCAAGTTATTCTCATTAATAAATCACAGAGTTGTGCTGACCATAGTCATGGCATCTATCCCTCATGCCGATTACAATCATTACTTGATTTTTGCGAGCAGCATTCCGGATTTTTGATGACAAACGCTATGATAAAAAATGACAAACGCTGGATTGGCGATCTGCTGGGCGGTTCGTTGATGGTCCGAGAGAGCCGAACCATTGCTGAACTGTTGCTTTCTGAACCAGATGAAACGACCTGGCAACAGCAAATAATCAATGAAAATATTCTTCAGGCGTCCTCCACCAGTACCGCAAATCGTTATGCCCGAACCTTAAGGCTGCGATTAATGACCCTGGATCGGGAGTGCTGGCAACTGATTGCTGGTGGCAGTGAAAGCGAGCGTCTGCAAATGCTGTTGGTTGCGTTGATGATCCAGTCTCCAGTTGTTGCGGAGTTTGTTGCTGGTGCCGTAAATCCGGCTCGTCAGCAGTTTAAAGAAAAGCTTGGTATAAATTGCTGGGGTGAGTTTGTGAATGAGAATCTCCGATTGCACCCGGAGCTGGCTGCTTTCTCTGATTCATCTATCCAAAAGATGGGTAACAATCTGATTAAGGCACTGGCAGAAGCTGGTTACCTGGATACCCCACGCCGCCGCAATTTACAAAACGTTTTTCTTCTACCAGATGTTGCAACAGCCTTGCATCGTTTAAACAAAGCCGAACTGCTCCCTATTCTAGAGGGTAACGCATGAATGACCCGACCCTTGAATATCGATTAAAACAGTTAGAAGAACGTATCGGCGACGACCGTTTTTTGAAAAACCAAGGCTCCGGCAATGAGATTGGCTTCTGGATCTTTGACTATCCGGCAAAGCAAGAACTTCAGGTCCGCGAATACCTACATTTTTTATTCAAAAAGCTGGATAAAAATTACACCTATAAAACGCTAAATATCTTCCAGGTCATCATCGATATGCTGGAAGAACGTAAGCTCTTTGACCGTATCTGCCAGCGAGAGCCTGAGCTTGGCCTTGAGACACTGAAAAAGCATCTGGCAGCACCGCTGAGCCAGAAAAAAATCGCGGAATATATTGCGCGCACGGTCGATCTTCCGGCGCAGCAATTTGTCATTCTGACGGGCCTCGGTAACGCCTGGCCGTTGGTTCGTGGTCATGAGCTTATGAGCGCACTTCAGGACGTGATGGGGTTTACACCACTGCTGATGTTCTATCCAGGCACCTACAGCGGATATGATCTTTCACCACTCGCTGGCATTAACTCCCGTAACTATTACCGCGCCTTCAGACTGGTACCTGAAACCGGACCTGCGGCAACTTTGACTCCACGTTAAAAGACGACAGCAATGAATATTGAACAAATTTTTGAGAAACCGCTAAAACGTAATATTAACGGCGTGGTTAAAGCCGAGCAGACCGACGACGAAAGCGCCTGGATAGAACTGGATGAGTATGTCATCACTCGGGAGCTCGCTGGTCACTTGCGTCAGTTCTTTGAAGTATATGCCCCAGCTACTGGACCAGGCAGATTACAGCTTGCCGACAAAATGGGCGTCTGGGTTTCAGGCTTCTTTGGGTCCGGTAAATCACACTTCATTAAGATCCTTTCCTATCTGCTGGCGAACCGCGAAGTTAGCCACAATGGCGTCACGCGTAATGCGCTCTCCTTCTTTGAAGAGAAAATTAATGATGCACTGTTATTGGCCGATATTCGGAAATCGGTTCAGCATCCGACTGATGTCGTACTATTCAATATTGACTCACGTGCGAATGTTGAAGATGGCGTTGATGCCATCCTAAAAGTATTTCTGAAAGTCTTTAACGAACTGGCTGGTTATTGTGGCGACTTCCCACATATTGCACACCTGGAACGTGAGCTTGATAAGCGTGGACAGTTTGATACTTTTAAGGCCGCCTTCGCGGACATTAGCGGGTCTCGCTGGGAAGACGAACGTGATGTTTATCTGATGATAAACGATCAGATGGCTCAGGCGCTGAGTGTAGCTACAGGCCAGAGTGAAGAGTCTTCTCGCCAGTGGATCGAGCAACTTGATAAGAACTTCCCACTGGATATCAAAAATTTCTGTACGTGGGTGAAAGAGTGGCTGGATAGTCAGGGCAATCGCAACATCCTGTTTATGGTCGATGAAGTTGGTCAGTTCATTGGCAAAGATGCCCAGATGATGCTGAAGCTGCAAACCATCACCGAAAACCTGGGCGTTATTTGCGGTGGCCGCGCATGGGTGATTGTGACCTCCCAGGCCGACATTAATGCTGCCATTGGCGGAATGAGTAGTCGCGACGGTCAGGACTTCTCGAAGATTCAGGGGCGTTTCTCAACTCGCTTACAGCTCTCCAGTTCGAATACCTCAGAAGTTATCCAGAAACGTTTGCTGGTGAAAACTGATGCTGCAATACCAGCGCTGGAAGCTGTCTGGCAGGAAAAAGGCGACATTCTGCGTAACCAGCTGGCGTTCGACACGACAACAACTGCTACCCTGCGTGCCTACACCAACAGCCGCGAATTCGTGGATAACTATCCGTTTGTGCCGTGGCATTACCAGATCCTGCAAAAGGTCTTTGAATCAATCCGTACCAAAGGGGCAGCAGGTAAGCAGTTGGCAATGGGGGAGCGTTCTTTGCTGGATGCCTTCCAGTCTGCCGCAGTCCAGATTTCTGCCGATGGCCTAGATAGCCTCGTACCGTTCTGGCGCTTCTACTCTGCAATTGAAAGCTTCCTGGAACCTGCAGTTAGCCGCACTATCATTCAGGCCTGCCAGTCTCCGTCACTGACCGAATTTGACGGTAAACTTTTGAAAACGCTGTTTCTGATCCGCTACGTCGATGTGCTGAAAAGTACGCTCGATAATCTCGTCACGCTCTCTATTGAGCGCATTGATACTGACAAAGTGGAACTCCGTCGACAGATTGAAGCCAGCCTCAATCGCCTGCAGGCAGAGATGCTGATCTCGCGTATTGATGACAAATTCGTTTTCCTCACTAACGAAGAAAAAGAGATTGAAAACGAAATCCGCAATATTGATGTTGAATTCACCACCATCAATAAGCAGCTCTCGACCATTATTTTCGAAGAGATCCTGAAGAATAAAAGATATCGCTATCCGGCCAATAAGCAGGATTTTGATATCAGTCGCTTCTGTAACGGGCATCCGCTGGATGGTGCGAATCTTAACGATCTGGTGGTTAAAGTGCTCACGCCACTGGACTCGAACTACGAGAGCTATAAGGGTGTGCATTCCAATAGTCTGCTGATGACGGACAGTAAAGGCTGCATCTTAATTTGCCTGCCTGATGAGGCTCGTACCTGGCAAGACCTGACCATGTACGTGCAGACCAAAGCCTTCCTCAGCAAGCAAAGCGGCCAGCGCCCGGAACAGGCAACGCTGTTGGCGGAAAAAGGCCGTGAAAATGGCATGCGCGAAAAAACGCTGAAGGCGCAGATCGAAGGCTTGCTGGCTCAGGCTGATGTCTGGGCGCTGGGTGAACGGCTGGATAAGAAATCCTCTTCGCCGTTAGCTATCGTGGATGCAGCCTGCGGTTACGTTATCGAGAACAGTTTCTCCAAACTAAAATTGTTGCGTCTAAGTACCGGAGACGTAAATCGTGAAACTCACGCGCTGTTGACAGTAGAAAATGATACCCAGCTCGACCTCGGAGAAATGGAAGAGTCCAACCCAGAGGCAATGCGTGAAGTGGATAACTGGATAAGTATGAGTATTGAGACTCATAAGCCAGTTTACCTGCGGGATATCCTTACCACTTTTGGCCGTCGCCCATTTGGCTGGCCGGAAGATGAAGTCAAATTGCTGGTGGCTAGGCTGGCACGCAGCGGTAAATACAGCTTCACACTGCAAGGCAGCGAAATCGCACTGAAGCAGGCATGGGACGCGTTTAATAATTCACGTCGTTACAGCGATTTGCGTCTGCACAAAGTTCGTCGCCATGATGAAGCACAGTTGACTAAAGCTGCGCTGCTGATGGCTGAGATTGCTGGAGAACCGTTTAACGAGCGTGAAGAACAGTTGTTGGTCTCTCATATTCGCGAACTCTTAGGCCGCCGGAAGAGCGAACTGACCGTTTTTAAAACTCGTGCAGAGAGTGGACAAAACCCTGGCCGTAAAGAGATAGAAGAAGGCCTGGTATTGCTGAACGGGATCCTCAACGAGAAAGAAGAATACGCGGTGATTGAAAAAATCACCGCAGCGGTTGACGCTCTTAAAGATTTCTCGGAAGACTGGGACGATTTGGTCAGCTTCTACAAAAACCAATACGCCACCTGGCAGCGCTTGAGTGTGGCATTGAATGGCAGTTTTAAAGCTAACCGTAACACGCTGGATAAAGACGAAACGGCCCAAAAGGCGTTACAGGAGTTGGAAGGGATCTACAGTAAGGCACGACCTTACGGAGAGCTGCACCGGATTATCCCGCTGATTGAAACCGTTGAAACCATCAACCAGCGTCTGGTGGAAGAATACCGAAGCCATGCGCTGCTGCAGATCGATGGTCATATCAATGAACTGAAGCAAAGCATGCTGGAGATGCATGTCCCTGCTGACTTACAGCACTCGCTTTTACACCCGATGCAGCAATCGCGTAAGAAAGTGGAGCAAAACGGTCTGATCCCACAGATTATGGAAGAGCAAGCCGAGGTTCGGGCGCTACAATTCAAAGCAAACGAACAACTGAACGGCTGGGTTGAAGAACAGCGTAAGAAAGTGCCTGAACCAAAACCCGCCCCTCAGCCAGGGGTTATCGACCCAGTAGTTAAGCCTGAACCCAAGCTGAAAAAGACCATCTACGTGAACACGCGTAAAACGATGGAACGAGCTGCGGGTGTGACAACGCTGGATAACGCCGAACAGGTAGACAAGGCGCTGGAACAACTCCGTAAAACGCTAATGGATGCTATTAACGCAGGCGAACGCGTACAGCTTCAGTAATTTCCTCATTTTCAGGGCAGATGCTGTCTGCCCTTTTCAGGACTTCACATGAATACGTCAAACATCAAAAAATACGCCCCGGTGGCACGTAAACAGTTCCGCGATGCGGTCATGCAAAAACTGACCACGCTGGGTATTGAGGCCGATAAAAAAGGCAACCTGCAAATTGCGCAAGCAACCGATCTTGGCGACAGCGTTCGTTATGGTCAGTTCTCGCTGGATAAGTCACTGACGTCACGCCGTGAACGTCTGGTCAAGCGTGCAGAAAAGCAGGGCTACGACGTGCTGGTGGAGCACATTGCTTACACCTGGTTTAACCGCTTCTGCGCTATTCGCTATATGGAGCTGCATGGCTATCTAGATCACGGTTTCCGTATGCTGTCTCACCCGACGCTGGAAGGTGGTTTTGAGGTTCTGGATCATGTGCCGGAAGTGGCTGAAGCTCTGGGGCTGGACAAAGCGCGCCCGGTGGAGATGAAGCTAGCGGGCGATCGTGACGAAGAGCTGTACCGTGAACTATTGCTTGCACAGTGCCATACGCTGCACGGCGCGATGCCTTTCCTGTTCGAAGCAGTCAATGATGATATCGAACTGGTTCTGCCGGATAACCTGACTCGTACCGACTCCATTCTGCGCGGGCTGGTGGACACCATCCCTGAAGAGGACTGGGAACAGGTCGAAGTTATCGGCTGGCTGTATCAGTTCTACATCTCAGAGAAAAAAGACGATGTGATCGGCAAGGTGGTGAAGAGCGAAGATATTCCAGCCGCCACTCAGCTGTTTACGCCAAATTGGATTGTGCAGTACCTGGTGCAGAACTCAGTGGGTAGCCAGTGGCTTCAAACCTACCCGGACTCCAGTCTGAAAGGCAAAATGCCGTATTACATTGAGCCAGCGGAGCAAACACCAGAAGTACAGGTGCAGCTGGCTGCTATCACACCATCGAGCATTGAGCCTGAAAGTATTAAGGTGTTGGACCCGGCCTGCGGTTCAGGCCATATACTGACTGAAGCCTATAACGTGCTGAAGGCCATTTACGAAGAGCGTGGCTACCGTACACGGGATATCCCGCAGCTGATTCTGGAAAACAATATTTTCGGCCTGGACATCGATGACCGTGCCGCACAGCTCTCCGGTTTTGCGATGCTGATGCTGGCCCGCCAGGATGATCGCCGCATTTTGAGTCCAGGCCGTGGCGTTCGCCTGAATATTGTTTCCCTGCAGGAAAGTAAGCTGGATGTCGCTGAACTCTGGACCAAGCTGAATTTCCACCAGCAAGTGCAGCGCGGCAGCATGGGGGATATGTTTGCTGAAGGGACTGCACTGGCCAATACCGGCAGCGTGGAATATAAGCTGCTGATGCGCACGCTGGCATTGTTTACCAGCGCAAAAACATTGGGATCGCTGATTCAGGTTCCACATGAAGATGAAGAGGCTCTGAAAGCGTTTCTTGATGGGTTATATCGCCTAGAAGTTGAAGGGGATATTCAGCAGAAAGAAGCTGCGGCAGAGCTGATCCCCTATATCCAGCAGGCGTGGATTTTGGCGCAGCGCTATGACGCGGTAGTGGCGAACCCGCCGTATATGGGTGGGAAAGGAATGAACAGTGAACTGAAAGAGTTCGCTAAGAAACAATTCCCGGACAGTAAATCGGATTTGTTTGCGATGTTTATGCAGCATGCGTTTTCTTTGCTCAAAGAGAACGGTTTTAATGCGCAAGTGAATATGCAGTCGTGGATGTTCCTGTCGAGCCATGAAGCGCTTCGTGGGTGGTTGCTGGATAATAAAACCTTTATTACGATGGCACATTTAGGGGCCCGGGCATTTGGGCAAATCTCGGGAGAAGTGGTTCAGACGACTGCGTGGGTAATTAATAACAACCATACAAAATCTTATCAGCCTGTATTTTTACGTTTGATTGATGGTAGTGAAGAGCAAAAAAAAACAGAGTTTCTTGAAAAGAAAAAACGTTTTAACAATATATTACAAGACGATTTTAAACAAATCCCCGGTTCGCCAATCGCATACTGGATAGACAAGGAAACTCTGGGGTCTTTTCTTCTTCACAAGAAACTTGGGGACGCAATAGCCTTAAAAGCTGGTATGTCCACCGGGGATAATACTATTTTTCAGCGTTATTGGTTCGAGGTTTCATTAAATAAAACTACAATTAAAAAAAACAAATCAATGCAGCACACTGTAACTGCCATAGATAAATGGGTTCCTTGTAGCAGCGGTGGCGAATATCGAAAGTGGTATGGTATTAATGAGTTAGTTGTTAACTGGTTAAATGATGGTCATCATATCAGGAATTATAGGTTTGAAAACGGCAAAGTCCGTTCAGCTGTGAGGAATGATGAATATTATTTTAGGGAGGGCGTAACATGGTCAAAAATAAGTCAAGGGAATTTTTGTGTCAGATATCGACCTGAAGGGTTTGTCTTCGATGATACGGGGCGCTGTGGGTTTTCTAACGATAAAAATGAGCTTCTATATGCTGCGGGGCTGATGTGTACTCCGGTTGCAAATCACTATCTATCAATACTTGCCCCTACATTGAGTTTTACCAGTGGGGAATTGTCCTCAATACCTTTCCCTACGTATGAAGTACAAATAACCGAACTGGTAAGAAAAGCCATTGATATATCAAGGCATGACTGGGATTCTAAAGAGATATCATGGGATTTTAAATCTTTATCGCTTACTGAAAATAATAAAAGTGCAAGATTAAGACTTATTTTCAATGAAAAAATATTGTCGGATGCTAAGGTGGTTGAACTTCTTCTCTCCATCGAAAATGATATTAATGATATTTTTATTGAAAAGGTTGGATTGAAAAAATCATTAATTGATAGCGTATCAAAAGATAACATCACCCTATTTTGCAATCCGCTGTATAGATATAAAAATGCTTCAAATGATGAGGATAAATATAATAGGTATTTGACGGAGTTAGTAGAAGATATTTTAAGTTACATCATCGGTTGCCAAATGGGCCGCTACTCTCTCGATCGCGAAGGTTTGGTCTACGCTCACGAAGGAAACAAAGGTTTTGCAGAACTAGTCGCCGAAGATGCTTATAAAACCTTCCCAGCTGATGAAGACGGTATCCTGCCGCTCATGGATTACGACTGGTTCGATGATGATGTTGCCTCTCGCGTTAAAGAGTTTGTACGCACCATCTGGGGAGATGAACACCTACAGCAAAACCTCGATTTCATCGCCGAAACTCTCTGTTTGTACGCAATAAAACCGAAAAAAGGCGAGTCTTCGCTAGATACAATTCGTCGCTATCTTTCCACCCAGTTCTGGAAAGATCATATGAAGATGTACAAGAAACGTCCGATTTACTGGCTGTTCAGCTCCGGTAAAGAGAAAGCGTTTGAGTGCCTAGTGTATCTGCACCGTTATAATGAAGGCACGCTGTCGCGTATGCGTACAGAATACGTGGTTCCGCTGCTGGCGCGCTACCAAGGCAATATCGATCTGATTAATGATCAGCTTAAGAATGCTGAATCCGGCGCTGCCAACACTCGTCTGAAAAAAGAGCTAAATGGGTTGACCAAAAAATTCAACGAGCTGCGTGGCTTTGACGACAGTTTACGGCACTATGCTGATAGACGTATCACTATTGATCTGGATGACGGCGTTAAGGTTAACTACGGCAAATTTGGCGACCTGCTGGCAGATGTGAAAGCCATTACCGGTAGCGCACCTGAGGAGATTTGATGAAAATAGCGGCGATTTATACGCAGAGTGTTGGCCCGTTGGGCAATGCGAAAATTAGCTTCAAAAACGACTGGACGGGAGATGTTGAGAACAACGTACTCCTCACCGGCCCGAACGGCTGCGGTAAATCGACGCTGCTTCGTGGAATTGCCATGCTTTGGGATGCCCTGGGATTTTGGCTGGATCGTGAAAAACCGTTACCCGCTACCCACAATGCTAAAAAATGGCTCCAGCGCTGGGACACCTTTGCTGTCGTCATAGATGGACTAGAATGTTCACATTTTTCTCCGGCTAGTTTTGGGTTGTTCTATGGGGATGAACGTGCTCTTGAAAGAATCATCAAATCCAGTCCAGGGGTTTACTGGGTTGGTGAAACACATTCAGACAGGAAAAAACACGCCTTTTTCACCCAAAGTGCATACTCAAATGAATCCCTGCAAGACTATCTCAAGTTATTACGAATCACGCGTGCCCAGGTAGTTCTGGGGATGCTGAGTTCTGGTATGAATTTATCCATTCCGAACATCATTTATCTGGATGCGGAGGAGCGTCGCTGGGTTACTCCTAAACGCAATATTTCATCACTGGTGCAGGATGATTTAAATCAGCGCTGGCTTGCAACGTATGCTGTAACTGAAGACTGGAAGGGACAGTTTGAAGCCTCATTGTTTAATATGAAGGCGACTCAACCAGACGATTACCCTCAAATGATCGATACACTGAATCAGTTCCTTTCCGGTAAAAAGATAGAATCGGAGATTCCCGTCGGCGGAAGGCAGGAGGTTGTGCTGGAAAATGGGCACAGGCATTTTTTTGATGACTTAAGTTCTGGCGAACACCAAGTAATGATTATGTTATTTACGGTACAGCGATGGCTAAAGAAGGGGGGGATTGTATTAATCGACGAACCGGATCTACATCTCCATCCTTCTTTAGTTTCGCCTCTGCTTGCAACACTGGAAAACATTATCCAGAAAAAGCGTGGCCAACTCATTTTGACTTCCCACGCTACTGATGTCTGGGAAAGGTACGAGAACCTAGGAATCAGGATAGATTTGAGTCGACTCAAGGAAGTACACCATGGCAAAGATTGATAAAGTAATTCAAGATATCAAAGATCGTGATCTTGCTGCATTTCCTAATAAACGAGTCCTGATACTGGAAGGGGCGGACGACGTTGCAGCATTTCAGCAATTGTTGACCAAATACAATGCTAGTTGGGAACAGCAATGGGTATTGGTTAAAGCTAATAAAAAACAGAATGTCCTGGATATTCTGGCATTAGAAAATACCTGGTATGGCCTTATTGATCGCGATGAATGGTCTGAAGATAAGATTACGCAGTTAGAGCAAGAACATCCTCGCCTTATGTTTCTACCCAGGTTTTGTATTGAGAGCTATCTGGTTAATCCTTCTGAAATTTGGCAGGCATTACGGCCAAAACATCAGATGCGAATTGCAGGCGGTGAGGCCGCCTTCACCAGAAAATTTGAGCAGGAAGTACACCGTTGGTTCAATCATGCAGCAATCTGGTATGTCGTTAATCCACTTTGGGAAAGACTTCGTGCAGCAGGCTTTAATTCTGCCTTGCTTGATGTTGATACTGTACGACAAGATGCAGAGGTTGAGCGAATTTTGCGCTCCTGGGGGACTTTAATTAATCCAGAAAACCTTGCCCAAGAAATACTGCAGCGCAAGGCGCAGGTCGAAAGTCTTTCTCTATCTGAACAGTTGACTATCTGCATTCACGGCAAATTATTCTTTGAAAAGTTTGTTGATCCGCTCCTAACGAGTTTATTGGGGCAGCGTGGCAGGGAACAGCGCCAAAAAGACCTATTTAGTACACTTCCGATTCCTGATGATTTATCCCCGATTTGGGTGAGAATGGGATTATAAATTGCAAAATAAAGAATTAGTTGCTGGACTTACTGACAAGTTCTTACATCACCGTATCGTCTTCTGGCACGACCCGGAACAACGCTTCACCGATTCGCTCCATGAGCTGGATCTCGACAATGTTACGCTGCTGGATATGCGCGGCGTTTCTGTGTTCGCGACAAAAAAACGAATCGAAATCGACGAGCCAGTGCAGAAATTTTTACTCTATTTCATTAGCGAGGTTCCTGCCCGTGAGCAGGACTGGTTGCTCGACATCCGCCTCTATAGCACCGAATTCCACGCTGATTATGCGGCGATCACCCTGAATTCGCTGGGTATCCCGCAGCTAGGTTTACGCGAACATATTCAGCTTCGCAAAGCCTTCTTTACCGTCAAACGCACTCAGATTCTAAAAGGGTGGGTCACCGAACGGGAAACAGAAAGCTCACTCGATAAGAAAATGCTGGCAGTGGTGGTCGGGGCCAGTACCTTTGAAACCAAAGAAATTTTGTTTGCTCTGATTCAGCAGTTTATCGCGGCACGGCAGCATGATGATAGCGCACTGGAGAACACCTTCGCCGTACTGAAGAAACTTGGCCTGGATGAGGTCCTCTGGGAGATTCTTCGCCTTGAGCTAGGGTACCAGTCTGAATCTTCTTCACTAGATAACATGCTGCTGAAACTGTTCTGTACCGATCTCTGGGCACAGGGAGATGAAGCTCATCGCGACTGGTTGAGTAAAAATGTACTGGCTACAGCTGCTGGTCGAGCGTCTTCACTGGCCTTTATGGGGGCGTGGCGTAACGATCGTCGCTATAAAGCAGAATACGATTACTGTGCAGAAGATTTACAGCAGACACTACAGCCAAAAGAGCACTACAACTACAGTTCACCTTACACACTGGCAAAATGTGAAACGTTCGAGTCTATTGAGCAACTGATTATCCGTGGTCTGGTGACACAGCTGCAGGAAGAGAGCACCACTCTGGACAGAGATGCGTTTAAAGCGCTGGTGTCTGAACGAAGTGCGAAATACTGGAGCCAAACCCGTCCAGAGTATCTCGCTATCTGGAATGCCATCCGCCAGGCTGAGCGTTTGCTGAATTTGCGTAACCTCTACACCGACGGCTTTAATTTTCCTGATACTGGCACGTTCTGGAAAGCCTACTGCGACGAAATTTATCGCTTTGATCAGACCTATCGTTTATTCAATGAATATGCCACACCGGTGCACAGCAAAGGGGCGATGATCCTACATGAGCTGGATAAGTTCATCGAAGAGTTGTACAGCAATTGGTATCTGTCTGAGTTGAGTCGCTGTTGGAACAAACTGCTTGAAGCAGAAAGCCGTATACAGGCATGGCAGTTTAGCGGTATTCCGCTGCAACGTAATTTCTATAAAGATAACGTTAAACGTCAGTTTGACACCTCTCAGGTAAAACGCATTTTTGTCGTGATCTCGGATGCGTTGCGCTACGAGGTGGCGGAAGAACTGGGCAGACACATCAATCATGAAAAGCACTTTAGTGCTGAACTTCGCTCCCAGACTGGGGTGCTCCCGAGTTATACCCAGTTGGGAATGGCTGCACTGTTACCCCACGAGTCGCTAAGCTATCTGCCTGATAACTCTGGTGTGGTTTATGCTGACGGGATGTCCACTTCCGGGTTTGAAAAAAGAGCCGCTATTCTGGCTAAGGTGAATGGTGTGGCGCTGAAAGCGAAGGACTTACAGAACGCCAACAATCAGGAGGTGAACGATCAAATCCGTAATGCCTCCGTAGTGTATATCTGGCACGACACTATTGATGCCATGGGAGATAAGGCTTCAACGGAAGATAAAACATTTGAGGCCTGCCGAAGTGCAATCACTGAGCTAAAAGATCTGGTCTCACGTCTGCGTAGCCGATTTAATGCCAGCCGAATTTTTGTTACCGCCGATCATGGGTTCTTGTTCCAGCAACAAGCGCTGGTGGAGCAGGATAAAACGAAGCTGGACAGTAAAGCCGCAAATACAATCGAAGCGAAGAAACGCTACATTGTTGGTCACCAGTTGCCTGAAAGTGAATTTTGCTGGCATGGCAAACTGGCAGATACCGCAGGTGCAAGCGATGAGAGTGAATTTCTGTTGCCAAAAGGTATACAACGTTTCCACTTCGCAGGTGGTGCTCGGTTCGTTCATGGTGGAGCCATGCTACAGGAAGTGTGTGTCCCCGTTTTGAAGATTCGCGCGCTTGAGAAGAAAGCGGCTGAGAAGCAACCACAGCGACAACCCGTGTCCATCGTTGCGCGGGATCAGGTAATAAAGTTGGTTAACAGTATTGATAAAGTCGGCTTTATTCAGACTTTGGCAGTGAATGAATTAAATGAGCCGCGTACGCTGAATATCTTTATTGTGGATGAAAACAACCAGGTCGTCTCCGGAATGGAAACAGTTTGCTTCGACAGTGATAACGAAGATATGGGTAAACGTACCCGCGATGTAACCATGAAACTCATGGGTACGGCGTTCCATCGTAAAAACAAATATGTTCTGATCTTGGAGAATGCAGACAGCGCTACAGAGTATGGTCGCTACCCGATCACGATCGACCTGGCATTCCAGGATGACTTCTTTTAAGTGAGGCGTTATGCAACAGCAGGACAACTCGGCTAATAACATGGAGATGGCCTCTGCGTTGGCTCAAGACCTGGATTCATTGTTGAATCAGCACTTTCGCGGTCGCGTGGTGCGTAAAGACCTGACGAAGCAACTTAAAGAAGGGGCCAATGTTCCGGTCTATGTTCTGGAATATTTGCTCGGTATGTACTGTGCATCCGATGACGATGAGGTTGTCGAGCAGGGACTACAGTCGGTTAAGCGCATTCTTTCTGATAACTACGTCCGCCCGGATGAAGCGGAAAAAGTAAAATCGCTGATTCGTGAACGTGGCTCTTACAAAATTATCGATAAGGTCACGGTAAAGTTAAACCAGAAGAAAGACGTTTACGAAGCCCAGCTCTCTAACCTCGGCATTAAAGATGCCTTGGTACCGTCGCAGATGGTGAAAGATAACGAGAAACTGCTGACAGGTGGTATCTGGTGCATGATCACCGTGAACTACTTTTATGAGGAAGGGCAAAAAACGTCACCTTTTTCACTGTTCACACTGAAGCCAATCCAGATGCCAAACATGGACATGGATGAGGTGTTTGAGGCACGTAAGCAGTTTGATCGTGACCAGTGGATTGATGTGTTGTTGCGTTCTGTAGGGATGGAACCCGCGAATATTGAACAGCGTACCAAGTGGCATCTGATTACTCGCATGATTCCCTTTGTGGAAAACAACTATAACGTCTGCGAGCTTGGGCCACGTGGTACCGGTAAAAGCCATGTTTATAAAGAGTGCTCTCCTAACTCGCTGCTAGTTTCTGGTGGGCAGACTACTGTGGCAAACCTGTTTTACAACATGGCCAGCCGCCAGGTTGGATTGGTGGGGATGTGGGACGTAGTCGCGTTCGATGAAGTGGCAGGGATTACCTTCAAAGACAAAGACGGCGTGCAAATAATGAAAGACTACATGGCGTCAGGTTCGTTCTCTCGTGGTCGCGACTCCATTGAAGGTAAAGCCTCCATGGTGTTTGTTGGTAACATCAATCAGAGCGTGGATACGCTTGTGAAAACCAGCCACCTGCTTGCACCGTTCCCAGATGCGATGATTGATACTGCATTTTTCGATCGTTTCCATGCCTATATTCCCGGTTGGGAAATTCCTAAAATGCGTCCGGAATTTTTCACTAACCGCTATGGTTTGATCACTGATTATCTCGCTGAATACATGCGCGAAATGCGTAAACGTAGTTTCTCCGATGCAATTGATAAGTTCTTCAAGCTGGGAAATAACCTCAATCAACGTGACGTTATTGCCGTACGCCGCACTGTCTCCGGTCTGTTGAAGCTAATGCACCCAGACGGTGCTTACGACAAAGAAGATGTGCGCGTGTGCCTAACCTATGCATTGGAAGTCCGTCGACGTGTGAAAGAACAGCTCAAGAAGCTCGGCGGCCTTGAGTTTTTTGATGTAAATTTCAGTTATATCGATAACGAAAGTCTGGAAGAGTTTTTCGTCAGTGTGCCAGAACAAGGTGGCAGCGAGTTGATCCCAGCAGGCATGTCAAAGCCAGGTGTCGTGCATCTGGTCACACAGGCAGATTTAGGCATGACAGGACTTTACCGGTTCGAAACACAGATGACAGCCGGTAACGGAAAACATGCGGTATCGGGACTGGGTTCAAACACGTCAGCGAAAGAAGCAATCCGTGTGGGATTTGACTACTTCAAAGGCAACCTGAGCCGCATCAGCGCTGCGGCCAAATTCTCTGAACATGAATACCATCTACATGTCGTGGAATTGCATAGCACAGGCCCCAGTATAACAACCAGTCTGGCAGCATTGATTGCCTTCTGCTCAGTTTTACTTGCAAAACCAGTTCAAGAGCAGATGGTCGTGCTGGGCAATATGACATTAGGTGGCGTGATTAATCCAGTACAGGATTTGGCTGTATGCCTACAGGTGGCATTCGACAGTGGGGCTAAACGCGTGCTGCTCCCCATGGCTTCTGCAATGGATATTCCGACCGTGCCGACAGAATTGTTTACTAAGTTTCAGGTAAGTTTTTACGCAGATCCTGTAGATGCGGTATATAAGGCGCTTGGTGTGAGTTGAAAAATAACTGCCAGTTGCTGAGAACCAATGCTTTCAGACAATAATGATCAAAAGACACTGACAGCCAAAAGAATGAATGGAGCTGTAATGTAATTTGCTGAACTGCCATCGAATTAAAAGTTCGATGGCATTCTCGATGTAAATATACTTTTCTAGAACAGTTTATTATCCGTATGCATAAACCGCAGTACGGACTGCCCATTCACTAAACACTAACCCGCCGTCAACTTCCCAAAATCAAACGGACTCACCGCTCTCTCCCGATTCGCATCGAGAAAATCTGCCCACCATTGCAGCATCAGCTTACGCTCATCCAGATGCTCCGCCTTATGGATATACGCTGCCCGGACACCATTTCGCTCCTGATGGCTCATCTGCCGCTCTACCGCATCCCTAGACCACAACCCCGACTCAATCAGTGAACTACAGGCCATGGTACGAAAGCCGTGACCACACACTTCCGTTTTGGTGTCGTAGCCCATCGTTTGCAGCGCTTTGTTTACCGTACCTTCACTAACGGGTTTTCGTGACGAATGGTCGCCAATGAAAACCAGTTCACAATGCCCGCTCACCTCTCTGATCTTTTTAAGGATCTCCAGTGCCTGACGGCTCAGCGGAACAAGATGTGGTGTGTGCATTTTTGAACCGCGTTCAGAGAATTTCACTCCGGGGATTGGTTCACGTTCAGGGGGAATCGTCCACAACGCGCGTTCAAAGTCGATTTCCGGCCAACGGGCAAAACGTAGTTCGCTGGAACGAATGAAAATCAGTAGGGAGAGATTAATAACCCACTTGGTAAACTCACGACCTTTATAGCCATCTATACGGCCAAGAAGTTCAGGCAAGCGTTCAAGCGCTAACGCAGGACGATGTTCAACTTTGCCAGGCATAATTGCCCCTGCCATATCCTGCGCCGGATTATAATCAATCAGGCCGTTTTGTACGGCATAGGTCATGATGGCGGTCACACGTTGTTTTAGACGCTTAGCCACTTCTAAACGTCCTGAACGTTCAACGCTTTTAATTGGTGTCAGCAAGTCGCGTGTTTTCAGATTTGCGATATGAGTGCCACCGATGGCGGGGAAAATATTGTCGCTCAGGCTTTTCAGGATACGTTCGGCATGAGATTCCGACCATTTCTTGTTGTCGGCATGCCAAGCTCGGGCCACAACCTCGAAGGTTTGCTCATCATCTTGTTGCTGAGTTTTGGCTGCTTTTTTGTGCTCGTTAGGATCAACGCCAGCAGAAATCAGTTTTCGCGCTTCATCTCGTTTCTGACGCGCTTCAGAAAGGGAAACCTCAGGGTAGACACCTAGCGCCAACGTCTTTTCTTTGCCATCCGAACGATAGCGTAAGCGCCAATATTTAGACCCATTGGTATGGACCAAAAGAAACATACCGTTTCCATCAGTAAGTTTATAAGGCTTCTCTTCCGGTTTTGCTGAACGTACCTTGATGTCCGTGAGTGCCATAATGCTTTTCCTTCAATAAATGCATTATTGAGGGTACAAGGATTTACCATACTGAAGTATACCCGCAATTGTACCCACACAAGCAAGTTGATGTCAGTTGAATTGTGTTGACGTAGGAAGAGTATGGAATGAAGGAAAAGCCAGTAAAACCGTGGGTTTTAGGCAAAAAAATAGACGTTGGTTGACGTCTATTGATTTATCAATGGTGCCCGGGGCGGGACTTGAACCCGCACAGCGCGTACGCCGAGGGATTTTAAATCCCTTGTGTCTACCGATTTCACCACCCGGGCTAAAATATTGGAGGCGCGTTCCGGAGTCGAACCGGACTAGACGGATTTGCAATCCGCTACATAACCGCTTTGCTAACGCGCCAAAATACCAAGTCTTAGTGACTAACATCCGCTATTGCCGATGTTTTAAATTGGAGCGGGAAACGAGACTCGAACTCGCGACCCCGACCTTGGCAAGGTCGTGCTCTACCAACTGAGCTATTCCCGCAACACAGAACTCGCTGATTTGATTAACTTCTTACAAAGCAGCATCATCGTTGATGCGGTGCATTCTACTGACCTGACGCGATGAGTCAACAGAATTATCAAGCAACCGCATTCGTTTGCTGGTTTTTACGGCGCTTCGATCAAGGTTCAAGCAAATCGTGGCGCGCAGCGTTCAAATACTGAAACATGGACCAGAAAGTCAGCACGGCAGCGATGTACAGCGCAGCAACGCCAATACCTTCAACAATGCGCTCTGGTCGCCATAGCAAAGCAAAAAGCGCCATCATCTGAGCTGTGGTTTTTACCTTGCCTATCCACGACACGGCAACGCTGCTTCTTTTACCAATTTCAGCCATCCACTCGCGTAATGCTGAAATAATGATTTCCCGAGCGATCATCGTTGCAGCAGGCAGCGTAATCCACCAGGAATGATAGTATTCCGCAACCAGCACCAACGCGACAGCTACCATCACTTTATCCGCAACAGGATCGAGGAAGGCACCAAAACGCGTGGTCTGTTTCCAGCGACGAGCAAGGAAACCATCAAACCAATCCGTCACGGCAGCAAACACGAAGATCAACGCACAAAGCAGCGGTGCCCAGACGAATGGAAGATAAAACGCCAGCACGAAAAACGGAATAAGAGCAACACGAAACAGGGTAAGCAACGTCGGTATATTAAATTGCATAGCGCTTAGGTAACTATCTGGCTGGAGTGGATACTAGGAGTATGTTGCTACATTGTCCCTAGTGTTTCAATGCATGGAAGATTTTTTCTGCTAATGCATGCGAAATTCCTGGAACATTTGCAATCTCCTCAATGCTGGCATTCATCAAAGGCTGTAACCCTCCCATGTATTTTAGCAGGGTTTGGCGACGCTTAGGGCCGACACCTTCAATAAGCTCCAGCGTACTGGTGTTTTTCACTTTTGCTCTCTTCTTACGGTGCCCGCCAATCGCATGGTCATGCGAATCATCGCGAATATGCTGGATGACGTGCAGCGCAGGAGAATCAGCTGGCAGGGCTACGCCCTCCCCCGTCGCCTCAAAAAACAGCGTTTCCAGTCCGGCTTTACGATCGCTGCCTTTCGCGACACCAAGTAGCAGTGGCTTGTTTTTATTCCACGATACTTGCAACGAGTCAAATACGGACTGAGCCTGGCTAAGTTGCCCTTTCCCACCATCGATCACAATGACATCCGGTATTTTGCCGTCATCCAACGCCTTGCCATACCGGCGTCGAAGAACTTGTGCCATGGCGGCATAATCATCACCTGGCGTAATCCCACTGATATTATAGCGGCGATATTCCGAACGTAACGGACCGTTGGCGTCAAATACCACGCAGGATGCTACAGTTTGCTCCCCCATCGTATGACTGATGTCAAAACACTCCATCCGATGAATTTCTGGCAACTGTAAGACGTTAGCTAATGCAGCTAAACGCTGATGAATCGTGGATTGCTGAGACAATTTTGTGACCAGTGCCGTAGCAGCATTCGTCCGCGCTAATTTTAAATAACGCGCACGATCGCCACGAGGCTTCGTTTGAATCTGTACTTTTCTGCCCGCCACTGCCGTCAGAGACTCTGTCAGCAAATCTTTATCGGGCAAGGTGAAATCAAGCAAAATTTCGGCAGGAAGCGTTCGGCCTAAGTTCCCTTGTAAATAGAATTGCCCGACAAAAGTTTGCACAACTTCCCCCAATTCCGTACCGCCAGGCACTTTGGGGAAATAGCTCCGGCTACCAAGTACTTTTCCCTGTCGGATGAACAGGACATAGACACAAGCCATGCCGGCATCAAAGGCAACGCTGATAACATCCAAGTCTTCGCCGTCACCGGAAACAAATTGTTTTTCCGTCACCCGACGAACTGCTTGGATCTGATCGCGTATCCGTGCAGCATCTTCAAAATGCAACTCCCGACTGGCCGCCTCCATCCGGGAAATGAGCTTATTCAGCACTTGCTGATCTTTGCCAGACAAGAACAGACGAACATACTCAACCTGCTGCTGATAATCTTCTTCGCTAACCAAACCGCTAACGCAAGGCCCGAGGCAGCGACCAATTTGATATTGCAGGCAAGGGCGAGAGCGATTGCGATAGACGCTATTTTCACACTGGCGTACCGGAAACAGCTTTTGCAGCAATATTAGCGTTTCACGCACAGCATTGCCGTTAGGAAACGGGCCGAAATATTCGCCCTTCGCATGCTTAGCGCCACGGTGAACAGCCAAACGTGGATGCACATCACCGCTCAGGAAAATCATGGGATAGGATTTATCGTCGCGCAACAAGACATTATAACGCGGCTGGTAAAGCTTGATGTAGTTGTGTTCCAGCAGTAAGGCTTCAGTTTCCGTATGCGTGATCGTGACATCAATATGCTTGATGCTTTTGACTAATGCCTCGGTTTTACGGCTGGCGACATGACTGCGGAAATAGCTGGCAAGTCGTTTTTTTAAGTCTTTTGCCTTACCGACGTAGATGACCGTATTACCGACATCGTACATCCGGTAGACCCCAGGCTGGCTCGTTACCGTTTTTAAAAATGCCGAAGCATCGAAACTCTCACTCACTACTTAACAATGTCTCCGCGGTAAAAAGCCCATGCTTGATAGCCAGATGCGTTAACTCTACGTCACCGTTGATATTCAGCTTACTAAACATACGGTAACGATAACTGTTCACTGTTTTGGGGCTAAGGTTGAGTTGATCTGAGATTTCAGTCACCTTCTGCCCCTTAGTTATCATTAGCATAATCTGTAATTCGCGTTCAGACAAACACTCTAGTGGTGCATCTGTCTGCGGCTCCAGTTGGCTTAATGCCATTTGTTGCGCAATATCAGAAGCGATATACCGCTTACCTGCATGTACCGCTCGAATAGCAGAAATGACTTCTTGAGGAGCAGCAGCTTTACTAACATATCCCGCAGCACCCGCCTGCATCACTTTGGCGGGCAACGGATTTTCGGTATAAATAGTGAGCATAATGACTTTGATATCTGGCATAAATCGTAGGATCTTACGTGTCGCTTCAAGCCCACCGATCCCCGGCATGCTCATGTCCATCAAAACAACATCGACATCATTGCTTCGACACCATTTGACGGCATCCTCACCACAGCATGCCTCACCGACCACTTTTAGACCTTTGATATCGTCAAGAATGCGTCGTATCCCTGCCCGCACCAGTTCATGGTCATCAACAAGAAAAACGCTAATCAAAGATAATTCTCCAAAAAAGGGAGTAACACTTACATGAAAAGTTGCTTGCAGGTGATACTACGTTGATTTCAAAAAATAATGAACACTGGCTTATATGAATATGTATTTTAAAATATACCGAGAAGGAATAAAGCGCATTCTCGATCATAACAATATATCGTTAACCTGAGGGCGCATGCTGATCACACTCTTAACATTTCAAATACGCTACGCAGTATAAACCGTTTGATGACACAAAATGTGTAGAAAACAAATCCAATGGCATACAATTGGCTTTATATCTTGAATGTCAACGAAAAATCACTATTGTAATCAGAATGTGATTAGACATTCCATCATCGCCTACAACGATATTATACAAATAATATATTCAGAGAAAAGCGTCCATAGTGAACATCATATGTATTAGGCGAAACACATCTATAGCCTTTGCCACAAAACAACATCCAAAATATAGACGCTATTACAATCAATTAAATGCATAAAAAACAGTCACTAAAATGGCGTTATCCACGAATAATATCAATCCACAATATGCTTTATGTTATACTCCCCGCTATCTGATTCTGCCTGCCGTGTCAGCGGTAACGCCGCAGCAGGCGAAGGAAAACACCTTTTTTCTTGTTGAGGAGAAAACATGAGCAACGTAGATTTTTCTACTACCGCATCCGCTGAGACCCTAGCCCATGAGGTTACCTGTCTGAAAGCGATGGTTACACTGTTATTAAAAGCAATCGGCCAGGCGGATGCCGGTAAAGTGATCATCAATATGGAAAGATATATTGCTCAATTGGAAGACGTCGAGCAAGCAGCTGTATTTGACAACACGATTAAACAAATCAAAACCAGCTACCGCAAATAGCACTATTTGCCACACCGCCATCTCAGTAATTTGATCTGGCGGTGTAGTGATATTTAGCATACCGTTTTTGATTTAAAAAATAGAGACTCTCGTCTATCTATTTCCGATACTGATAAGTTTCAGAAGCAGCGCTTCTTCTTTCTTTTTATATTGCGTTAATTCCATCACCAACGCCTTATCCAGGAGTTGTTTCCGAGAGAGCGCTTTTCTTTCATCAACCAACTCCCTCAACTCGCTGAAGCACTCATTTATTTTGTACTCTTTTGAACTTTCCGTACAAATTATCTCATGGATTGCCTGGCTCAGTTCAGACAATGAGATAACTGATTTTGGATCCTGGTGACTTTTTTCTATGACAGCCAGTAATTTTTCAAATCCCATATGAATCTCCGAAATCAAGCAGACACTTGCTTATTGCTAACCAGGAAACTCCAGCGACTTCTAAACGCCGCCCCAGTGGATCTAAACACTACCCTGTGCAAATCCGTAACATCATATACGATCTATCAACTATTCCACTTGTTAGCATAGCACTTTCTCGAAACTCATCAGGATGCATGAAGCACGTCTTGACCAAGCGGAACAATAATTTTTAGCTATACCCTAAATAATTCGAGTTGCAGGACAAAACATTAACGCGTTGAACAGCGCGAAGCGTTACCCTTTAGGGTAAATGTTCAGTCATGTGCATCGGAACGCGGCAAACGAAGGACAACTTCGCCGGGAACGAGTTTGACCAATCAATAGCTGCCCCTCGGTGAGAAACAGGATGTCTCTCATTTCATTCCGATAAGCTTACTCAGGTAAGTGATTCGGGTGAGTGCAAATCGGCCAGAGGCAGACTTGAAGTATGGTGGGTATATACAACCAATTCTCTATATTTCTTCTCGACGTTATTACACCATATGAATAAAAGACACACCAAAGGCCATCGTATGTATTAAATGGTAAAAATCTTAAAATCAAATGAAAAAATAAGAATTAACAAGAGAAAATAGAATTAAAGCGTGGATATATATAGATTAAAATCAATCCAAAAAAATTGGATTAAAAACCTTAACTCATTGAAATTGTTGGTGGGTCGTGCAGGGTTCGAACCTGCGACCAATTGATTAAGAGTCAACTGCTCTACCAACTGAGCTAACGACCCAACGGGGGGATTATTCTCCTCCTAGGCTCGCCTGTCAAATACTTCATATTAATTTTTTACACCGCAATAATAGCATTGTTAGCGGCGGGCAATTTTGTTAACCTGCGCGAGCTATATATCTATACTCCGCGTCATTTTATATCATCTTCATTTTAGGGCGAAAAACATACAGCAGCATCTTACATCATTATCTGCCCTCTTTATGCTTGGCTATCTCAGACATCCGCTGTAATAAGTACTGCGGTTGCGCTATCTTATTCTCTTCGATTTTCGCAAACGAGAGCCGCCAAAGAGCTCAAAACACATCACAGACAGAAACAGGAAAGTGTACTTAAATGGTCGAACAATCAAAAGAATCCACAGACCTTGCCCCTGAACAGGGAGAGGGACTGCAACGGAATCTGACTAATCGTCATATTCAACTCATCGCCATCGGCGGAGCGATCGGTACTGGGCTATTCATGGGCTCGGGCAAAACCATCAGCATGGCTGGTCCTTCGATCATTTTCGTTTATATGATCATTGGGTTTATGCTGTTTTTCGTCATGCGTGCGATGGGAGAGTTATTACTCTCCAACCTTAACTATAAATCATTCAGTGATTTTGCTGCCGACCTGCTTGGACCATGGGCTGGTTTTTTTACTGGCTGGACTTACTGGTTCTGCTGGGTAGTAACCGGGATTGCCGATGTCGTAGCGATTAGCGCCTACTCTCAGTTCTGGTTCCCTGATTTGTCGCAGTGGGTCTCTTCCCTGCTTTGCGTTCTGCTATTACTTACGCTAAATCTGGCGACAGTGAAACTGTTTGGCGAAATGGAATTCTGGTTCGCAATGATAAAAATTGTCGCCATCGTCGCACTAATCGTGGTCGGTGTCGCACTGGTCATGATGCAGTTTTCTTCTCCATCTGGAAATGTCGCCTCTTTTACCAATCTTTGGAATGATGGTGGCATGTTCCCTAAAGGGATTAGTGGCTTCTTTGCTGGGTTCCAGATAGCCGTATTCGCGTTTGTCGGCATCGAACTGGTGGGCACGACCGCCGCTGAAACTAAAAATCCAAAAGTCGTGTTGCCCCGCGCGATTAACGCCATCCCAATTCGCATAATCATGTTTTATGTTTTTGCATTAATCATGATTATGTCCGTAACGCCGTGGAGTGCAATTACGGCGGATCGTAGTCCTTTCGTGGAAATGTTTGTACTTGTCGGCTTACCTGCTGCTGCCAGTATGATCAACTTCGTCGTGCTGACATCTGCAGCCTCTTCCGCCAATAGTGGTGTATTCTCAACCAGTCGCATGCTCTTTGGCCTTGCTAAACAAGGCGATGCGCCAAAAAGTTTCGGTATGCTATCTAAACGCTCAGTCCCTTCTACCGGGCTGATGTTTTCCTGTATTTGTTTGCTCTCAGGCGTGGTGTTGATCTATCTGATTCCGAATGTGATGACCGTCTTTACACTAGTGACCACCGTTTCTGCAATTTTATTCATGTTCATCTGGAGTATCATCCTGTGCTCTTACTTAACATATCGTAAAAAACGCCCACAGTTGCATGCAGAGTCATCATATAAAATGCCATTAGGTATCTTCATGTGCTGGATATGCCTGGCCTTTTTCGCTTTCGTTATCGTACTGTTAACATTGCAGCCGGATACACGCCAAGCGCTCATTGTCACACCGTTATGGTTTATTGTTCTGGCTATTGCTTATCAGTTTATTCGCCGGAAAAAGCAGGCTGCGGACGTGAAGTAACGTGTATATACCCTAAATAATTCAAGTTTCAGGACAAAAAATTAGCGATTTGAACAAGACGGCGTGTTGGCCCTGTGGGCTGAGGCCCACGACAGACTGAGTATTTGAACGCAACCAATGTACATGTAACTTGAAGCATGGCGGGTATAAATGCAAGAAAGGCGCAGACAATGTCAGCGCCTTCAATTTTTTCAGAAAAATCGCGCATAGCACAAGTACTCTCTATTATTGGATATAAATAATTCTCAACTGATGTTCGGGAATTAATATGCGACCAATTAATGTTACCACCATTGATTATATAAAAAGGTTATTCCCGTAGCGAAACGGTTGTGATTCGATTGATATTTTTCGCCAATAGTTCGAAAGCTAAGCAATTACACTCATCCTTTCGCTGCGATGCATCAGCAACAACATCTTCTATTTTCTTATTCAACTCATTGATTTTACTATCATCTAACGTTGAAACAATAGCAGAAATCAGCATCTCTAACGATTCAATCTTAGCGTTAAGCGCTTTTTCTCCAACTTCCTTTTCTGCCAACTTTATTAAAAGATGAGAGAGGATATTATTCATTTGAACTCCTTAATCAAAAAAATAACCACCATACATCCATAAGGCAACACCCGTTCTTTGTCGCACAGGATTAGAGAAAACATAACGAAGATTAATGTAACACTGTGAATGGCCTGACCGCTAGTGTCTATTATCATTTTAAGAAAATCATATTCGCACTACAGCAATAAAATGAATCGCTACAGATAAATAAATCAAATAAGTAAAAAAACTAAAAAACCATTTTATTTTTGAGAGAAAAAATTACTGTTCTTAAGAAAACACCAATGTTATGAATTGTGATGGTTTTCACAGAAAAAATAAAAGGGGCTCATTTATGACAGGACGTCAAACAAGGAAGTCAGATTAATAGCCAGCCATCGGGAAATAGCTGGCTCTATAGTTAACATTTACGCACTCATTGATTGCCGTGCACCACTCACCGCATCCTTTGCCTGTTCACACTGTGACAATATCGTCTGTGCATGAGAATAAAGAATTTTCCCTGCTTCAGTGGGCGTAACACCACGTCGACTCCGCACCAGCAGTTGTTTTTCAAGTTCACTCTCCAGCGTCGCGACCTGCTGGCTCAGCGCCGGTTGTGCAATATGCAACAACTCAGCAGCCTGTGTCAGGCTACCGATATCAACGATTTTCACAAAATATTTGAGCCGTCTAAGATTCATGCCTGCCTCCTGAGTAATTACCCTAAAGAGGTAGCAAAAAGCGCGCCATATTATGTTCCTATGCCTAAGGAAAAGTGATACTACCTTGATAAGAAACAGGTAAAATAAGGAAAAGAAATGATTCTGCCAACCAACCTCCCTGATTTTGTATGGGGAACCCATCATCGAGACAACACACGCCTGCACCATCTTAAAGCAAACCTTGCTATTTTAAGGTGCAAGCCTGCCCGCGAGTCGGCATATTTCATTACTTTTTAGTGTTCAACTTGGGCAATAATTTCAATATGTTGGTTATTAGTTCGGCAATCAAACGCATCCATCGATAACAGGCTTTGACAACCTGAAACGCTACCGCTATTATCCACCGCACTTAACCGATTCCTCTGTAGTTCAGTCGGTAGAACGGCGGACTGTTAATCCGTATGTCACTGGTTCGAGTCCAGTCAGAGGAGCCAATTTAAAGAAAGCAGACGTTCACTGACGTCTGCTTTTTTGCTTTTTATCAATTGGTTACCCCCTTCTTCAGGTTCGCCCTCGTTCACCAAAAAACACTCGAAGCCATACCCTTTTGCTGGTAAAAATACTGGTAAAGCTGGTTCGATTTCGTTTTTACCAGCAATCGGAGGGAACCGTCATGTCACTTACTGATACTAAAGTAAAAAATGCCAAGCCGTCAGAAAAGGCGGTGAAGCTCACTGACGGGTTCGGCCTCTACTTGCTGGTTCATCCCAATGGTTCCAAATACTGGCAGTTAGGCTATCGCTTCGAAGGAAAACAGAAGGTGTTTTCCATCGGCGTCTACCCTGCTGTTTCTCTGGCTGATGCAAGACAACGCCGGGATGAAGCAAAAAAACTGCTAGCTTCTGGAATTGACCCTAGCGCTAAAAAGCAGGCTGACAACAAAACCATTCAAGAGAAGCGTAACAATACCCGCGCTTTCAAGACCGTTGCCAAAAGCTGGTTTGCCACCAAAACCACATGGTCGGAAGATTATCAGCGTTCTGTCTGGACACGACTGGAAACCTACCTATTTCCTGACATAGGTAACAAAGACATTGCTGAGCTGGATACAGGCGATCTGCTGATTCCCATCAAAAAGATAGAGAAGCTGGGTTATCTGGAAATCGCTATGCGGGTGAAACAGTACGCGACCGCCATCATGCGTTATGCCGTCCAGCAAAAGATGATCCGTTTCAATCCTGCTTATGACTTGGAAGGTGCGGTTCAGAAGCCACAGACGGAACACCGCCCTGCTATTGAACTGGAAGAGATACCTACCCTACTGGAACGTATTGAAGCCTATAAAGGCCGTAGCAGGCTGACCCAATTGGCGATAAAACTCAATCTACTGATTTTTGTGCGTTCTAGTGAACTTCGCTTTGCCCGGTGGTCAGAGATCGATTTCAAAAGCGCTTTGTGGGTTATCCCTGAACAGCGTGAAGCCATTGAAGGGATCAAACATTCAGGCCGTGGTGCCAAAATGCGTAGGAAGCATTATGTTCCACTGTGTCGTCAGGCGCTGGCAATTTTGGAAGAGCTGAAAGACCTCACCTATGACGTTAACGGTGATGACGGCTTTATCCTGACTGGCTGTTATGATGCGATGAAGCCGATGAGTGAAAACACCATCAACAAGGCACTGCGCAAAATGGGCTATGACACCAAAACTGACCTGTGTGGTCATGGTTTCCGAACGCTGGCGTGTAGTGCCTTAATTGAATCGGGTATTTGGCTTGAAGATGTGGTTGAACTTCAGATGAGCCACATGGAAAAGAACAACGTTCGCGCTGCCTACACTCACAAGGCCAAACACCTTGAGCAACGCCGCCTCATGTTGCAATGGTGGGCTGATTTTCTGGATGCTAACAGCAACGCGATGGTCAGGCCGTTTGAGTTTGCGCAGAAGGGATAAATTATAGGTGGAATGAACGTCTCAAATGTTATTCTCTATCTGGCGTAAGCATCAAGAAGGAAATAATCATTATTGAGCTATAAATAGAAAATATAACTTAGTTAACTTTATTTAATATCGCAGACATAAATGCTCCAAAGAATATTATGAGTTAAGGTAATGCTGAACAGCATGTACAAAAAACCTCATAACCAAACATTGGAATGTTATTAAAATTTAATGATTTGTGAGCATTTAAAACATTATCACTCGCTTCCAGATAGTACCAGCATACTAGTCCAAATATCATACATTCAATTCGCTTCTATTTAATAATTTTCAACCAGCGCTCTGAACATTATACTATACAACTCATTAATGTAGTCATTTATGCTAAAATTATCACTATAAAAAAATAAAACCCTATAATATTGATCGGGTTATGGCCGATAATTCAAGTGAGGTATGACACTAAAAATTACTAAAACATATGAACACTTATCGTTTTGAAAAAAACATTGGGAACCATGAGAAATCGATTAAGATTTTTCGTGAAAAAATTTCTATTCTTTATCAAAATTTAGCATCAGGTGTCGCGATTTCCTTGAGCGCAGGTATTGCACTCGTCTTTGGATTTGATGGCCATAGTATCGAAAACCATAACTACAGACTAATATGGCTGATACTACTTACTTTTGTTTTGTCTGTAAGACTCTACACCTTATATAACTGGATAAAAAACCAAAAATTAGAAAATATAAATCTGTCATATGAATTATTAAAATTCAGAATTGGTGTCATTGTCACAGCTTCTCTCTGGTCTGCTTACTGCCTGTATTTCCATCAGTGCTTTGATGTTTATGAGGCAGCCTCAACAATGGTTATTATCTCTGCTATGACTGGTGGGGCAGCAACTGTATTAGCAGGAGATAAAATCGTTTCATTAGCGTACACAACCATCTTATTAATCCCTTATTCACTTTATTTAATTTTTAATGAACAATACAAATATGAAGTCCTTGGCATCCTTGGTATTTTATACTCTATTATTATGTTTATTTCATCTGCAAAATCAGCCAGTTTTATCCTCTCGTCTATAGAATTAAAATATAAAAATGAAGATTTTCTTCATAATCTTGAGGATGAAGTAATAAAAAGAACAAAAGAAATATTTTATCTTAGTCAATATGATTCCTTAACACACCTTATTAACAGAAAAACATTTTTAGAAAAAACGCAAGAAAAGTTAATAACTAATGATAAAAAAAAGCATGTGCTTTTTTTTATTGACTTGAATGGATTTAAAGATATTAATGATAATCTTGGTCACTCTGTTGGCGACACTGTTCTGATACATTTAGCTCATAACTTTAAACAATGGGCGTCCGATGAAAAAATTGTATGCCGTTGGGGTGGTGATGAATTTGTAATATTCAGTGAAATCAACTCTACAAATGATATAGAATCTATCGCTTTAGAAATAAACTCCCTAATAAAAAAAGATTTCTATGTAAAAAGCAATGTTTTTGAACTCAGTGCTGCTATAGGAATAGCTATCTACCCAGATCATGCAAGCGATATAAATGGATTAATTACGTGTGCTGATTTAGCCATGTATAATAATAAAAACAATAAAGAAGACCACTATTTCTTGTTCAAAAAAGAAATAGCTACTGAAGCATTAGAACGCTACCAGTTATGTTCAAAATTAAAACATGCTATTACTAAAAATCAATTATCAGTTTTATTTCAACCAATATTCAACGCAAGAAAAAATAAATTCGAATCTGCGGAGGCTTTATTACGTTGGAATGTAGACGGAAAAATGATCCCACCGGATGTTTTTATACCTTTAGCTGAAAAAAATGGGACAATTATTAACATTGGATACTGGGTTTTGGAACAAGCGATTGATTGCATGAAAAAATTAGATGAATCAGGATTACCAATTCGGATTTGCGTTAATGTTTCAGCAGTTCAATTTAAAGAAAAAAATTTCATAGAGCACGTTATTAAATTACTGAAGAAATTCGATTTATCACCGGAAAAATTACAAATAGAGCTTACTGAATCTATTTTCTCAGGGAATAACTTACACGTTATTGATTCAATAAAAACATTACAGAAAAACGGCATAAAAATATCTATAGATGACTTTGGAACTGGGTATTCATCATTATCCCTAATCCAAAAAATGAATGTAGACATTGTAAAAATCGACAAATCTTTTGTATCAGAAATAAACAAAAGCGGCATCGACGTTATAAAAGCAATAATGGTCATGTCGAAAGGTCTTGGATTTGAAGTCGTTGCAGAAGGTGTAGAAACTCCATCACAATTAAATAAATTACAATCGATAGGAATACACCATCTTCAAGGATATATCTTCAGCAAACCAATTACTTTTAATGAACTCATTGATTTCATTAAGGAAAAATCTCAAAATACCCCCCAAAAATATTAGACATGGAAGCCTAATTAAAAAGATATTATTTATAGTATTCACAATAACTTCGCCCGTTCAAACGACTATGGAGCTATGCAGATCTGAAAGATAAAAGACTTAGCTTATGTAGATTTTTTTTATCACGTTTAGCAATTGACTAGCGTCAATCCTAGCTTTACATTGCAGCCAATCAGGTACGAAAGCCTATCACAACTCACTTGAACACCCATCGCCCCTGAAAGGTACTTGCAATACCAGACAAGGGCTAACCTCAACGTTATACGGAGTAACGCTATGGCTGTCTGTCAGTTTACCTATTCCCTTCCTGAAAATCTGCATCTGGCTACTGCTTTTTTTGCCACATCTCAACATCCAGCAACGGAGGTTTATCATGTTCGATAACACCCCACTGGAACTGGAAGAAATCATCGATCAGTGTCGGGCATTGATTTACGCCGTTATTGAACTGGATGAACCCAAGGCAAAAGAGATTTTGATCTTCGTTCTTTGGGAACGGCTTGATCTGTTATTTCGTACTTTTCATACGCCGGAAGTGATCCCTGTAGACTAATGAAACAGTCATGAGGATAACGCATTAAGCCCAAAACTTTAATTGTGTGGGAAGTTGAGCAGCACATACAGATTGTTGTGCTGCTATTTAATTTTTTATTACAGTTCATCGTTATGAGATTTTTATTTTAATGAGTGAATCATCAAACTATTTTTTAAAATCAACCTTACTGAAACAGTCTGGTGTTAATGTGATCCAAGCCAGTGTCTCACCATTATCATCACAAAACTCTATGCCATATGCAGGGGATGGCTCGTCATAAATGTGAACAATAGTCCCTAACATTCCTTTTTTTAACCCTTTCTCTGGAAGATCACTTTTTAAATAAATAACATCAAATAAAGAATAACTCGCCATGTATCCCTACTATTACATCATTTAATTTTTTGGCCATTTTTAAAAGCTTCTCTGGCTTCATTTAAACTCATCTGATTTGCCCCTCCTGCACAATCAGGTTCTCGCGACTGCACTGGGTCATCTTCCCAATTACATACAGGGCAAATTTCATAATCGCCCAAAGCGTAAATTGTTCTCTCCCCACAACATGGACACAAGAATTTGTTGCTCATTGCTTCTCCCAATATAACATTTTATTCTTTGGCTTAAACATTGTCTTCGGAACACCATGTTTATTCATTACAGCGAATGTATTTGATTCTGGATGATAATATAAAGTATCACCATTGCCACGTTTTTTTATTAAAACCCCCGCAGGAGGATTGTTAACAAAATCATGTGTATCGTTAACATATTCCTTAGAATTGTTATAGTTTTTTTCAGAAAACTCCTTCCGATGTTTTATCCAATGCGTATAAGCATTAGATACTGGGGTTAAATCTTCCGTTTTTGTCCAAATAGGCGTATCAATCTTTTTACTCAAATAAACATAAATCGGTGGAAACGCATTCTCAGGGAACACCAGAATGTAATCCCGAAAATCCTTCTCGTCCGGCATCGGTGTTGCAAGAATGCTGACATCATCCATCTCTGGAATTTCAAGTCCCGGTATGGCTGACGGAATAACAGGCTGTTCACCGTGTGCCGTATCCGTGGGTAATTCGATACCCGGATTATCCGGTGTCCATAAAATAGTTGGCCCTGTTGCGCCCTCTTCCCAGAACTCGTAGCGGTTATTGGGGAAATCATGTTTCAGTAATCTGACACGAACCTGATCGCGCCCGCTTTCCATACTGGTGTGGTAGCCAACCGCCTTCAGCCTGCCTGTTTCCTCATCTTCCATCCACTGATAACGAACACGACTGGGGACGGTTCCCTGCTTATTAGCTGCCTCAAGCAATTTCTCAGGTGTCAGTAAATCTGCTTTTTCACCTTTCAGATGGTGTTGAATCAACGCTCCCATCAGCAGGAAACTTTGCGCCATCTGCAACTGACCTTGCCAGATTGATGGCCCAGAAAGGCGTTTCATCTGATGTGTCAGTGCCTTTGCTGCATCCTGATTGGCCTGAGCTACAGCGCCACCCGCAGCAGCGATCGCACCCGCCTGTGCTGCCGTACCTGCCATTACCACTTGTTGAGGTGGCGGCAACATTGCCGCATCCGCTTTACCCACTAACAGGTCGAATACCGTTTTATACCACGGCTCCATCGGGGGTATCTGAGGCTTGTTAATCGCACCGGGCGGGGTCTTGGATAACGGTTCGGTTTTTCCGGTAAATGATTGGGGAGGAGAAACGGCAGAAGACGTATTTTTCTTTTTCGCTGCCTGCGCATACTGCTTTACCTCAACTGATTTTTCTTGCGAGGGATTAGCCTGCTTAACAGGTTCAGCGACATAAAAACTCATTTCCCCGATGTTGCCCTGTGGCTCTTCTTCCTTTCCCGCATCGGTACAACCCGCGCCACGTAAACAGGATTTGGCAAAAACAGGCTCTACAGCCAGCATTGGTGTTAACGCCAGCAATGGTGCTCGGGTTAATGCTGCCTGTTTAGCACAGTCCTGAACGGGAGAACGATGGGGTGTATCACCAATAATGACGTTGCCACTGCCGGAGACAATGACACCACCGCAATTGATACCATCCCCAATACGCGCAGCATTTTTACCGTTAATAATGACGGTCGATGAACCTTCGGCGATTTTTCGGGAATGAACACCATGTGGTGTATTGGGACAGGGACAACCATGAAGCAGAACAGCATCCCCTTGTCGGGCAGCAGGCTGACCATTAATAATGACATCAGAACTGCCTTCGATTATCGGGGTTTCAGGGAAACAGTCATGACCACTTCCAATGTCGTTGAGACGAGCAGCACCCGGCATTGTCATTTTCCTTTGACAGTAAAACATTCCTTTTGAAGGCTGAATGTTGGGCGCTTTTTACGAGGGGTTCAATACCGAAACCATTATCAGATTAAGATACAGCGATAAGTAATAATAATTTTGCTTATGCGAGCATGTTATTTTAAACCTTATCCACATTTAACCTGCGTTATATTAATATATTTAGGTATTGTGCGGCAGTTTTCCTTTTCACCTTTCTCTCCCCCTCCAGAGGTCGTACAATGTGCCTGAGTTTCATTAATATTATATTCAGGAACCCAAAGCTTTTGATCACCATACGGATTTGTTCTTACTTGCCCGCCCCAAAATACTGCTTTTGAAGCATAATATAGAACAGGTTCAGATCCAGCAGAACATGTATTACCATCAAGAGTAATTAGACCACCGCTGTTTTCCCTCCATACACCAGATTGACAGGACAGTGTAGCCCCTTTATTGTCCTTGCTAATTAACCCATCTGGTGAACAGCTTGCCCCAACCATAGAGATCGATTTAGGCTGTAAATATTCGCCAGAAACTGTTTTTTCTGATGATATATTTCCTGATGCAGAAATCGCTCCTGTCGTTTTTCCATCATTTGAACCCGATAATGTGAGGTCGCCTCTCACTCTTTGGCTACCCCAAATATCCAGTTTAACAGAGGAGTTGTTATCTCCATTCAGGGAAAGATAGCCATCACCCGCACCGCCTGATACGTTCAGCAGGAGCATATTCGGATCGCTGGTGCCACCACCACCAATCTGAAGTTTGCTGGCTTGGGTTCTGGCTGAAACATAGCTTTCAGAGTTGATACCATTTTTTACCGTAAGCTGGCTGTTCATCGATACGTTCTTACCAAAGGTGGAAAACCCATTTACTGTCAAGTCTTCTGAAATACCCACATTCTTGGCAAAACGACCATAGGTACCGTTAAACGAGGTCGCGTTAACATCACCCGATGCGGTAATATCTTTGGCATAATTAATACTCTGACCGCCCATATTCAAATCCCCTGTCATAGGGAGTGTTCCATCACGACGCAGATAAACGGAATACATAGAAGAATCGTAGCCTACACGGTAGGCCAACAGTCCTGCTGCATTAATCCCACTGTAGTTACTTTGGCTCTCAGTCCATTGACCAGCCGTACCCGATGCCACCGTAGCGGATTGCGTCATACCACTATCAATGCCCGCTGCTTGCATGGCACGGCCTAACAAATCATAGCGAATACGGTTTCCCTCTGACCAAGGCAACGTGGTAATAACAAGTCCATTAATGACGTAGTTAGGTGTTGTTCCAGAACGTTTTAATAAAATCTTATACGCTGATTTCTGCGCATTTATTCCGGTATAACTGACAGGCAACAGCCCTTCATTTAACAGCGTCTGATAGGTAATTTCACAACCATTAGCCGAACAGGTTCTTGGTCCCGGATCGCTGCTCTGGCTACTACTGGAAGTTAGGGTTGAAAGTTTGTCATAGCGGATACTTATATAGCGGTTAACCGCCTCTCCCATTTGCTTCATCTGTGAACCTACGGTATTCGCCATAATGTTTTCTTGATCGCTTTTCATGTCCTGAAACTTCATGAAAGCCATTGCTGCGCCAACACCTAACACCAGTGTTATTTCCAATAGGGAAAACCCTTTTTTATTTGTTATTTTCATCCTTCACCGTCCTTTTTTATTTACATACATGTTAATTAGCAAAAATAAAAAAGTGGTCAAGATATCATTTATCTTTATTTATTGAGCAAACCAGTTATTTATTAGCACAATGGTAGAAAAAATAACTAATGACTACATCAATAGCCAAATCCAAATGAGATAACATTCATCTCATTAGAACAATATTTAGTGACTTCATCGACATTTTTAACCCCCTGTTTCACAGTACCACTGGTTCCGACTTCATTACCTTCTTCATCATAACCCTCGTTATCACCAACAGATATATTTGAAAACATGGATGCCGTTGCTAACACTAGCTTGGCACACTCAACAGAAGGAACATTACCGTAGGTAATGTTAAAGCCATGATTACTATAGCTAAAGCTCACAGGCCCTTTCCATATATTAACCACCTGATAAGTATTCCCAACTCTCATTTGACTTGGTATGATTTTCGCGTCAATTAATGTTCTTGCATTGACCCCTGTATAATTACTGCTGGAACCATAAATGGCATTTATCCCAGACACGATAGCTGTGATATTTTTTAATTCAATCTCTGCACGCTGTGCTGCCTGAACTTTGGGATAAATCATAAACGCACTGACAACCAACCCAGCAATAGCACCTAAAACTAACATTAGTTCAAGCAGAGAGAACCCTTTTCTATATTTTCTGTTTTTTAATAACACCATGTTTAACTCCTTTTCATCCAAACGATGAAAAACAGATAAACCATTAACTTGAGTCAAACAATAGATAGCGGTGCGTAATTAGCGGGTTAACTGACGAACGGCTGACGCGAGAGAAATCGGTACTATATCCAACGTTTTAACACACTCTTTTCTTCCATCAGGATATTCTTTTATCAGCTTTCCTTCTGAAATAGAGTGGATAGGCATTCCAGCCCTGAATGCCTCGTTGATCGCTTTCTGTGAGGCGTTTTTGGCAATTCGACTTAACACCGCTGTATCCTCAAGCGGATTTTTCTTTGATTTTCTCTTTTTCATTATTTCCTCCGTATCCGTATTGATATACAATTTATTTCTGACATATGTCAAATTCAGACACCCTATCGATGATTTCTTATCACCATCAGGATAATAAGCTATGAGTGAAGTACTTAAAGTATTAAACAATATCCGCACCCTACGTGCTCAGGCGCGTGAAACCGATTTGGCAACATTGGAAGAAATGCTGGAAAAGTTGACTGTTATTGTTGAAGAGCGCCGTGAAGAAGAAACCAAAGTTCAACAAGAACAGGCTGAACGTCTGGCAAAAATTGAAGCTCTTCGTGCCAAACTGTTAGAAGATGGTATCGATCCGGCTGAACTGCTCGGTTCTGTTTCTGCCACCAAGTCAACAAAATCTAAACGTGCTCCTCGTCCAGCCAAATATAAATATGTCGATGAAAACGGCAGTGAAAAATTATGGACAGGTCAGGGTCGTACACCAAAAGCTATCGCTGCTGCGCTTGAAAATGGTAAAACGCTGGAAGATTTTGAGATCTGATAAAACCCTCCCCCTTTGAATTTTATTTAAAGGGGATTTTTCTAAGATTAAATATAAAAATTTAACTTAAGGATAGTAAATGACAGGCAGAGTCTTAATTCTGGGAATATTTTTTCTGGTAGGCTGTACCAATTTTTCCGCAAAACAACCTTACCGAACTCAGGATGGCGAACAACTTCTAATTAGCGCAAACATGCCAAACGGTGTTTTAAAACTATGGATAAATGAAACGCTAATTATAAATGAATCGTTCTTGAATCAAGATAAAAGTTTAGCTGGGGTCTTTAGTAATAGTTACACTAATGTCTATACAGCTACCTACAACGGCAAAAAAGTCATGGCTCGATGTAAAAGAGAAACCCACGCATTTTCAGCACCAGATCATGAATGTGATGTTTTTATTAATGGTGAATATGCTGCGAATCTCTTCCTGAGATAGTGGTGGGGATAAATTAGCTACCGCGCCCTCTGGGGCTTGCTCAACAGCTCACCGACCTAAAAGCAAGTTTTAGGTCGGTTCACCGTTCGGACGTGAAAAACATAATTAACATTTGGACTTATTTATAACATTTTCGATATAGACTTGACCTTGTGCTCTATACCTTTCAATATCACGCTCAGATAGTTTAGATATGTTAAGCAGAACACCAAAGACTAATTCTTTATCTACATAACCAATATCACATCCTAAGACTTTGGCAACCTCTGCACCGAAAATAATTTTCTGGCGAGTATTTTCTTTTTTTGTTTGTTGTTTCTTTTTAGCTTCCAAGAAGAATAAACGCTCTTGTGCTGAAGCAATTTGTTGTTTTATCGTTTTTGTTGTCATATTTAATCACCCCAATATTTTTTATTGTTAGAATAAGGGATATAAGCATGATCATTATCGTGACTAAGTTTTTTCTTGATTGATTTAATCTTCAATTTAAACTGTTGCTTAACATGGTGCTGTTTTACTTGCTCCCTTATATGAATAACTCTTTTTTCTGCTTCTAAATAAGCTTGTTCGGTATCAGTATAGATACCATCATCAAGAAGTCTCTTGGCTTCCCAATCAATGGCTTCATCGTTATTTTTATACATTACACCTCCTTGTATTTGTTATAGGTTATCCTTTAACACATTTTGGATAATTATCAATAAAGAAAGATATATTTAATGAAATAAAGTAAATAACAAATAGAAACACCATCAGCAACGCGTTTCGTAAAATAGACAATGGCACAAAAGAGAAGTATGTGACCATGGATTCAGAACGATGGCTTGTAGTGCTTTGATTGAGTGTGGATTATGCTCGAATGATGCCGTAGAACGGCAGATGAGCCATCAAGAACGGAATTCTGTGCGTGCGGCTTATATTCATAAGGCTGAACAACCAGATGAACTCCGACTGATGGTTCAGTGGTGGGCCGAGTATCTGGATGCTAACTGTGAAAGGGTGCTCAGGCCGTTTGCGTTTGCAAACAGGCAAGAGTCCTCCTGACATAAGTGAACAGGTCATGCTAGTTTTAACTGTAACTTTATGCTCTAAAAAATTATACTACCTTAAAACATTAGGAGGTTATGATGTCAGAGGCAGTATTTTTCGTCGAAGATGCCGAAGAATTGGCAAAACAGAAAATGGATGATATTAATCCTGAACTTTCTGAAAAATTCCAACTTTTAGTTAAATTCCTTTCTCAATTCCCAGAAAGTTGTTCAAATCCGCGCTCAAAAAAAATAAGGGAAAATTTTGGTAAAGAAGAACACATTGAATATTTGGCTCAAAATTTCAATGACAGTAGGCTTCCCAAAAAACCAACACCGCCAACTACTGTCTCTGATGAAGTTGTCAGTTTAGTCCTTAATGTAAGCTTTGATATACCAAAAGAGCATCTCAACAGGATTAAAGAAGAACATCGGCTTTCTATGGCTTCTGAAAATATTGTTGGTGAACTTCTTGAACGATACCTTGCTGAAAAGTTAGAACCATCTGGATGGATATGGTGTTCAGGAACAAGTGTGAAAGCAGTAGATTTCATTCATTATAATAGCGAAAAGGATGAGTGGGGGCTTCTGCAAGTAAAGAATAGAGATAATACAGAAAACTCATCAAGTAGTAAAATTCGTGATAATACGCCAATTAAAAAATGGTTTAGAACATACTCACAAAGAGATGCTACAAACTGGGAGAATTTCCCAGATGAAGTCTCATCTAAAGATCTCAATGAGAATGAATTCAGGAGCTTTGTTGAACGATATTTAAGCAAACTTAAATAATAATGGAAGGGGCATGCCCCAGCCCCTTCCAAAAAAATCAGACCAACTCTCCCAATATATCCAAGTCAGAAGTGTTTCTATATCGAGAGTAACGGAAATTTGGAAATGATTCAATTTTCCTTCCATGCATATGATCTAAAATGTTTTTCCCCACAGCTAGACCTAGACCAATGGGCACGGCATTACCCAACTGTCTGTATTTATCCAGAAGTTTACCTTTGATTACCCATTCCTCAGGAAATTGTTGGATTACTTTATACTCCTGAACTGATAATGGCCTCAATTCGTCTGGATGAGCAAGATCAGTAGCTGGCATCGCTGGATGCGTAACCAATGTAGGGGATGGGCGATCCCATGCAACTCGCCGTAAGAAACCTGTTTTCCCTCCCCCAAGGAAGAAGGATTTACCTAATGCTTCTTTTTGCAAATCCTCAGGTAAATGTTTCCAATACTGTCCTTCCTTCAAAAGCCTGTAATATTTTAACCTTTTCTCTGGAAATAGCACATGCTCATGAGTGATATCTTTCAAATTTGTGATGGTTTCACGTAATGTTAACCATTTTGGAAGGTCATATTCCCCCTTCTCACTATGTGTGGGTTGTAGAAATGGAACTCTACTGCCGTCCCTTGAACATATTATTATTACCCTCTCTCTAATTTGAGGGACGCCAAAATTAGCAGAATTATATAAATTAAAAGAAACAGAATATCCTGCATTTTTTATTATTCTGATAATATAATGAAGAACTCCACCGGGCTGCTCTTCTGATTTTAAAGGTGGCAATCCCTCGCCGCGTTCATTGTGTGGTCGGTGCTTCATTGGCGCGGATAATAACCCTCTAACATTCTCAATTACAATATACTTAGGTCTGATATCCAAAGCGACATCTAAATATTTAATGAAAACGTTCCCCCTCTCATCTTCTAGACCTAAACGTTTTCCCGCTGTTGAGAACGCCTGACATGGTGGCCCACCCATAATCAAATCAATTTCATTACCAGAAGATACCCCAGCTAATTTTAAAATATCCTCTGTTGTATAATCACGGATGTCCCCGATAAGAGCCATGTCAGGTTTATTCGATAAAATAGTATCCCTTGCTGCTTTATCTATTTCACAAGCGAGTAGAGTTTCAAACCCTGCTTGTTCTATGCCTAGATCTAATCCCATGGCACCACTGAAAAAACTTAACGCTTTTGGTTTGTTTTTTGGCTTATGAGCTAACATGCGGTGGTTGTTCTGAACATCGCTTTGGCTATTAATAAGCATAAATTTTTCAACACTTGAACTTTTTATTAACCAAGTTCTACCCGATTGGTATGCATCAATACTACCCTGCTTACACATAGTTCTTACTCGTTGGGGAGTTAGCTCAAGCAATTGTGCAGCTTCTGTCACAGTGATGATTTCATTCATTATTACTTATTCTTCGCATTTCCAATTGGAAACAAAATGATGTACCAAACACAAACCATAGTCAATAAAATCATTACAGTGACTAAACAAGACCAATCTACCGCGCCCTCTGGGTGTGCTAAACAGCTCATCAGCCTAAAACTTGTTTTTAGGCTGGCTCACAGTTCGGACATGAAAAGGAAAACTACTGTTTGGATCTGTTTATAACTATATCGATATATGCTTGCCCCTGCTCTCGGCATAATTTACTATCACGTCCATCAAGCTTAGGTAGCTCAAGTAAAACGCCAAACGAAAACTTACCTAATTAACGCATGTTTGATTCAAATTCCCCCCACGCAATTTTATCATTTTTAGTCAGAAGGTTTTCCTTTTCTAAGTAATCTTTCAATATATCGAATCCATCTTCCCCATCAGAATGGGAATAAAAATCCCAGCCCGGATATTTAACTCTTAGCTTGAAACATTCAGGTTTAACTAAATTATCGTCAAAAAAAGAACAAATGATATCAAATGTGTCACGGCCTTTAAGATCAATAATCTCTCCATTTTCATCATATAATGCATTTATATCCTTAAGTTCCTTGAGCTTAAGGATATCTCTTAAATAAACGAAAGGTACATTATGAGATAAGCGAACAAGATCACTCTCTGTAAACATAACCCCCTCTTTAAGCATTTTTATGACTATCGGATTAGACATTAGGTTGTAAGTCAAAAAATGCAAATTGCTTGAAAAATCATTCACCGAAAATGCCACATTTTTTCTATAATCAAAGAAGTTGATTCCATACCAAACAGGAGCTAAAAAACTATTTCCATACACATAATCAAACGTTGTCTTTGAGAACCGTCTTTCAAACTTATCGATAACATCATCCCTCCTGAGTTTCACGTATTTTCTCGAATTATTATTCTTTGTCAAAAAAATGACAAGATAAAATAAAAACTAACAACGACACGTGATAGTAATTGCTAACTATTTTATCTAATACTCTCCGCGTTACTTATTTTTGTTTATTAGTGTTTTTCATTTAACTTGTTAAATTTTCACTCTGATTTTCATGACTAACCTGTAAATTGTGCAACAGGGAAAACTATTTAACAATACTCTTATTTTTCGGGTTTTAGTGCTTTCCCGCCTTACGGCGGGATAAATTAAACTCTTTTTGTCCTTCGGACGCTATCTAAAACCCATCTCGGTAATATCGCGGAATACTTCGCCCGTTTATCCAGATAGCGCTGCTTAATTCGGCGTTTTGTTTTACAGGCATTCATATATTTCGTATTAATTAATAAGAAGGCTTTTACATTGTTTCTTTTTTTAAGAAAACAATGCCCACCTATACACTCACTTCGTGAGCGTGTGGGGTCTACCGACGGTTGCTGCCGCAGGCTAAAGGCAAAACCAAGGTCAACGTCAACACCAGAGTTTTTCTTACTAAAAACTAAAACCAGCATAGTCGCATTGGAGATTTATATTTTGGTTTGATATTTAAATTTATATTGAGGTTATTTTTATTATATGGCTATTTTTCATCTTGATTTTAAAATTGTGAAGCGAAGTGAGGGTAAGTCTTCCGTTGCGAAGGCTGCTTACCATGCTCGTTGCAGAATCACAGATGAAAGAACAGGTGATACGTATGATTATAGCCGCCGTACTGATTTATACGGACATTTCATATTAGCACCTATTAATGCTCCAGAACATATTGTTAAAGATTCTACAACATTGTGGAATGAAGTTGAAAGGGTCGAGCGCCAGCAAAATGGTCAAACATCCCGATTTTTCGATGTTGCTATTCCAGCCGAACTAAATAACGATGAAAAGAAAAAGCTTGTTCTCGAATATTGTCAGCAGAATTTCGTCGATAAGGGAATGATTGCCGATATCGCTTTCCATAATCTCGATAGTGATAACCCACATGCTCACGTTATGTTGACATTAAAAACCATTGGTCCAGAAGGCTTCGGCAAAAAAGAAAGAAGCTGGAATGACAGAAAAATGTCTGTGTTGTGGCGTGAATCATGGGCATCTATGGCTAACAGCTACCTTGCTGCTGCTGGTTCGTCAGAACGTATTGACCATCGTTCTCTCCAAGCCCAGCATGATGAAGCGCTATTCAATGTGGCTGCTACTCTGGATAACGAAGAACAAGCGCTATGGCTTGCTAAAGCCGCTGAAACAAACCGTCCTCCAATGAAACGCATCCACAGTGCCAAGTGGCGTAGTAAGGCTGCTCAGGAACAAAGAGCCGCAGAACAGGCTGTTCGTGATGCTGCCAAGCAAGAAGCAGTTGAAGTCTACAAAACATTCAGGGAACTTGATCTTGAAATAGTCGTTGATGTCAGAAGCTTCACCGTGGCTGTTCTTGCTGAGCCAGAAGAAATTGTTTTACCAGAAACGCGTTCCGGTTCTTCTACCAATGAATCGCAAAGACCTGTACTGGTAGCCCCGACACCTCATACTCATATGCGTGGCGTTAAATCCTATCGTGATAAATCCAAAGTCAGTAAGGTTGTTGCTGGTAAGAAACCATTGGTCAGTATTTCTGATTCTGTAACAAATACTATTCTGAAAACACCCACTTCTAAAATCCCAAACAGGGCATTCAGAAGCGCCCCTGAACGTGTTAAGAGGAAACAGACTACTCCACTTCAGGGTAATATCTTTAAACGCTTTACAGCTCTTGTCATAGATTTTTTCAAGCAGAAATTTGTATGGGCTAAAGCAAACAAAGCCCAAATTGATCTTATCAGTGAGGAACATGATAAACGTATTGCTGAAAACTATGTCTTTGATGAGGTATTAGGCCATCGTGTTTCTCGCGTTGAATATGAGAAACAAGCTAAATTTAACCACGATGACTACAAGCCAACACCGGATGAGATCAGCCGTTTCCCAAGTCGTCAGAATAACGAGCAGAATAATGCCAATAGTGACATGGGTCTTATCCCATCCATACATGAAAATAAAAAAAACAATTTACTACGATTGAGACCATCCAGCTATCGTGTTAATAAATGATTTTATTATCCATTAATCATAATCCGTAATAAATCGCTGAAAATCCAGTATAATTCACTCGTTATTTCTCAATCAGTTAGTTATTAAGTTTACATTTACAGGTTTTATATTCAACATCCAAAATGGCAGATACACTTTTAGATGAATTCCCTAATGGTTTTAACTTTGAATATAATGTTCTTAATTTCCTGATATCTTTAACCTTCCTCATCTCCCTGATTAATTTTATTGCATCCTTTTTATCAACACCAGCTACTAACTGATTAGCTTGTTTTATATACTCTGCATGATTTTTATCACCTTGCTGCTTTAATGTATTTATTAATCCTCTAATTTTAAAATACAACGTAAGAACATCCATAACATTCTCTTTTTCAATCACTTTTTTCTTCAAATTAAAAAGACACATCCTTATATTATCTTTTCTTTTTTGTGTTGGCCTAAGCTCTTTGATTACTTTTACACCATGTACGATTTTGGACTGACCATTCCTCAAAATTCTTGATTTCTTCCTATTTAATCTAACCCCACTTTTGAGCGCCATTGACAATATCATTGTTTTTATTTTTGAAATATCTTCATTATTAACATCAGATTCAAAACTAATAGTTATGTCATCGACATATCTCGTGTAATTTCCGCCTAATTTTCCGACTACCTCACTGATAAGAGCTTCTTCTTCTAAAAATATTAAGTTGGCAATGTCAGTACTTAACTTAGTTCCTTGAACAAGTGAGCCTTCAAGTGTTGATAGATTGGCTATTAATGATGAAACTTCAGGAGAGAAGTTCATGTAATATTGAAATGCTTTAGCTATCAGTTCCTCTTTTATAGAAGGAAAGAAATCCTTCATATCTTCTTGAATAAGAATTGATTTATTACGATGAGATATACAATCATCTATATAGCTGACTCCTTTCCTACCGCCAGTAATATACTTCGGAAGTGATATCTTCGAAAAAACACGCTGTTTAATAAGCTCATGTATCTTTAATAATTCACCAACCACTTTATACGTCGTTCTTTTTTTACCTTTTCTTATTACCGGTACCGTTTTGAAATAACTTTTTTTGTTTTTTAAAAGATAAGTGAGCCTTTCTTCATTTGTTTCCAACATTTTGAATAGAGACTCTAAATTAGCAAGTGGTCTATTTGAATAATTCCAACTTTTATGCATTAACTAATGTATCCATTATAGTTTTTTTGAGCATATGATTGATTTCAGAAAACTCATCATTTGTTTCTTCATTTTCAGAAAGAAGGATGATGATATTTAGAGGGATATGTAGCGCTAATGATATTTTTTCTAGCGCTGAAATAGTAGGATCTCTTTGATTATTCTCTATACGGGATAGATAAGATTTAGTTAAATCTGTTCTATCTGATAGTTCTTGTAAGGTGAGCTTACGTGCTTCACGGCATAGTTTAATGGTTGAACCAATATCTAACATAGTGCACCTCAGATAATGGGATTGACATGGCTGGCTGCTCGTTCAAAAAATGGAGATGGATACATAACAAATCCCCTTAGTAGGTAGATATCAATGAAAATCAGAATCACCGCTCAGAAGTTTAATTAAAGCAAAGATCTTCGCGATATAAGAAAGATAATCTAAGGCTGTGTGGCCTTTAGACTTATCCTCGATTCTCTTTTCAAGGGTCAGAATCGCATCATCCAGTTCTTTCAAAGAGCTTTTGTCTACAGTGTGTTTGCTCTTCTCACGCACTCGGCGCAAAGTATCTAAAACATCTTTCATAAAAACCTCTCATTTTAACAACACGATGCAACTTGCATCCCCGCCAAAATGTCTTGTGGATCGTGTTGCACACCGTAGACAAAGCCAGCCAACACCCATCCAACACAACTGATTGGATACCCCGCCATTTCAGCATTAAACAATGCCGTATCGTAGATATACGAATGCAATATACATTTCGCATTAGGCTACGATCACAATGAAGAGGGACATGGGCCACATCTCGTATTGGAGAAATGGTTGACTGAAAGTTTCACTCAGTCCTTTACCGATCCTAGAGGTTTTTAAAGAGCAAAGACAAACGAGTTCGTTCGTCCATAGTTAAATGATAGCTAGTTGTTGCCTGTCAGGCAACATACTTTTTATGCCATTTTGAAATATAAAATAATTTTTTTATGCAAAAAACCACACTCAGATCCGCAGACATGGTTTCTTTGCATCTACAGTAAGGGGGTTTTACATCCTTCTCCTGAATACAACATTATCAGAGAAGATCGCCTTACCAGCTATAAACCCAACAGCCGCAATGATTGGTAGGCTGATAGTAGCTCCTGCCATGCCTGTAGACATTCCGATCAGTATAGACAGACCGAAGGTCAATAATATAACAACGAAAGCATACCAGCCGGGGTAAGCTCCATATAAAACAGTCGCCATGCAGCCGGTGCAGACATGCACACCGCGCTGGCTTTCTTTCAGGCAAAACGGACACTGGATTGTATTGTTTTCCATGATAGCCCCCTTAGATCGCTTTCCAGCCATTGCTGGTTTTAACAAGATTAATCATGCCCTCTTCAGGTTCATTCATACCCTTGACGCTGGAGAACGCTTTCTTGTCCACCCATGAAGGAACATCCGCCAATTTCCATGTATAAGACACTCGAACAACTTTCTGATTACCGTTTCCCGGTTCGGTCCATTCCTTTATCTCAGAAACTTCCCGAGGACCGACACAGGCACCATTCTCACGGTCCCAAAACTCAACCTCTTGGCCTTTATCTGTTACTTCCAGAACATCAACATTGCTAAAGCCATTTGCCTGTTGTGAAACAGTGAGCAGCCCCTGTTCAACAAGACCATTCAGGATTTCATCACTGGCACTGTATCCGGCAGAACGGTAGCCACGGTTAACCTTAACCGGAAAACCTTTGTTGAATACAATGTCGTTGCCCTGCAGGGAGTAGCACAGCTTTGATTGTGATATTTTCGCGTTGATCGCTTTTTCAAAGTCGCCCTTCTCACCACATCCCGCCAGAAAAAGAGCTGTGCCAGCAACGAGTAAAATCTTCTTCATCTTCCTATCCATCCCGATAATCAAAAATGCTGTTATGTAGAGGTAGCCTGCTGCGCACCAGTAGCCGTTACAGCTTGCTTTGACAGACATAACGAAGCAAAACCACCCGATTAACCAATTGATAGGATTCAATTATTTTTGTGGTCCGTCATATCGTTTGTAACGATCAAAAACAAAAAAACGATAGATATTACCTATCATTAAATTTTAATCGATCGATAAAATCAATTAAAACACCGATCGATAAATCATTTTTAATCGTTATAATCTATCAATAAGTCATTATCGATCTGCAATACCGATCATTTTCTTGCTAGAGGAATCGTTAATGAGTAAAGTAAACCAGAGGGCCACCAGAAATTTTACGAGCTAATTCAAGTGGATAGAACGTTGAACCATAAGACAAGCGGCTAATGTCGATTTATGGCCTTTAGATAGCTTTGATTAATGCAACATCAGGGAAAGCCACAATGAAAGATGCCATTAGCTGATTGGATAAAAAGGTCATAGGCTTCTTTCACTATCAATTGACACAACTTTTTTGATGACCAGCGACAATACACCGCTGGTTATGAACTCTTTACACCTATTTTTACGTTTACTGTTTATATGGAGTTAACATGAAAAAACTGTTTATCGCTGCGTTGGTGATCCTGCCTCTTACCGCTTGCACTACTTATGGCAATAAATCACTGAAAGACGAATCCCAACAAACCGTAAAAGCCAAAATCGTTAAAGGGAAAACTACTCAGCAAGATGTTATAAACGCATTCGGGGAGCCACAAACACGAGCTACAAATGATGGTCAGGAAATGTGGTCCTACTCCAGCATGTCAGGCGAGACTCAGATCTCGAACTATATTCCCGGTTTGGCTCTACTAAAAAACAGCAACACAGCGCACATGAATTCCTTAGAAATCTGGTTCAAAGGAGATATTGTTGACCGATATAATTTCAGTCAGACAGCGAGTAAGGTTTCGCGTGGGTTGCTGGATTGATTAATTTACATAGTAGAAAAAATCTTATAAATTAACAAATAAAATAACATACCAAAGGAAGTCGAACAAACATGACCTCCTTCGGTATTTTTATAGAAATCACCAACCATGTAATAGCTTATCATATAAGCAAGCTAACTTTTTAAAATAACTAGCATAAGTTGATTTATCAGGATTCAGTTTCTCTTCGTTATTAATTAAAAACTCTTTAACTAATTTCAGATCTAGCTTATTCATCAGAAAAGGCAGATGGATTGCTGCTACTTCTGGTGTGGTATGCTCGATAATATATCTAGTATCTTTATCCTTAAATTTTCTTACAAACGTCCTAAAATATCCTTTACATTGATAACTTGTGTCATTTCTTAAAACCCATTTATCCAAATTATATTCAGATTTTTTATATTGTGCTTCATCAACAATGCCTATTTCTTTAAGATATTTAAAAACGGTTATATTCGGAGAGAATCGACCCGCATTAGGAATAACATTCTGTAAAATGCTATTTGCATCATATGAATTATCCTCATGTAAAAGGTCGTGAAAAAGATTTATATTGTTTATTTGTGTATAACCTAGTTTGCCAATCTCTTCTTCTTTTTTACGAGCCTCAGCAACACCAACGCCGACAACAAACTCTACATCATCATGTTTTTCAACCTCATCGATGTCAACTACATAAATTTTTGATTCTGTTGAGTTTGACTTAACTACCTCATATAACTGCTCTTTGCAATATCGAAGAATACGGGCTGGGATTTTTCTTTTATTTGTCTCAATAGCTTCATAAACAGGATTTAAATCATCAGTTCTAACTAATGTTATTGGTATCTGTGTTCTTTCGATCGTTGTAAAAGTTTCAGATATTGAATAGTCGGTAAGTCCTTCTTCTCTATCAATAAATATTAAGTTATTGCGTAACTGTGAAATATTATCCTTTCCAATACATATTGAAATTGCACCAAGTAAATCAGTAATGTTTTTATCAGAAAGTGAATAGCCTATAAAAACAACAGGGTGCTCCACAAATATCGTTATCAGCTTTGCTGCAAGGTAAGGGTTTTTATTATTAAATTCATTATAGTCATGATCAGTTAAGATAAGACTTTTAGGCTTATGTGCACTACCGTGTATTTTATATATTTCTGCTATTGATTGCGGATTGGAAAACAATAACTCATTCTGTCCAGTATAAACTTTATAGTCTGGGAAAAGCAGCTCAAGAAAACAGTCCCAGTTGGTTGTTATTATTCCATCAACATTGAGTCTTGAAAGTATTTCAATTTCGTCCTGATGCTCGCTATCCTTGATCGGGACATCTAATGAAGTAGCGAGATAATCACAGATTTCAAAACGTAACGCGGATGTATTATCGGTAACTTTCTTACTATATCTTTCACGACTCCCAGCATATTTTGCGTCACTCCACCATGTAGTATTAAAGTCTTCAGCAATGAGTCTAGCTGCTGTAGGATAAGTTGAATCCCCTGCTGCGAGATAATACTCGAATGGTTTTCCTGAAACACAATAATTATCCAAAAGCCCTTTCCAATCTTTGATTCCTAAATACCGCCGAGAGAAACCAGAACCAACAAATAGGAATGGACCGGAATTTCTTGTTTTGAAGATTCTGATTAAAGCTTCTTTTAAATCATTTGCGTCCATATCAGCACCTTAAAGAAGATGAAAACTTTTAACCAACCATAACCACTTGATATAAAATAATTTTTCGAAAATTACTGCTAGACGTAGTCTCTGCCGAACCTTGATACGAGGATGTTAAGCCTAATAGGCTGATTTACATATATAATCATATAACTCTGCACATCACAACAGAGTTCTTAAGTCTATCATTGGCCTGAGCTAATATCTCATAGAGATCGCCCTTCAGCTCATGTTCGGACTCACCGTTACCAAACATTGCCACATAGACATTGTTCAGATTCCGCATGTGCGCAAGGTTTATAGGTTAACGAACTCGGTCACTGAACGTCATCTTTGTGAAAAGTCCGCTCCATGAATATTGTCCCAATCTAACGGTTCTTCTGGATATAGAAGCATTTCTCCCTTGGTAGCAACAGCTCCATCCGTATTTTTATCCATCATTTTTTCTTGGGATTTTTTAGCTTGTAATCTTGCGATTAACAAATCAATATCCTCTTGGTCATTAACATTTTCTATCACTGACGCAATTGACCTGCTTTTTACTTCAGCATTGCTATCCGTATCAGGAGTACTAACAGTATTTTCTGTTTGTTCTTCCATTACTTCTTTCTTTTTTATAATCTCTGAAACAAAGCGAGCACGATCACCATTGAAGACAATAGCAGGGTTTATGAAATACCAGTTTTTTTCATTAGTTTTAGCAATAATGCGTTTCTCTATAAGTTCTTTTATCCCCCGGTAAAAGATAGATTCAGACAAAGCAAAGTGATCTATTTTGTCTGCGAGCGACATTGCTTTTTTACAACTCAGATAAAAGTGATCCTTTCCAATCGCATCCTGATATATACGTAAAAAGATAAAAAATACTTTGTAAGCTGTTTTCGTTAAATCAAAGTACGCTTTTATCTGAGAGGTGTAGAGCTTAATGAACTCTTCTTTATCGACCTGTTGTGTATGTACGATATTGGCAAAATAAGTTTTGCTGGTATCCTTCCTTTCAATAAGTTCTGTTCCTCTTGAAACAGTCAGGTTTCTCTTTCTTGTTTCAATCTTTAGCTCGGTCTCAAAACAAAAAGGATTTAATCCTAAATCTAAATCAACTTCTATTTCATTCATTTTATTCTTACCTCTTGTTATTTTATTTATAATAAATTAAACACCATGCACAAAACAGATATCAAGTTTTTTTGCATATTTTTTTGCGAAAATATTTTTAAAATCGCAAGTATTCCAGCGACTATAATTTAAAGCACAGTCATTTTTAATCTATAAAATGACATAGAAACTGACTGCACAGTCAGGAAAGCTCACTGTACAGTCAGGAATACTGACCACAGAGTCAGGAACACTGACTGTACGGTCAGTCGCGTATTTTCTTCATAAGCCTTATACCGCAAGGGCTAGAAGCCGATTTTGTCTTAATTTAATTTTGCAAGAAGTAAGAGATAATACTTAAGAGGACATATAGAAACCGGGCGATTTTCAAGATCGCCATATGGGGTTTCGATATTTAAATGATAAACAATTTCTGAGCGTAATTTATTTCACCGTTTTCCTTTCTATTGCACTAACATCTTTTTTGAAAATCACCATCCTCTATGAGCTAACGCTCATGTGCTGAAGCACGGCTACGCCCTAGCACTGAAATTAATATATTTTCATCTTGATAAGGTAGTTTTCATATTGGCTAGGAAAGTCGAAAAGGATCGGATTTAGATCGTTTCATCATTCTATTGTAAAACCGATCCCATGATAGAGTTTAGTGTTAAGTTTATAAAATAGGCTATTTACTCTTCAACATATGAAATATATTCACAGAATCAGCACTTAGTGATTGTTCAAGACAATCACATTGCTGGAACAGGGTTCACCCCTGTTGATGATGGATTTATCCATAAAGAATAGCGGCGTAGCCGCCAGTTAAATACGTTATTGTGACTGGTTACTACCTGTCGATAAGATCTTCTGGTATAACCCTGTCACGTTTCATTTTCCCCCATATTTTTTGTAGCCTCTCACCCCTTAGCTCTTGTGCCTTTTTCTCACCAATCTCCAGATAGTATTCTTCACGGCGCTCCGCTACTACCTTACGGAACTTATTCAACAGTTGATTCAAGGTTTTTAAATCAGTTTTAGCCGCTTCAGCTTGGATTTTTCTATACATATACATAACGTGGAATTCATCAATCATATTGAAGGCCTTATTTTTATCGTTCATGTTATTTCCCTCTTTCGAGGGAATACTCATACCATCTAAAAATCAAACAACTGTCATTTTCAGCTTCCAGTAAACAGGATCTTGATTTTCATCCTGATTTATATTTTTTGAAACAAGTTCAATGATATGCTCAAGATGCCAATGTAAGATTTCATCCTTTAAATCATTTTTATTGATACCAGAAACATCATTTTTAATAGAGTATTTCATTATCTCACGAGTTATAATCACATCATAAATAACTTCTGAAAGTTTACCCCAACTCATAATATAGATTGCTGTTTCAGGATCATTTTCATAAATATTATATATCTCATTACAGAATCCTTGTAAGATGTCAGCAACAAGTTCATTTTTTGTTTTATCATAGCTGTTCAATACAATCTCTTTCATTTTTTCACCCTTACTTTTCAGTTAATATTCAGTAAAAAATTAGTTGTTATAACCGATATTTATGACGACACAGTCATACTCCAACCCCAAATCATCCACTAGATCGTTATTAATAAATCGATTTAACTCATCAAATATATTTTTATCACCCATGATTTCTTCTACTGAATACCCAGTAATGGCAATAAATATTTCAAAACGCTCTTGAATAGTATTCATTACTTCTGGAGGTCCATCACACAACACGCTTACAACTACAGACATTTTATTTGTCATAGAACTTTGTTCGTTGTTGTTTATCATTTATATTTTCCTCTTATACCTTTTGTTAGCCCCTTACGGGGCAGGATTATTTTTTACTTTTTAAAGTTTTCTGAATACTCGACTAACATGGAAGCGACCAGTTCAAAGTTAACCTGATTAATATCACCACTATTACCTTCTTGGGCAGTGAACCTTTCAAAGTTGTTCTGAATATGATTAATCACATGGATAATAAATGGACTCATAAAATCTGGATCATCCAAATAATCATTAGCATCCCCATCGCCATTTACTTCCATGAACATATTCCAGCTTGCGGTAAACGACCTACAAGCAAGCTCATAGAACAGTTCGGTTGATTTATTGAAACCTATCTTTTCTATAGACATATTTACACCCTCATAGTTAAATGCTTATTTAATTCATTTTGTTTTTTATTAGCCCCTTTCGAGGCCGAATACTCTGCTGTTAGCTCATGCCAAAAAGTAATGCATTTATATGGACATTTTTCATTTCCAATATAACTTTATCCATATCAACATAAATAAGTCTTTCTCTCTTACCAGCTTCTTCCATATATCCATCAAAACGCTTAGTCAGATGATCTTTAACGTGTGAAAGATACGATTCCGTTCTATTATTATCTAACATAATAGATGCGACTAACTCATTATCTCCTTGCTCTTTATATATCAGCATTCCAGCCACATAAAGATACTTTGTCATATCATAAAATGTTTTTGTGGATAACTTTTTGATACTTTCCATTTCTTGATTATTCATTTTATTTCCTCTTGTTATTATTAAAATATTTGTTATTCAGATACAGGACGTGAATCAGAAATGATTTTCTCAATCCATGCATCAATCTCACTTTCTATAAAGGCAATAGACCTTAAACCCGTTTTAACCTGTGATGGAAAGCGACCAGCCTTAATAAGTGTATAAATCCATGTCTTTCCAAATCCCGTTCTCCTTATTACTTCGGGCAACCGAATAAGTTTTGGATGTTTATCTGTTTTGTTTTGAACCATGTTTATCTCCTGTGTTGTTCGATGGAGATAATTCTAGGATTTTGGCTAGTATTAAACTAGGGATGTTCACCAACCGTGAGTTTCGCGGAAATTTTTGGAGGGATACTCTTTATAGGGACGTTCGCAGATTGTGAACATCCCTTGTGTTTACTTTTTGTTTTTATCCGAGGCTTTATCGTTAAATGTTATTACGTCAATGACATTCCAATCCTTTAAAATATTGTTTTTAATATAAAAATCATTTAAAACCTTGAAATACTCATCATTATCAAGATAACTTTTCGCGTAACCATAATCAGTATCTTTGATGTTCTCACTACTTCTGATCCCATTATTACCATGCAATATGTCAGCTAAAATGGTGAAAGGTATGTTCTTACCTTCGTTATAGAGCTGTTCCCATGAGATCAAATCCATCAAAGGGATGACTTTGTAATCAAGTATTCTTTCAAAGGTCCTATGACCAAACCTAAACTTTCGTTTCGGGGGTTTAGGCGTTTTTAGGTGCTTTTGCCATAAAGCAATCAGTACTTTCAGGTGTTCTGCGAGATCGTCACTGCTGGCTTCTTCCAAGTCAATTTCAATCAGCATCTTGTTAGCAGGGTTCATGCCTCCTTGTTTAAGATACTCAGAGATGTAGTCCGAACTCACTGCAACAGGGTCTGTTTGCTCTGAAGTCTCCAGCCGATACATAGCCCGCCCATAGTTGAACAATTGAACTCTGGTCATTGGTTTTACAGCATAGCTATGCGACAGTCTGTGATTGTCTGAAATCCAGTCCGATTGAAGTATCACATCACCACATCGGATCTTGGCATCATGGTATATAGCTTGCATTTGATTATCTTTGCCTGCTGTTTCCCATTGTTGTCTTGTTTTGTAAGCCAACATCCGTCTTTCAAGCTCTGCATAGATCTGTTCTAGGGTGAGCTCTTTCAGGCCATCATATCGGCGTACATCAAACCAAGATAATGCAGTCCTGATTTCTTCAATTTCTTTTTGTGTAGTCATTGTTCTACCGATTGCTTTTGTGTTTCATAAAAGTTAAACCATTCAACATGATAGAGAAAGTGGAAAAGAGGTGCGGGTTTTCATAATGGTGTGAGAGGAGAGAAGTGATCTTGGATGTAAGAGCGTTAATCTTGACTAAACATTCTTTCTTTACTAATAATTAAATAATTGTTTTATATCAATTACTTTAAAGTTAATAACGACAACATCATGTTGATAATGAAAGTTAATCAAGATACGTATAGTTAGATAGTTATGACAACAACCAATTGTTTTTAATTGATATTTTATTGACAAGAAAATAATAATGATGGTAAATATGCTGGTAAAAATATATTTAACTTTAACAAAGTCAGTAACAACAGGAGATACAGATGAAGTTCGAGTCCAGTCAGAGGAGCCAATTTAAAAAATCCCGCTTAAGGCAACTTAAGCGGGATTTTTGCTATTTACTATTTAATTCAATAATTTAGCGCAAAAAAAGTCTTCCCGATGCATTTTTAGTTTTCCCTCTGCATCGGGAGAATTTGGTGGTCAGATTTGGGGTCTTTCCGGTTCGATAACGGAGTGACCCCCAAATGTCTCTTAACGACTCAAAAATCCGCAACGTAAAATCATCTGCAAACCCCTTACATACTTACAATTCACATAACCTGTATCTTTTGATTAATCTGGGCAGTTAACGCCTCTGGTACCTTAACTACCGTATCAGCATAAAAGTGGCTCAAGTGTCTATGTTGAGGTTTACACAACCACTTGAGCGTCCAATTTTCGCCGACTCTAGAAAACAAAATTGAGGGCAAACTTGCTGAACAAAGGGAAGAGTTCAAAGAGACCGACAACTCATTTAAACCGCAGCTAAACGGACCTTCAGTTGCCGTTGAAGCCGGAATGAATACCTGATATTTATCGAGCGGATTTGCATGAAAATACATCATCAAACACCAGCCAAGGTTAACAAAAATGCGACACAACTCTATAGCCAGCCTAACCAGAGTAATCGTCACCACTGCATTGTTTTGTATCGCCTTTTCTTCCATCGCCGCACCACAGAATATTTCCCTAAAAAATCAGCAATTCGAGGGGCTGATCAGAGAACCGCTTACGTTACAGGTAACACTGGATAATGGTACTCCAGCGATACTGGATGCATTTGTTACCCGGCCTGTCGGCCAGACAAAACTCCCTGTGGCGGTGATCACTAACGGTACCGTTGGCACTGCAGAGTTTGATCGCTGGGAAATGAATCCAAACCGCGAATCACCAACCGCACTTACCTTTGCACGCCACGGTTATGCTGCGGTTACCGTTTTGCGGGAAGGGTACGGCTATTCAAGTGGTGGGGCTGAATATTTAGGCGGTTCCTGTAAGCAGCCCCTACATAAACTGGCTGGTGAAAAAGACACCAGAGATATGCTGGCCGCGCTTGAAGCAATAAGACGCCAACCTTGGGCCTCTTCAGATCAAGCGGTCCTGGCAGGGATGTCAGCAGGCGGCTTTGCCGTTCTTGCAACTAGCGCGGTTAACCCTCCTGGCGTTCAGGCTATAATCAATTTTGATGGTGGCAGAGGTTCCATCGATGGCAAATCACTTTGTGATAGAGCCGGCCTAATTAACGTCTTCACCACTTATGGCGCAACTGCACGCATTCCTTCTCTGTGGCTCTATTCCAGCAATGACCAATCTTTCACTCCAGAAATGGGCAGAGCATTTTATGAAGCCTATCGCAGCGGTGGAGGTAAAGCTAAATTTATTGAAATGCCTGCTTTTGGAAACAATGGGCACGTTTTTATGGATACCGCTCCAGAGAATTTCTGGTGGAAACCCGTGGCTGACTTCCTTGCACAGCAACATTTGCCATCCAAGGAAATCGTGACCTTGCCGTTAACACATCTTATTTCCCCCACAAATCTTAATAACCTCGCAGGCAAAAAAGCGTTCAAAAAATATGAAGCGGCACGGCTTTATGAGAAAGCCTTTGCGACTAGTAAGGATGGGGCATGGGGAACGGCGTACTGGGCGCGAACCGGTAGTGAGGCGGCTGACACTGCCGTTAGGAACTGCGAGAAATCCCAGCGCAAAGATGCAACCAACTGCACGGTATATGCCATCAATGATAAGGTTGTAGCAGAGTAGATCCACCATGAAATCGGAAACTCCTTCGGGGTTTCCGATTGGGTGAATACGGGCTAAGGCCTGAGAAACTTATACTTAGGCCGGATATTTAAACGCCGACTTTATTCACACTTGCCTGTGAGCGACAGCGAAACAATACCAGTGCAATCAGGCACGCCGTTGCCTGTATACCGCCCAGCGTGGTGACAGCGGGAAACGTCAGTACCGAGCCGAGCCAGGTTGTCATCGCAGCCATCCCCATCGTCAAAAAACCAAGCAGAGCAGATGCCAATCCCGCTTCTTTCCCAAAGGGGCCCATTGTAATCGCCGTTCCCAGTGGGTTGGCTAAGCCCATTCCCCAGAGGAACACGACCATAGACAAGGTGTACCAGCTCAAACTCGGTGCTTCCGGCCCAACCAGTAGCAAGCATCCACCGACTAATGCGGTAGCGAGCCCCATCGAAGCGATCCTTCGTGAACCATAACGACGAGCCAGTCGCGGGGCAGCCATACCTGCCCCAAAGACAACAAATACGGTGGAAGCAAAGTACAGTCCAGCCTGAAGCGATGATAGGCCAATCCCACTCATCAGAATCGCAGGTGCCGCACCGAAAGAAGCAAACAATCCGCTCATCAACAGACTCATCGATAGTGCCGGAAGGATAAATTTCCCGTCCAATATCAGCCGCCCATAGGCGAGTAGCACGCCTGAAATTGAATGCGGGGCACGGCGTTCAGCGGGGTGTGTTTCCCCCAACCCGTGGGCATAAAAAATCGCGATGATAAAAGCGGCAAGTCCCACCAGTATAAAGATCGCTCGCCATCCCAATGTGGTAGTCAGTACACTCCCCATCAACGGTGAGAATCCGGGGGCAGCAGCCGTCGCGATCATCGTCAGAGACAGTGCACGCGCTAGTGTTTCACCTTCAAACAAATCACGTGCAATCGCGCGCGCTAGCACCGCAGCAGCACATATACCCAACGCCTGGATGACTCTTCCAACAATCAGCGTGTCAAGTGAGCCAGCAAGGCCGCCAACTACCGTGCCAACGATGAATAGTGATAGTCCTCCCAAGACGAGCGTCTTGCGTCCGTAGCGATCCGACAGCGGGCCAACCACCAATTGAGCTAGCGCGAAGGTAATGAAAAAACTGGAAAGCGTCAGGCCAAGTTCGCGTGCGGACGCCCCAAGCTGCTCTCCGATATCTGGAAATGCCGGAAGAATGATGTTTGTGGACAAGATGCTAATAGCCGAAAGGCCTGCCAATAACGCGACGATTTTTCCGGTTAATCGTGGACCTTCTGAGGTGTGGGGCTTTCCCATCATTTTAGTGGGTTTATTTTCAGTGCTCATGGTTACCTCAACAGCAATGACTAGCGTGAAAATAGGTTCCACGCCAGTAGGCACAAAAATGTAGAGAGGGATCGCTACAATGTATTGTTATTACCGATCATTTTCTGTATCAGCACCGTTTATACCGAGACTAATTTATCGGTATACGCTTGATGGTCAGGGCGTATTTTGAACCAGATGGCATACATTGCAGGCAGGAACACCAGCGTGATGATGGTGCCGCCAAATGTCCCGCCAATCAGGGTATAAGCCAGCGTTCCCCAGAACACCGAGTGCGTCAGCGGGATAAATGCCAGAATGGCAGCCATCGCCGTCAGCAACACCGGCCGGGCTCGCTGTACTGTCGCTTCAACCACCGCGTGGAACGGCGCGAGCCCTTCCTGCTCGTTGTGATGGATCTGCCCTATCAGGATCAACGTGTTACGCATCAGGATACCCGACAGCGCAATCAGTCCCACAAGCGCATTGATGCCAAACGGCTGGTTGAAGATCAGCAGCGTTGGCACTACCCCAATCAGCCCCAGTGGTGCAGTGAGGAAGACCATCACCATCGCCGACATCGAGCGCACCTGTAGGATGATTATCAATAGCGTCATGGCAATCATGATAGGGAACAGCGGAGCCATCGCCCCGGTGGCTTTTGCCGATTCTTCAATTGGCCCAGCCTGCTCAATACGATATCCGGCCGGTAGTGTATCGATGACGGGCTGTAACTGTTTCAGGATTGCCGTCGAGACATCCGGCGGTTGCAGGTTTTCAGCGATATCACCGCGCACGGTGATCGTCGGGGTACGATCGCGACGGCGCAGAATAGGGTCTTCCATCTGCACACCGACATCCCCTATCTGTGACAAAGGAATACGCTGACCAGCAGAACCCACCAGCGTAAAGCCCGCTATCTTTTCAGGATCGAGTCGGATATTCCCCGCAGCGCGTGCCATAACTTGCACCGAACGAATGTCTTCACGCACCGACGTGATCGGAACGCCCGATAGCAGGAATTGAAGCTGCTGAGCGACGGCATTCGATGTCAAGCCCACCGCCTGTAGGCGATCTTGGTTGAGCGTAAAATGCAGCGTCGGTACCTTCGTGCCCCAGTCAGTGTTGACGGTTCTCATCATCGGGCTATCCAGCATCACCTTTTCTACCTTGCCTGCAATCTCGCGTAGATGAGATGGATCCGGCCCCATGACACGGTAGGCCACCGGGTAGGGAGAATACGGGCCAAACACCAGTTGGGTCACGCGGACACGCGCTTCAGGTACCAGCCCCTCAGCCGCGACTGCACGAAGTCGAAACTTCAGCGCCTCGCGTGCTTCTGGGTTATCCGTCCGCACAACAATCTTCGCAAACGACGGATCGGGCAGTTCTGGTGCCATAGCAAGGAAGAAACGTGGTGAACCCTGCCCGATATAAGACGTAACGATTTTTGCCTCTTCCTGCTTGCTCAGCCAATCTTCTATCTTCGCCGCCGCCGCGCTGGTCTGTTCAATGGAGGTGCCATAAGGCATCTGTACTTCTACCAAAACTTCAGGCCGATCGGAGGTCGGGAAGAATTGTTTTTTCACCAATCCCATACCTAAGATCGCGACAGTAAAGACGGCAATAACAGTACCTGCCACTATCCATTTTCGCGCGATGACGCGGGTCAGCACCCGGCGAAAGCGGTTGTAATGGCGCGTGTCGTAAATGGCTGCGTGCCCCCCCTGCACCGCTTTGATATCCGGCAGCATTTTCACGCCCAGATAAGGTGTAAAGACCACTGCTACCACCCACGAAGCGATCAGAGCGATACCCACAATCCAGAACATGTTGCTGGTGTACTCACCGGCGGTGGACTGCGCAAACCCATTGGGCATAAAACCGACGGCCGTCACCAGCGTGCCGGCCAGCATCGGTGCCGCCGTGTGACTCCAGGCATAGGCCGAGGCTTTAACGCGGTCATAGCCCTCTTCCATTTTCACCACCATCATTTCGATGGCGATGATGGCATCGTCGACCAACAAACCCAGTGCCAGAATCAATGAACCCAGCGTAATACGGTCGAAATTTTTGCCGGAAGCCTCCATCACCACGAAGACGATAGCCAACGTCAACGGCACGGCAGCAGCGACCACCACTCCCACGCGCCAGCCCATACTGACAAAGCAGACCACCATCACGACGAGCAGCGCGACGAAAAATTTGATCATGAATTCATCGACGGACGAACTGATATTCACTGACTGATCGGTAACTTTCGTGAACGTCATGCCGAGCGGCATACCCTCATTGATTTTAGTCGTCTCGACATCCAGTACCTTACCCAAATCCAGACCGTTCCAACCCTCACGCATAATGATGCCTAGCAACAGCGCTGGCTCACTCTGGTTGCGGACCAGGAAGGTCGCAGGATCTTCGTAGCCACGTTCAACGGTTGCCACATCCGCAAGCTGTAGTGTCCTGCCCTGTACGACGATTGGCGTTTCGCGGATCTTTTCCAGTTTGTCGAAGGCGCCATCAAGGCGAATAAAAACCTGCGGTCCGTTGGTGTCAATCGAGCCGGCAGGCGTCAATACGTTCTGGCTGTTGAGAGCGGAGAAAATATCCTGCGGAGCAATACCCAGCGTTGCCAGTCGATCATGAGAGAACGAGACAAAGATACGCTCAGCCTGCTCGCCGATGATATTGACTTTCTTCACTCCGGGTACATGAAGCAGACGCTGGCGCAACGATTCCGCATCGCGGACCAGCAGCCGCTGTGGCTCCCCCTTTGCCTTCAGCGCAAAGAGCGCAAAGGTGACATCGGAGAATTCGTCGTTAACCATCGGTCCGATCACACCTGCTGGCAGATTCTTCGCCTCATCACCGAGCTTCTTACGCGCCTGATAAAATTCTTCCTGCACCTGTGAAGGCGGTGTACCGTCCTGCAATGACAGCATGGTAAAAGCCAGTCCAGGACGTGTGTAAGTCTCACTACGGTCATACCATTTGAGCTCTTGCATACGCTTTTCAAGCGGTTCAGCGACCTGATCCTGCATTTCCTGCGCGGTAGCACCCGGCCAGGCAGAAATAATCGTCATCTGCTTGACCGTAAAGGGTGGATCTTCCGCGCGTCCCAGTTCGAAGAACGAGAGAATGCCGGCTACCGTAATCAGGATAATAAGGAACAGTGTGATTGAGCGCTCACGCACGGCAAGCGCCGAAAGATTGAATCGCCCCTCGCTCATGGTCGGCTCCCGGCGACACTGACATCGCTCTGTGCAATCGTTCGGACTGCTTCACCGTCATGCAACAGATGTGCGCCTAAAGCCACAATCTGTTCACCGGACTGTAGGTCGCTAGTCACCCTCGCCGCATCATCACTCAAGCCAAGCACTTGTACGGGTCGCCACGACACTTTGGCGGGTTTGCCTGAAATACCCCAGACACCCGGTCCTTTGCCCGTATCATAAATAGCAGCGATAGGCACCTGAAGAACTTGAGCAGGTAACTTACCTTCAGCAATATTGAGCGTGACAGTGGATCCAAGCGGCGCGCTCGCCAACGCGCCCTCAAGGACATACCTCGCCTCGAAGGTGCGTGTCACAGGGTCTGCCGCATCGGAGAGGAGTCGCAGTTTCGCTGGAACTGGCTGTTTATCGATACCGTACAGCGTTGCCTGAGCTTCGCTTCCGACAGCCGGACGTAGCGTCTCTGGTAATTGCACGATGGCCTCCCGCTGCCCCGCTCGCGCCAGTCGGATGACAGGCTGCCCTGCACTAACCACCTGCCCTGGTTCAGCCAGCGTTTCTACCACCACGCCGTCTGCATCGGCCAGCAGTACGGCGTATCCCGTAGCATTACGCGCCACATCGGCCTGAGCCTGCGCAGCGCTCAGATCCGCTTTCGCTGTCTCAGCAGCCGCCTTTATCTGATCGTAGGCTGAAGCGGATATAGCACCTGCAGCAACCAGACCTCGGTAGCGTGCTTCGTCATCGATCGCCTGCTTGGCACGGGCCCGGGCAGCAGTAACAGCTTGCTGCTGGGCTTGTGACTGCAAGCTGAGATCGATGGGGTCCAAACGCATCAAAGGCTGACCGCGTTTTACGGTCTGGCCAGTGTCCACCAGACGTTCAAGGATTTTTCCTTGCACCCGAAAACCCAGATCGCTTTGAATTCGGGCGACGACGACGCCAGTAAACGAGCGAGCAATCTCAGCGGCGCTTACCACGGTAGCCGCTCTCACCAGAGGAGGCAGATTGCGGGGATCGTCGACGTCAGAAGCGTCACCGCACGCCACCAGGGCGAGAGGCAACAGGCAAACAGCGATAGTGGCAGATTTGAGCCGAAGCATGGGTTCCCTTATTACATTAACAGGACAGAAACCACATTCTCCAACTAGTGACCAATATTGTCAATGGTCACCTATTTAAGGTGCCAGGCTACGTAATATCAACGACGACAGTAACACCGCCGCTGACGCTGCCGTATCCAGATTGTATTGCAGTTGAACGGGGCTGATATAAGGGCGCATGACCAGACAGAGCGCCGTCGTCGCCTCATCCAACGGCGTCTTGCGTTCAAACTCCCCGGATTGTCGTCCTTCAAGAATAATTTGCTGAATAAGTTGACGTAGCTTTTCTTCATATGTCGCTGCTGAAGGCCACCGATCGCGGGAAGACACAGCCGCGATGTCATAAAGCTTGCGGTCATGGAAAAATAAGTCACTGCTCGCCTCTGTTAAGGCTCTGAACAGGCGTCTCAGCTTTTCTGAAGCGGTTGGCGCATCCGCAATCGCTGAATTGACAGCATCCATAATCATCGCCAGTCGGTTAGCGCAAATCACCTCGCCAATCGCCTGTTTGGAATCAAAAAATTTGTAGATATATGCCTTAGAAAAACCAATCGCTTTGGCCAGATCGGACACGGTTGTCTTTTCATAGCCAAAATGTCCGAAGTGCTCAGTGGCAGCATCCACAATCTGATCGCGAACGCTATGGTCCGACGGCCCGCGCGGGGGATATGTATTCATACGTTTAGTCATTTTCCAAGCTTAGCTCATCGGGCTATGATTGACAACGAGTGACCAATTCGTAATATGGTCACTTACTTTTTGACTCAAGGAATTGCTATGTCATCCCTCCATACCCTTGCCCTGATTGTGGCAACCAGTTTAATGGCCGGTTGCGCGGTTGGACCGGATTATCATCGCCCAGACGCTCCGCTATCGGATCGTTATCAGGCGCAATCCGCCGTCCAGCAATCTGTCGCAAAACAATCTGCTGCGCAACAATCCATCGCAAAACAAGGAAACGCAATCCAGTCGACCAACATTGCGGTCTGGTGGGAGGGCTTCAATGATCCCTTACTGAGTGAGTTAGTTTCAAGCGCACTCGCACAGAATCTTGATTTAGCCCAGGCATCTGCGCGGGTGATCCAGTCACGCGCCGGGCTTAGTGCGGCAACTGCGGCTCTGCTGCCATCGGGCAGCATCAACGGACAAGGTGCTCGCGCCTATCAGTCGATTGAAACGCCACAAGGTCGGTTACTCAACTCGACTCCTGGCTATAATCGCTACGGGAATGCCTATGAAACCAACCTTAACGCAAGCTGGGAGCTTGATATATTCGGCGGTTTGAGGCGCGATCGTCAGGCAGCACTGGCTGACTATCAGGCTTCAGAGGCTGGCGTCGCAGCCACTCGTCTGGCCGTCGCCGCACAGACTGCCGATATCTATATTACTCTGCGCGGATTACAAGCTCGGCTAGAGATCGCCAATAGGCAGGTCAATACGCAGCAAGAACTGCGGGACAAGGTACAGCTACTCCACAGCAAAGGACTCGCCGCAGAGTATCAAGTCCGCCAAATCGAAGGCGCACTTTCACAGGTTCAGGCTAGCGTGCCGGTTCTCCAGATAGGGATAGATAGCGCGATGAACGCGCTGGACGTCATGCTCGGCACACCTCCCGGAACCCATCGCGCTCAGTTGGCTTCTTCGGGTGCCATTCCACCATCCCCACAGTTCATATCAACGGGTACACCTGCCGATCTGCTACGTCGCAGACCCGATATTATCGTAGCCGAACGCCATCTCGCGGCATCCAATGCGCGTATCGGAGTCGCCATCAGCGAGTATTATCCTAAATTCTCACTCAGCGCATTACTCGGCAGCGCAACGTCAGTATCGAGCGGCAACCTGTTCTCCAACGGTGCTAACCAATCGGCGGGTGTATTGGGGTTACGCTGGCGGCTCTTCGATTTCGGCCGCATTAACGCTCAGATCGATCAGGCTAAGGGACAGGAAGCCGAAGCATTGGCAGCTTACCGCCTGTCAATATTAAGCGCGACCGAAGACGTTGAGAACGCATTCTCGGCACTGCTCAATCGCGAGACGCAGACAACAACATTAACCGCAGGCGAAACTGCGTTGGCTAGCGCACGCCAGTCATCTTTCATCGCTTATCAGAAAGGGACAGCCAGCCTGATTGACGTCCTGCACAACGATGAAACCCTGTTGCAGACTTCCGACGCCAGAGCGCAGGCCCAGACGGAATCTGCACGCGCAGCGGTCGCCGCATTCAAAGCGCTCGGCGGCGGCTGGCAGCCTCCAGAAGTCGCCGAGAGGATGCCCTAAGATCCCCATGTACCGGTGCGTAGACAGCCATCGACGAGTACCTGCACCGTTCACAATAAACAACCGGAGTTATTAACATGACAGCAAAAAGCAATGCATGGGTGCTCATCACTGGGGCTTCAAGCGGATTTGGTGAAGAGTTCGCCCGTCAATACGCCGCACAGGGAAAATCACTCATCCTGGTGGCACGACGGCTCAACAAGCTTGAATTGCTGGCAGCGGAATTGCGGGAGCGTTTTAACATTGATGTGATGGTTGAACAGGCCGATCTTTCCGTGATGACCGCAATCAGCGATTTGCACAGTCGACTGCGGGAACAAAATATTGTGGTTGATATATTAATTAACAATGCTGGCCATGGTTTGCAGGGCAGCTTCTTGGATCAACCGCTGGATGACGCGCTGGACATGATCAATCTGGATATCGCAAGTTTGACAGCAATGACTCGGCTCTTTGCGGAAGATATGCGCGTCAGGCGGAAAGGACATATTTTGATGGTCGCCAGCCTGCTGTCGTATCAGGGCGTAAAGAACTTTGCCGTTTACTCAGCAGCGAAAGCGTATGTGCTCAGGTTCTCCGATGCTCTGCATCGTGAGCTTAAAAACGACGGCATTATTGTCACCGCGCTTTGCCCCGGTATGTCTGATACCGGCTTTGCTACCGTCGCCAACCAGAAAATAACGCCTCTATTAAAAGGAGCAATGATGCAGCCTAAACCTGTTGTTCAGGCTGGCATCCGTGCGCTTCAGGCCGGACGAATGAGCGTGATTCCAGGTATGGGAAATAAGGCAATTACCTTGCTGACCTGGGCCACTCCACGCTGGTTACATCAGGCCATCATGGCCCGTGTGATGGGCGTATAAAAATTAGCCTAAAAACTTGTGTGGGTCTAAGAAGAATGAAAGCAATGGCGCGCTTAGCATGAAACCAAAAGGTCAAGATCGGGTATGGAAACCCGCATGTAAAGTCATCGTAAGGCAACATATCCTCATGGATTATCTTGCCTCAGATTTTATATCCATAATACGGCGCCTTTCTTCAGCCCAGTCGATCAATGCTTCCATCGCGGGCCCCAACGCAATGCCCATGTTGCTCAGCGTATATTCAACTCGGGGGGGCACTTGCGGATAAATTGTACGTATAACTATGCCATCGCTCTCCAGTTGCCGAAGTTGCTGAATAAGCATCTTCTGGTTAACGCCTTCAACCAGACGCTCCAGGTCAGAAAAGCGTATCGGGCCCTTGGCCGCAAAGAGTTGACAGATGATGATGATTTTCCACTTTCCCTCCAGTACCCGAAGGGCCTCGGTGGTCGCCGCCGCCCATACCAACCGCTGCTGGGGATCCTCACAATTCCAGACACGTTCTTTCTTCATACTTACCTTTTAGGCCGCTACCCACTTATTGGTGTGTTCTTGTTACATTAACCTGTACATCCTAATATAACCAGAACAATCAGCTTACCTTAATGACAAGAGGCAAAAACATGGAAATAGGCATTATCGGGACAGGCAACATTGGCGGAACCCTTGCACGCAAACTTATAGCCGCGGGTCATCAGGTACGCGTTGCGAATTCCAAAGGCATTCATGGCGTTCAGAGCTTTGCCGATGAAATCGGGGCTACGGCAGTGGACGTCTATGGCGCAGTTAAGGGAGTCGACGCGATTATTTTGTCAATTCCACTACCCGCACTGGCATCGCTGCCAAAAGGGTTTTTTGATGACCTTCCCGAGACGGTACCGCTAATCGATACCAGCAACTATTACCCAGGCTTACGCGATCCGCATATTCCTGAAATTGATGGCGGTATGACTGAAAGCGTATGGGTGTCACAACAACTCTCACATCCCGTGATCAAAGCCTTCAACAACATTCTCGCCTGGTCGCTTGCAGAGCTTGGGACGCCAAAAGGTTCGACATCACGTTTGGCTATTGCCGTAGCGGGCGATAACGCCGCGTTAAAACAGATTGTCATGAATTTGGTGAATGACACAGGCTTTGATGCTGTCGATGCAGGCTCCCTGGAAGAATCATGGCGGCAGCAACCGTCAACACCAGCCTACTGCTGTGATTACGATGTGGAAACGATGAAGAAAGGCCTGGCAGCAGCCGTGAAGGGCGAAGCCGCGGCGAAGCGCGATCGCCTACCAGAGTTGTTTGGCAAACTGGGGGCAAACCCTACTCATGAAGATATCGTGGCAATGAATCGCTCGCTTAACCTAAATCCTACCGCAGATGATTAAGCTGGTAATAATGTAGTGCATCGGTATGGCATCACAGAACATATCATCGTACAGCTACCGTTCCCCAGTGCGAGGCAACAGCAATTCATTCAGCAACGCTTAGCGGGTAGCCGATCGCGGAAGAAAACACAATGTGTGGGCGGATAGAGCGAAAGCGCTATCCTCCCCTTCGTACCCCAACTGACTGCCAACACAGGACAGTATCTTTTATACTGCCGATAATTTATCCTCTCCCGCCTTTCGTCATTGACTACAAAAATTAAGCCTGCACATATGATTTCATCCCCCAATGCAACACCGACGCCGGTTCAATCAACCACGTCAACGCTTGCAGCCTTACGATCGCCCTCGCTGCTGATGCGCGAAATTTTGGCGGGCACTATCACCGCGCTGGCGCTTATTCCCGAGGTGATTTCGTTTTCTATCATCGCGGGCGTAGACCCAAAAGTCAGCCTGTTCGCCTCTATTGTCTTGTGCTTCACCATGTCCTTTCTCGGCGGCAGACCGGCGATGGTTACGGCGGCGGCGGGTGCCGTGGCGCTGGTTATCGGCCCGATGGTGCACGCACACGGCGTGGCCTATATTCTGCCCGCGGTGATTATGGCGGGGATCATCCAGATTCTGTTTGGGCTGGCTGGGTTAGCGAGAATGATGCGCTACATCCCCCGTTCGGTGATGATCGGTTTCGTGAATGCACTGGGTATCCTGATTTTCGCCGCACAGGTGCCGCATATTTACGGGCAGTCCTCGCTGGTCTGGCTGTTGTTTGCGCTGACGGTGGCAATCGTGTTGCTGCTGCCTTATGTGGTGAAAAGTATTCCCGCACCGCTGGTCGCGATTGTGACGGTGACCGCGATTGCGATGTTTACCGGCATCACGGTGCCTAACGTCGGCGATGCTGGCCCCATGCAGCCCGGATTGCCAAATTTCACCCGATGGCTAGTGCCATTCAATCTTGAAACGCTGCACATCATCTGGCCGACCGCACTGAGTATTGCCTTTGTCGGGCTGATGGAATCGCTGTTAACCGCCAAACTGGTCGACGACATCACGGATACCCCGTCCAGCAAGCGCCGCGAATGCTGGGGACTGGGCGTTTCGAATATTTTCGCCGGATTCTACGGCGGCATTGCCGGGTGTGCGATGATCGGACAAACCGTGGTCAATGTGGAGTTAGGGAAAGCACGCACACGTATCTCTACCCTCGCCGCCGCACTGGTACTGTTGCTGCTGGTGACCGGCCTGAGCGAGATCATGGCTAAGATTCCGATGGTGGTGCTGGCAGGGATTATGATGATTGTCGCGTTGAAAACGATGAACTGGCATAGCCTGCACCCTACGACGCTGAAACGGATGCCGCTGTCGGAAACGCTGGTGGTCATCGTAACAGTTATCGCTACCGTCTCGACGGGAAATCTGGCGATCGGCGTGGCGGGTGGCGTGATCTTTGCCATCCTGCTGTTTGCACGCCGCGTGGCACACGTTATTCATGCGGAACGTCATGTGAGTGAAGACGGGCAGTCGGTACGCTACACGGTACGCGGGCCGCTGTTCTTTGGCAGCAGCAACGATCTCTTCGAGCACTTCCTGTATGCACAGGATCCGCAAAACGTCACCATCGATCTGACGCACGCCCAAATCTGGGATGCCTCCAGCGTGGCGGCGCTCGACGCTATCGAAACCCGCTATCACCGTTACGAGGCGAACGTCGCTATCATCGGGCTGGATAACCACAGCAGCAAAATTCACCAGCGCCTGTCAGGGCATCTCTGATTGGGTACAGGCGACGCGATGCTCCGCATCGATCCAATATTCTTGCGTTGGGTGTATGCGGCATCGCGCCAGTGTGCCAGGTGTCGGTTCGTCAAACTGACACCCGCCATCTTGTCTTTGCAGCGCGTCAATCTGAACAGCCCGCTTTAACCGCGGATGCGCAGGCGGAATCGATGCCAACAGAAAGCGCGTATACGGATGACGCGCCTGTGAAAACAGCGTCGCAGCGGGCGCTTCTTCGACAATACGCCCGCGATACATCACACCAATACGATCGGCAATATGGTGTACCACGCTCAGATCGTGAGCGATAAACAAATACGCCAACCCCTGCTCCCGCTGTAACGCCAAAAGCAAATTCAGAATTTGCGACTGGATAGAGACATCCAGCGCCGAAACCGGTTCATCACACACAATCAATTTAGGTTCCAGCACCAGTGCGCGAGCAATCCCGATACGCTGGCGCTGCCCGCCGGAAAACTCATGCGGAAACCGTCCCGCATCCGCAGCGGTAAACCCGACTCGCGTCAACATCTTGACTACCTGCGCCTTGCGCCATTGGCTGTCGTGTATTCCGTGGATAATCAGCGGTTCTTCAATGCTATACCCGACGCTACGCTTGGGGTCGAGCGAGGAGAGCGGGTCTTGAAAGATCATCTGCATGTCGCGCCGCAACTGTCGTAGCTGCTCTGCACTCTGTTGTCGGAGATCGTGACCGGCAAAGTGCAATTCACCGGTATTCGCGGGTGTCAGCCCTAAAATACTGCGCCCCGTGGTACTTTTGCCACTGCCCGACTCCCCAACCAGTGCGTAAGTTTCACCGGGGAAAATATGGAAACTGACATCATCCAGCGCCACCAGCGTTTTTTTGCGCCATCCGTGTCCGACCCGAAAGGTTTTACGCAGGTTTTTCACCTGTAATAACGGCGCGATCATACGCCGCTCCCGAGGCTGTCCACTTTCCAACAGCGTACACGATGGTCCGCTCCGTCAACCACGGAGAGTGCAGGCGGAGAACGGTGACAACGTTCATCCGCCAGCGGGCAGCGCGGGGCAAAACCACAGCCGGTTGGCGGATGGGACAGCGGAGGGACACTGCCAGTTATCTCCGGTAGTTCGCTTTTACGCGGCGCATCAAGATTAGGCACCGCACGCAGCAGCGCCTGGGTATAAGGATGACGAGCATGATCAAACAGCGTGAACACATCCGCCTGCTCCACCACTTCCCCCAGATACATCACGATCACGCGCTGACACATCTGCGCCACCACCGACAGATCGTGAGTAATCAGCACGATGCCCATGTCGGTTTCGGCTTTTAACTTATCCAACAGCGAGAGAATCTGCGCCTGAATGGTGACGTCGAGCGCCGTTGTCGGCTCATCGGCAATCAGCAAGCCCGGCCCGCAGGCAATGGCGATAGCAATCATCACGCGCTGACGCATCCCGCCGGATAGCCGATGCGGATAGCTCACGGCACAGGCCGCCGGATCGGGTATCCCCACCTGTGTAAGCAGTTCATGTATCCGCGCTTTCCGCGCCTGACGCGATAGCGTGGTGTGCTGGCGCAGGCTTTCCTCTATCTGTTCACCGACGGTATAAACCGGATTAAGACTGGAGAGCGGGTCCTGAAAAATCATTGCCAACGCATTACCACGCAGGCGTCGTCGCGCCTCATCTGACAGCGACAGCAGCGGCTGGCCGTTCAGACTGGCCTCGCCGTCGACCCGGCTAGCGCGTGGAGGCAATAGCCCCATCAACGCATCGGCGGTGACGCTTTTACCACAGCCAGATTCACCGATGATGCCCAGCGTCTCACGCGGTTTCACCTCAAAAGAGATCCCTCGAACGGGGTGCAAGAGGCCAGACGGCATGGCAAACGTGACTCTCAGGTCTTTGACAGACAGTAGCGGCGTTTCACTCATCATATTCACTTTGGGGTCATTGCTGCTTTCAGCAGACGGGAAACCCGACGTGAAAGCGGTTTAAGCGTGGGGTCAGAGATATCGCGCAGGCCGTCTCCAATCATATTCAGCGACAGAATCAAAAGCACAATGGCAATACCGGGAAAAAAGGTCATCCACCAGGAGGTAAAAATCACTTTTTTCCCCTCTAACAATAAATTACCCAGGCTGGGCGTTGGTGCAGGGATCCCCGAACCTAAAAAGCTCAGCGCCGCCTCCGTGAGGATCGCAACCGAGAAGATCCACGACACTTGAACGATCAGTGGCGATACCACGTTGGGCAGAATGTGCAACCAGATAATCCGGCGACTCGTTGCCCCCTGAGCACGCAGCGCCTCGATGTAATTTTTTTCCTTGATCACCAGCGCCGCCGCCCGCATCACCCGTGCTACCGACGGCACATACACCAGCGATAGCGCCAGTACGACATTGGCGGGGTTGGGGCCAAGAATACCGACGATGGAAATCGCCAGCAGCAGAGAAGGAAAAGCAAACAGCCCGTCACAAACCCGCATAATGATCGCATCGAGCAGACGATACCAGGTGCACAACAGCCCAATCAGCGTACCAATCGCCCCTGAAATCAGCGCCACGGCTCCTCCAACGGACAGCGAGATTTGTACCGCAATCGCCACTCGCACGAACACATCGCGGCCAAAATTATCGGTGCCAAACCAGTGCTGAAGCGAAGGTGAGGACAGACGAGCCAGAGGATTCAGCGCGTAGGGATCGTAAGGGCTAAGAAACGCGCCCCCTATCGCGACAACCAGAATAAGCAGCAGGATAGCGACACCCGTGGTCAGGAGTGAATTGGAGAACAGCGATTTCATGTCACTCTTTCTCCCCTGATAGCGAGATACGCGGGTCAACGGCATGCCCCAGAATATCCACCGCCAGGTTAATCAGAACATAGCTGATGGTAATCAGCAGTACCGCGCCCTGAATCACAGAGAAATCTCGCCGCTCGATGGAATCCACCACCAGCGAGCCCACGCCGGGAATGCCGAACACGCTTTCAATCACAATCGTTCCCGTCACAAGTGAACCGAAGGATTCACCGCAGATGGTTAAAATAGGCAGGAGCGCATTTTTCAAGCCGTGGCGCAGTAAAACCCGGTATTCCGACACACCTTTGGCACGCGCCGTTTTAATGTAGTTTTCGCTCAACACGTCGAGCATCACTGCACGCGTCATGCGGGCAATCAGGGCGGCAATGCGCAACCCTAACGCCAGCGCCGGGAGCGTCATATACCACAGATTTACCAGCACATCGCCGCGCGTCGAGCTGTACCCCACAACCGGAAACCAGCGCAACTGCACGGCAAAAAAGAAAATCAGAAACAGCCCGAGTAAAAAACCGGGAATCGACATCCCCACCGCCGCCAGCCCCATAATCAGGCGATCCAACAGCCGTCCCTGTTGCGACGCGCTAAGCACGCCGGCAGCCAAACCCAGCAGCAGCGCCAACCCTTGCGCATAGAGCGCCAGTGCCAGCGTGGGTTGCAGATGCTGCAAAAAAAGCGACATCACGCTGGCGTTCATGAATAGCGAATGGCCGAGATCGCCACGCAACACCGCACCAAACCACACGACAAACTGTGCCAGCAGGGGCTTATTCAGCCCCATTTGCTGACGCAGCGCGGCGACATCCCCCGGACTGGCATCATTACCCAGTATCACCAGCACCGGATCGCCCGGAGCCAGATGAACCAGACAAAACACCACAATGGAGACCACCAGCAGTACCGGTATCAGTGCCAGCAGTCGATGGAAAATAAACCATCCCATTCACTTCTCCGCTTACGGTTTTGTGATGCTGACGTTCCACAGGACGGGACCGATTAAATCCCGGTAGCCGTGAACATGGTGCTTGATCGCGACCGCATCGGGTGTGGTGCGCCCCAGCACAATCACCGGCAGATAGGTCCAGGTTTGAACGTGGAGTTTGTCCACCAATCCTCTTGCCGCCTGTAGCGACGGCGCCTGCTTGATATCATCCAGCAACGCATCGATTTCCGGGCTATTGCTCAAGCCGGGGAATTTGGCACGGGAATCAAGGAAAGGATACTGATGCAGCACCTGACGCATGGAAAACTCCAACGCGCACAGATCGAAGTTTTTAGGATCCTGACGCCGCTGTAACACCGTGGCCCAATCATAGACATCAAGACGAGATTTCACGCCAATCTGTTTGAGAACCTGCTGTGCGACAATCGCCAGATTGTACAATTCGGCGTACTCCTTGGTGGCGATGATCACCACTTCTTCGCCGTTATAGCCAGATTCTTTCACCAGCTTTCTGGCCTCGTCCAGCTTATGCTGATTCCAGTAAGGCTTACCGGCTTCACTGTGCCAATCTACCTGCTCAGGAAAACCTAACGACGAATCTTCCCTGAAAAAGCGTGGATCGCTGTAACCCGCCAACAGCACCTGATGGACGTCGAGCGCCAGATTGAACGCCTGACGCAGTTTCACATCGGCAAACGGCCCACGATTCTTGTTGAACAGGTAGGTGATGAGCGATCCCCCCGCTTCGGGGCGGTACAGCTTCACATCACGGGCACTATTGAGCGCGTCAATGTTGTCTTTCGGCAAATCAAAAACGACGTCATATTCACCGGTCAATGCCCCCGCCAGCCGGGTGGACTCATCCGTGATATAGCGAAACCAGATGTCTTTCACCTCTGCCTTCTTCTGACCCGACAGACCGTTCGCCGGTTCGCTACGTGAGACGTAGCCGTCATAACGCGCCAGGTGCAGATAATCTCCCTGTTTGAACTCCGCCAGCTTGTAAGGGCCGGTACCAATCAGTTCACTCACCGGTTTCTTGCTGGTATTGGCTTCATCAATGAGGCGCTTGGGCATAATGGAAGGCAGATTTTTCAAGTCGGCCAGTACATTCAGCGTAATCAGAGACGGCGTCTGTACCGTCAGTTGAACGGTACGCTCGTCAATCCGGCTAAACTGCGCCCCCGGCAGGTTGGCCTTCCCTTGCGTGGAAACGGCCAGCCAGCGGTTCATCGATGCCACCACATCGTCTGCCGTTAGCGGCTGACCATCATGAAAGCGGATGCCGTCGCGCAGTACAAACGTGTAGACCTTACGGTCATCACTCAGCGAATAGCGTTCAACCAGTTCCGGCACCGGTTCAAACCGATCGTTAATCGTAAAAAGCTGTTCAAATATGTGGCGCACCACGTCCGTGGTCGCACTATTGGTTGTCAGGTAAGGATCGAGCGTACCCGGTCGTTTGCCATACGCGATATTCAGCGTTGCATCGCGATTGACGGTCTCCGCCAGCGCGATCCCCCAGGGTAAACTGGCCGCCAGCAAGAGTGCCGCGGCAGGAAAGTTAAACCATTTCATTGATGGGAAACTCCACTATTTTTATGATATTCAGCCAGTTCAAACGCAACATCAGGCGGCGGCAGTAACCGAGCGACGACCCGCAAACTCATCTTTGGCATCCTGTAACGCGCGAGCATCCGTCAACAGTCGCAGGCCGGTTCGAGCCAGTACCTGCGCGCCCGTCAGCAGCGCGGCGTAACCGAGTGGAGAATTTGCCGCTTCACGGAATGGCACGGTGTGGCCGATCAGATCGTCAGGACCGATTTTAATGGTGGGGTGTGCCGTCGGCACCGCGTGGCTGATATCTCCGGCGTCCGTCGAACCGATGCCCTCTTTCGCGTTTTGATCGACAACTTCTCCTGCGGCGGTGAACTCCTCAAGCAGGATCGCATTCAGCGCGTGGTTGATCAGGAAATCGCGCGGGCCTACCTGATGTTCGATCTTTACTGTCGTCCCCGTCGCCAACGCGACGCCATCCGCAATCGCGCGAATACGCGGTTCCAACGCCAGCACCTCTTCACGCGTTTTGGCACGGATGTAATAGTGGGCGGAAGCGTATTCCGGAATCACATTCGGTGCCTGTCCGCCGTTGGTGATAATGCCGTGAACCCGAACACCGTCCGGCAGTTGCTGGCGCAGCACGCTGATCCCGTTGTAAAGCAGCACGAGCGCATCCAGCGCATTTACGCCTTTATGTGGTGAACTTCCGGCGTGGGAGGGTTTACCGTAAAAATGAAAATAGAGGTGATTATTCGCCAGTGACGGCCCGGTGAGCCGCGTTTTTCCTGACGGATGCACCATCAGTGCGACATCGACCTTATCAAGGAAGCCGTGTTCGACAAAACGCGCCTTCACGTTGCCATTAATTCCGCCTTTACCACGCAGGCCACCTTCTTCGGCTGGCGTTCCCAGCACCACCACCTTGCCGCCGGTCTGATCAATAACCTCTGCCAGCGCAATCGCCGCCGCCAGACTGGTTACTCCGATAATGTTGTGACCGCAGGCGTGGCCGATATCAATCAACGCGTCGTATTCAGCGAGGTAGGCAATGGTCGGCCCCGGTTTGCCGCTGTCCTTTTCGGCATAAAAAGCCGTTTCATGTCCGGCAACATTCAGCGTTACCGTAAAGTGATGCTTCTTTAATAAATCCGTTAATAGCCCGCTGGCGTAATATTCATTATTGCCCGTTTCAGGATGCGCATGAATATCCTGGGAAATCGCAATATATTCTTCGCGATGCTGTTCAATACTACTACTGATACGCTGCTGTAATGCGAGGGTTCCCATTTTGCTCACCTTTCTATTCGTTATAGATATATGTGTTATGGATATATCACGCAATAACTCTGCCTTTATTCCACATGTTTTAGGGATAAAAACGCCCGCCCGCCGATAGCGGCAGGAAATAACAATCAATGCAGTGTTGTTTACGATGAATACCCGCGACGCCGAACGATTATCAAACGACGCCAGAAATAATAAGGGGACTTCTAATTACTTATTTCACCATCACTATAACGGCAACCCGCCATTTCTTTTATAGAGATTCAGGATAAGGATATCTGATAAACGGTATTGCACGCGTTATCCGTACCGATCTCGCTCAGCCAGGCGTGCCATTCGGCACCGAGTGCGTCCGCGGCTGACACCAGCGTTGACAACTCGTACACCTCTGTGAGTAGATTTAATGCTAAGCAGGCTAACTTAAGGAAAGTGTTGATGAAAATTACCGATGTGCGCGTAATTTTAGCGAACCGCTATATGTTTGTTGAGGTCACCACCGACGAGGGGCTGACGGGCATCGGCGAATCCGGTGCCTGGGGCTTTCTCGATGCGTCAAAAGGCGCGGTGGAGGCATTACGCACTTACCTGATCGGGCAAGACCCGCTGCGTATTGAGCACCACTGGCAGTATATGTACCGCTGCTGGCATTTTCGTGGTGCCGCCATCATGGGTGCCATCAGCGCTATCGATATCGCCCTGTGGGATATCGCGGGCAAGTATTACGATACGCCGGTTTATAACCTGCTGGGCGGGCGCTGCCGTGACAAGGCGCGCGTTTATGCGCATGCGGGAGGACGCACCACCGAAGAAACCATCGCCAATCTGAAAAAAGCCAAAGCTGACGGTTTTACCGCGATTGGCCATCTGACGCCTTTTCTGGATGAATCTCGCGATACGCCCTATTTCACCACCCACGCCAAAGAGATCGGCGAAGCCATTGAGCGCATCGGCCTCTATCGGGAAGCGGTCGGTAACGATGTCGACCTGTGTATCGAAATCCACCGCCGTCTAAAACCTGCCGATGCCGTGGTATTCGCGCGCGGCATTGAGCCGTTTTATCCCTATTTTATTGAAGACCCCATCGGCGCGGATAACTTCGATTCAATGGCGGAAGTGGCCGACAAAATCAATATTCCTATCGCCACCGGTGAACGCCTGAATAATCCGCAGGAATTCGCGATGCTAATTCGTCGTAATGCCGTCGCCTATGTGCGTCCTGACGTCTGCATGTGCGGCGGGATTACCGGCGCGAAAAAAGTAGCAGCCTTGGCAGAGGCCAATGATTTGATGGTCGTGCCGCATAACCCGCTTAGCCCCGTCTCTACCGCAGCCTGTTTACAGATCGCCGTCAGCATCCCGAATTTTGCGCTGCTGGAGTATCCGGGGGATGATCAACCCGCACTGTCGGAAAAATTTGGGGCGACGGGCGTAGAGAACGGCGTGCGGAAAAAAGACGTCGTGAAGAACACGTTCAAATGCGTAGATGGATTTATGGAGATCCCAACGCAGTCCGGCATCGGTATTGAGTTGGCAGACGATCTGGAGAACCGCTTCCCCTACCGCCGTCGCGGCCTGAAAACCCGACTGCACGTCGACGGTTCCGTTGTCGATCAATAAAGCACATCAACAGGTCGTGACGCGTCAATAATAGTGCCACGACCTGTTAAATCAGCATCGTTCGTCAATTACCCATAATGAGAAAGCATAGCGAAATTATTGCTATGCCCTTTCGCAGGTAAAAAACTGGGAAATAATGGCATTGCTGATCCGCTCAATGATGAGACAAACACAGCCACCCCAGACACCACGCCCGACCGCGAAGCAGACCGCTGCCCAACGCGCTTTTTCTCCCGGCTAATACTTATATTTATCTGGAATGAGATAAGGCAAAAAAGACTAATTTCGCCATAAGCATTTCGCTACTCTGCATGAGCGAAACATATCGCCTCGATTAAAGCTCAATCATCAGGGTAACTATTATGAAACGTTCTCTTCACCAGGTATTCATGGCGATGACGCTGGTTAGCGCCTCCTTTTTCAGTCAGGCTGCGGAAACACAGCCATCAACGTGGCAACACATCAAACAGACCGGTGAATTACGCATCGGCGTGGCACAGGGCGAGCCGTGGTATTTTAAAAATCCGTCGACCGGAGAATGGGACGGCATCGGCTATAACATTGGCAAGGAGTTAGCCAACGATCTTGGCGTGAAGCTGGTGACGGTAGAAACCACCTGGGGTAACGCGATTGCCGCCTTACAAACGGGTCAGATCGATACCATGCTGGTACTCGACCCGACGGAAGAGCGGAAGAAAGCGGTCGATTTTCCTGAACAGCCTTTCTTTTGGTATGCACAAGGGGTGTTGATTCGTGACGGTATTGCCGTCACCAACTGGGACGACCTCAATCGGGAGGATGTTAAGATCGGCGTCACGCTGGGTTCCAGTCCAGACCTGATTCTGACCAAACGCCTGCCAAAAGCACAGTTGGTGCGCTTCCCGAATATGGATGAGGGCGTAGCCGCATTCTATGCTGGCCGTGTCGATGCACTGTCGTATTTCCATCCGGCTCTGGCGCTGCAACAGGCTAAAGTCGGCAAAGGTAATTTGATTCTGCCGAAGCCGATTATTGAGGTCAGCACCAGCGGAGCAATCCGTAAAGAAGCCGACCAGACCTTCCACAACTTCCTGAATGACGAGTTTGCCAAGCTGTATAAGTCCGGCAAGACGCAGCACTACTATGAACAGGCGCTCAAACTGCGCGGCGTGGACGTCAGCAAAGTGCCATCGGTCGTTAAAGAAGACTGGAAATAGATCAGAATCGGATAGCAGAACAGTCCTGAACGGATTCAGGACATCTTCTGCATCAGCGGCGTAACCAGTGCGGCCACATCCTTACATTGCTCAAGCTCAGAGAGCGCCGCCATTGCCTGCACACTATCAGCAGGGGCAAAGCGTGACGATAGATTCTCCGCAAATTTCTCCATGATGCCGCTTTCCTCTAACGGGTGCTCCATACACCCCAGCGGAAAAGCAATGCGCTCACCCACCACAGTTTTCCCCCGTATGATGACCTCAACCTGCAACACCGGACGGCGCGCCTGCGCCATAAGCTGGTCAAGTTCGGGGGACACCTCAACATGAACCTTCTCGGCTAGCACCAGAAGCGCCGGATTGGTTAACGTATCGTCCGCGCTCCAGCGATGGCGCGGAATACGGTAGGCAAGACAGGCCAGCGCAAACGGCAGACTGAACTGCGCATCCGTTTCATTTTGCGGCCGTGTATCCATAAAGTCAGCGGCCAACCTCTGGCTGCCTTTGACCCGAATAACATCGATGTGCTGCGGCGCGAGTGCCCGTTCGTGCTGTACGCGTTCGAAGGATTCCAGTGCAGTATGTATCCAGCGGCAGGCCGGATACGCTTTGAAACTGGCGTGCTGGATCGCCCACTGCTCTCCCAACCCGGCCAGCAAGATCGTCTCATCAAAACGATCTGACCCCATCATGCGCCAGAATCCCTGTTCGCCTGACAGCACATCTCTTGGACCAATAATCCCGCCGTGGTGCAACTCAACGCCACGGACGCCCGCTTCTGCGGCTGGCGCGTTGTAATCCTTAAAGGAAACCAGCGGTCGCTGCCGCCAGTTGTATTTGTGCAAGCTGGGCAACGGCGTCAACGACGCCGCCAACCCAATCGCGTTCTCTAATCCTTCGGCATCACACCCCGTCAGCAATCCGTAGGCCACCGCTGCACCTACCGACTCATGCTGGCACACGCCATAAACCTGCTGAAAACGCGTCGGACTCGGTTGCTGAGATTGAATGATCCGACCATTGATTTCATACGCAGCAGCCAGCGCACAGATCAGCGTTTCGCCATCGATCGGACGAGACCCTAGCGCCGCCAGCACAGCGGCAACCAGCGAGGCACCGGGGTGCCCCATGCCGCGTCCAGCAACTTCATAGCCGTCATCGTAATCCAGCGCATTGATCGCCGCCGCATTCAAAAACGCCGCGCCAATAGCCGCCAACGGCGCTCCACCATCCAATATTGGACTGTTACCCGCAGCATAATGCAGGCGGGTGACACGCGCACAATCCTGCACCACCTGACTCTTTGCACCGGCAATGCCGCAGCCCAGGCTGTCGATAAAATGCAGCGCAATTTTTCTTCTCAATGCAGCAGGAATGTCCTGAATCGTCAATCGATGGGCAAAGGTCGCCAGACGCAACGTCAGAGGTAATGCAGCAGAGTGAGGCATCGGCGTACCGCCATTCTTTTATAAATAAAAGGAATATTAACACCACGTTTTATTATTTATTTATCATTTTTTCGACCTGCTAAGATGCATCAGTTCTAACAAAATAAGAAACCTATTTCCTAATATACCCTAAATAATTCGAGTTTCAGGCAGGCGGCAAGCGAGGGAGTCCCGATGAGCTTACTCAGGTAAGTGATTCGGGTGAGTAAGCGTAGCCAACGCACATGCAACTTGAAGTATGACGGGTATACGCCATTTCCAGGGGTTCTGTATCTATGTCATATCAGTGGGATTTTTCCGCCATCTGGCCTTACCACCAACTGCTGTTGGAGGGGCTATGGGGAACGATAAAGATCGGTGCTACCAGCATCTTGATCGGAATGTTGGCAGGCATGGTGCTCGCCGCGATGAAAATGTCGCCTCGGTTGTTATTGCGCCTGCCCGCCGTGATGTTGATTGGCTTCTATCGTAATACGCCCGCGATTGTGCATTTTTTCTGGATTTACTACGCCCTGCCCGTTATTACGCCCTTAACATTTTCGCCTTTCACCGCCGCCGTCATCGCGCTGTCGGCACAGTCCGGCGCCTTCTATGCTGAGGTCTATCGGGGAGCGATTTCCTCGATTCACCCAGGACAGTGGGAAGGGGCAAAATCGCTCGGCATGCCACAATCGACGGCATTGCGCCGGGTCATTCTCCCGCAGGCGTTGCGCAGGATGATCCCACCTTTTATCGAACGTTCGTTTGAACTCATCAAATCCACCTCGCTGGCTTCCTCACTGGCCTATAGCGAACTGCTTTATCAGGCGATGCAGCTCAACAGCCAAACCTACCGACCGCTTGAGGTCTACAGTCTGGTGGCCGTGATGTATTTCACCCTGCTGCTGCTGATTAGCCTGTTTAGTCAACATATTGAGAAACGGCTGTCGCTGGCAGACCGTCGGCTCGCGTAAGGAACATCATGCACTATCAATGGGATTTCTCACTGGTCTGGGACAACATTCCCGTATTACTGAAAGGCCTTAGCGTCACGCTCGAACTGTGGCTGATAGCCGGCGTGCTGGGAACCGTGCTGGGGTTGGCTTTGGGTATTTTTCGCGTATTTGGAAAACGCTGGCTGTCATTATCCGCCAGAATGTTCGTCGAAATATTCCGTAATACGCCCGTCCTGATTCAACTAATCTGGTTTTATTACGCCTTCCCGGTTTTGGTCGGTGTGCAGTTTAGTACCTTTGCCGCCGCAGCGCTGGCTCTGACGCTGTATAGCGCCGCGTACTGCACCGAAATTTTCCGCGCCGGACTGCAATCCATCGACCACGGACAGTGGGAAGGCGCAAAAGCGTTGGGCATGCGACACACGGTGATTCTGCGGCGCGTGGTTCTGCCACAGGTATTACGCAACATGCTGCCCGCCTTAACTAACCGAATGATCGAGCTGGCTAAGGTCACCTCACTGGCTTCCATACTGGCCGTCAACGAACTGATGTACCAAGGGCGGTTGCTAAGCAGCACCTATTATCGTCCGTTGGAAATCCTGACGGTGGTGGCACTGCTCTATTTCGTTTTGATCTGGCCGGGGAGCTACCTCGCCGCACGACTTGAACGTCGTTTCCGTTCAACCCCCTAGCCTGACAGCGATACAGGATTGCTATGCGTGAAGACAGTGTTTTAAGTGAAGAATGTGTTTTAAGTGAAGATATCGTCCTGCGCATTCGCGGACTCCAGAAGCGCTTCGGTGCCGTTGAGGTATTGAAAGGTATCGATCTGGATGTTCGACGCGGCGAAAAAATTGCCATTATCGGCGGCAGCGGTTCGGGAAAAAGCACCCTGCTGCGTTGCCTGAATTTCATGGAGATCCCCAGTGCAGGCACCATTGAACTGGATGGCGTAGCGCTGGGAAAAACCAATGCACAAGGTCAGCGTGACTACCCAGAGAAACAGCTTTGCGCCGTGCGAGAACGTGTAGGAATGGTGTTTCAGCAGTTCAATCTGTTTCCCCATCTCACCGTGCTGGAAAACGTGCGAGAAGCACTCGTGTCAGTGAAAAAAATGCCGAGACATGAAGCAGATATCATCGCCAAAGCCCAGTTGGAAAAGGTCGGACTAAGCAATAAGCAAGACGCTCGCCCCAGCAACCTGTCCGGCGGGCAACAACAGCGGGTGGCGATAGCTCGTGCGCTGGCGATGTCGCCAGAGATCATGCTGTTCGATGAACCGACGTCATCACTGGATCCCGAACTGGTGGGCGAAGTGCTGCACACCATCCGCGCGTTAGCGGACGAAGGTCGCACCCTTCTGTTGGTCACCCATGAACTGGGGTTTGCCTATCACTTCGCCGATCGCGTCGTGTTTATCGAAAATGGCGTGATCCATGAAATGGGCAGCGCCGAGCAGGTGCTCAAAAATCCGCAGCAGCCGCGTACACAGGCTTTTCTTGCCCGCTTTGCCGAGCGAGCCTTTTAATTATCATTCACATCCAGGAACAGCACAATGCAACCGACGTTATCCAGCCAAAGCAGTCAGGCCTATTTGCAAGATCCGCGCAACAACGACGTACAAGTGTATGTGAATGGAGAATTTGTTCATCGCGACAACGCGGTGGTGTCGATCTTTGATTCCGGCTATGTGTGCGGTGACGGCGTATGGGAAGGATTGCGTCTGGTTAACGGCCACCTGATTGCGCTGGATGCCCATCTGGATCGCCTGTTCGAGGGTGCCGCCGCGATCCAACTAGATATCGGCCATAGCAGAGAAGCGCTGACCGCTATCCTCTATAACACGCTCGCCGTTAACGGGATGACCGATGGCGCACATATTCGTCTGATGATTACCCGTGGGAAAAAGCATACTCCGAATCAGGATCCTCGCTTCATTATCGGCGGTGCAACCATCGTGTGCGTGGCGGAATACAAGGTCGTCGATACGGCGGCGAAAAAGCGCGGGCTGACGTTGTTTACGTCCACTTACCGCACCAGCACACCGGACGTCTTCGATCTGCGACTCAATTCGCACAGCCGACTTAATCTCATTCAGGCGCTGCTACAGGCATTGCAAGCGGGAGCCGATGAGGCACTGATGCTGGACCCGCACGGTTTTGTCGCCAGTTGCAACTCCACCAACTTTTTTATCGTTCGCCGCGGTGAGCTGTGGACGTCATCGGGGCGTTACTGTTTTAACGGCATTACCCGCCAGACCCTTATCGATCTCGCTCACGCCAACGGACTCACTGTCAAAACTCAGGATTTTACGCTGGCAGAAGCGCTCACCGCCGATGAAGCCTTTGTCACTGGCACGCTGGCGGGAATTACACCAGTAAAAGCATTGGATGGCCGCCCCTTTAGCGCCGAACATCGCCCGGTAACTGAACAACTCAGCCGCTGGTATGAGGCATATCTACACGCGCAGTGATCAAAACTCACCATCGTGATAACAAGGGCGATGCAGGTAAACCCGAAATACGCCCTGAATCATCGTTGATAAACAACCCACACAGAATAGATTCAACGAAATATTAACCGTTAGAAACATTTCATGTAACCTAAGCGCTCTTTTTCAAAGGAGCAGGTCAGGGAATGAACGTCGTAAAGTTACTGTTTGGCATCCTACTATTGAATATGGCTATAGGGACCAGCACGGCTATCGCAGCACCAGACGACACTCCTCCCCCTTTTTACGCAGGTAAAACGTTGGCGCATCCGATCATTTCGGGCGCACGCAACAGCAGTGCCCTTCTGGTTTTCATTCAGGAAAACCAGGGGGTCAATGGCTATTACTGTTTCTGTAGCGAAGAGGATCACAGTGTCGATCACCTTCCCCACCTGCTCGGTACTTTCCCCGATTCCACCATAGAATCCGTGTTTTATGCAGACGTGGACAAGGCTGGTCAAATCACGCTGGTATTGAGTAAAAGTCACGGTAAGTTCGCCCTGCACAGTTGGCGTTATCTTGAAGACGGCAGCTATATTCCGCTGCTGAGTTTACAACCGGTTCTGGATAAGCTGGTGCGCGAGAATAAAGATCTCAATTCAACGCTGGTAAAACGCGCGCTCAGCCAGCTTCCGCCTTATGACTACAGCGCGCAGTACCCGACGTTCGATAATCACGATTTCGATAACATCGACTTTACCCAAGGTAAACTTGTCGGCTGGTATTTTGAGGATGGCATACCGTCCCATGCGGCGAAACAGCCCGCAGACAACGTCTACGCCTATAAAAAGACCTTCGCGGAAAAAGACGGTTTATTTCTCACCGCAACATTCAGCCGTGAGTCAGACAGCGCCACAGCCGGATTTCGCGTAACCGCCATCAGTTGGCAAGCTGACCCGACTAAACTCCGCGGCAGCGAGAATGGGCCTTATGTCTATTACTCGGAGCAATATGGCTTAGTTAAAGGTTTTTTCCAACATGGTATTCCTGACGGGAAATGGGTCACCATCGGTGAAGGCTTCGGCAGTTCAGGGAGCTATATAGCGGGACAACAGCAAGGCCAGTGGACCATCAGTGACGAGCAAGAAACGGCCACTGGCTTGATGAAAAACGATAAGCGTGAAGGCCGCTGGGAGATAACCGATGGTGTGAATGGCAATACACCAGAGCTAAGTGGCTTCGATACTTACCTCAATGGTCAGCGTCATGGCCCCAGCGAGCGCCGCTTGGCGGGTGTGCTGCGCACGAAAGGCGATTATATTGATGACCAGCCTGAAGGCATGTGGATCACCGAAAACGGCGAAGGCCCGTTTGTGAAAGGCGTGGCTAACGGGATGTGGAAGCTAAACACGGCTAACGGCGAGATCCAACAGGTCGAACTGATCGCTGGCGTAAAGCAGGGAGAACTGCGCTGGAGTGATAAAAAAGGCAATCTGACACAAATCATTCATTATAAAGATAATCTTCCTCACGGTGTGTATCAGAAGTTCAACGCTGCCGGAAAAATGGTTTATCAGGCTGACTATGTGATGGGAACGCTGAACGGCCGCGAAATCGAATATTACGACGATGGCACCACTTTGCGCGCCGATCGCGGCTACCGCAATGGCGAACTCGACGGCTTGTATCTCTATAATTTCCCTGACGGAAAACCAAAGTCCATATCGACCTATGACCACGGTGATGAAGTTGGGCTAATGCAGGAATTCACCGCTGCTGGTGTCAAAATTATCGAGCGTAATTACTGCCCTCTGTCGATGGGTCGTCGCGGCTACTGCGGCAAACAGCAAACCTTCAACCCTGACGGCACGCCGCTCACCGAAGCCGATTATCTGTTTAACCACCAGCAAACCAATAATACCTGGTATGCCAACGGCCAGCGTCAGGATGAAACGCGTATCGGCACCGATGACAGCTACACCCAAATCAGCTATTACCCTAACGGTCAGATGCAATGCATTAGCCGCGCTCAGGGTTTCAAACCGTTGGTGGTCGATGGTAAAGAGTACAAAGATTATCAGGGCGCGTTGCGTCAGGGCGAAAGCGCCTGTTATTACCCCGATGGCAAAGTCAAAAGCAGCGGGGTCTGGAAAGACGGCAGGCTGACCACAAAATGTGAAACACGTTTCGATGAGAACGGAAAACAGACCGCCCCCGGCCCTAACGGTTGTGTATTTCCAAAATGGGAATATGAACGCTGATCTTTATGGATAGACTGCTATGAATACTTATATTCTTCTTGGCTTGGCCATCGTTGCAGAAGTGATTGGTACAACGATGATGAAATACTCTGAAGGGTTTAGCCGCTTATGGCCCTCCGTGGGGACAATCTCCTGCTACGCCGCCGCGTTCTATCTGCTTTCGCAGACACTGGCACACATCCCTACTGGCGTGGCGTATGCCATCTGGTCAGGCGCAGGAATTGTGCTGATCAGTTTGCTGGGCTGGTTAGTCAGCGGACAGAAACTGGATCTGCCAGCCATACTGGGTATGGGGCTGATTTGCGCGGGTGTGCTGGTGATTAATATCTTTTCAAAAGTGGCGCCGCATTGAGTGAGGTTATAGGGAGGCTGGTGCTTCCCATTACGCACTGGCCGGATAAAGATAAGCCCCAACGCCTGCTCGTGGAGATGTAGTCGCCGGGGTTGATCGATAGCTCAGAAGTCTTGTTCAGCGGCACCTCAGATTTAAGATCTCGTCAGGGATTGTCTGGTTTGAGCGAGGGGTGGAAGTCAAAGAGCAACGCCGGCAAGTAATAAAAACCTGGGGGTATTTAGCCCAAATTAGTTTACTATTTGGGCTTAGTAACATTCGGCTATTGATGCAGATACAGACCGTTCAGTACCGTTTTAAGATGCTCGTGAGCTAATGTTTCACGATTAATCATTTTATGTTCCACATCAGCTACCATCTCCCCAATCATGGCAACGGTGAACATTGGCCCCAGTATTGAGAGTGCGTGAGCACGAGAATCTCCTGGCCTGACTTCCCCCCGGTTCTGCGCCTTTTCGATAACACTTTGCACCGAACCAAGGGTTGGCGATAGCACCTCATCGAACCAAATCTGCCCAATATCCGGGAATCGCTTACTTTCTCTGAGAATCATTACGGCCATTGCTGGTGCGGGACTGGTGCTGACAGAGGACACAATACTTGAAAGCAAAAGCTTTAAAAAATCGGGAAAAGCTCCCTCGTAATCATCAATAGTTTTACGCAGTTTCTGGAAATTTGATTCTGTCACCTTCTGCACCACAGCTCGGAAAAGCTTTTCTTTCGTACCGAAGTAAAGAAAAACCGTTCCTTTCGCTACACCAGCCTGTCGTGCAACAGCATCGAGCTTTGTTGCTTCATAGCCCTTGCTCAGAAAGCTTTCAATAGCAACATCAATGATTTCACCGGGTCTTGCCTCTTTACGGCGAGCTCTGACTGGTTTAGTAATTTTTTCCATTTTTACCCTTTTTACGGTGTTCGAATTGACAATAGGTTCATTATACCCATAATTAATGACCCAGAAGTCATTAATTATGGTGTCCTTATGGATTTCTATCGTCGTCATTGGTATCAGCTTGGTTTGGTGTTTAGTCTGGTCGTCCTGGTCTGGCTTGTTGCATCATGGAACGAGATTGGGTGGTTACACCGACTCTCCGCTCTGAATTTTATTGCACTTATGCTACATCAATTTGAAGAATACAGGTGGCCGGGGGGCTTCCCGGCAGTAATGAATATTGGATTATCCAATAGTGAATACCCGGACCGATACCCTCTGAATCAGCACAATACACTGGTCACTAACGTGTTTCTTGCATATCCATTCTATCTACTGCCTATTTTCTTCCCAGAGTATGCATGGATTGGTATTCCACCGATTCTATTTGGCCTGAGCCAGTTTGGTATACACGGCATCCGGGTAAATCGGGCAATGAAAACGCTATATAATCCAGGTCTTGCGGCCGTCATTCTGGGCCATATTCCCTTTGGGCTCGCCTATATATGGTACGGGCAAACGCATGGACTTATCTCTGGTTTTGATTGGATATGGGGTCTTATGTATACCGCTGCATTTGCTCTTCTATTCAGGAAATATACTTTCCAATGGTCACCGGATATAAACTCTAAATATCCATTCTCAGAGATAGAATTAAAACGTTCTGGTATCTATGACAGGTTGATTTCACGTAAAAAAATCTAGCCTTTTAGCCGTTAATTCTGAGGTCGCATTTGCGGCTTCAGAATTTTTATCATTTTTCTTGTCAATTTAGTATCTAACCTGCTCGGACTCCCCTCGGTAAGTCACGGCATATCAAGATGATGATGTCGCAGATAGCGACATCCGGCAAATCAGAAGGCCTGAATTCCTTTTCAAGTCCGTCGAATCAGTCATGGGCAAGTAGCCCATGACTGGATTTTTTACTCGCTATTGCTCGGCTGTCATCTATCAGCCTTACGTATGGAATCTGCCTTACGTTTCGCGTTGCCGTTGAAACCGTAGAGCATCGAATCAGAAAAGGCATAATTGGTGTTTCTATTCTTCAAAAGAAAAACCGGGATCAGCCAGAGAACAAAGATGGATAGAAAGCTTCCGAAGAAGCCTATGATATAATCACTCGTGTGGGCCAGATGGTTAGTGTGTACATACCAAATGTAATACAGCCCAACAGGCCAGGCGATGAAGATAACAGACGCCATTCCCGGATTGTAAATACTCTTAAGCTTGATGTTGTTGGTAAATACGTGATTAATGGTCTGCACCATTGCTTGCCCTATCTGGATTAGCCCCAGCCAGATCAAGTCAGGGAAAAAGATTGGAATGATGTAGAACGGATACGTTATGAAAACGTTGTCGATCATGACCAGGTTCGCATTCAATGGATAACGGTCAAAATCCTTCTTTTCACCGAAAGTGACATTTCCGAGTGATGGGAAGCCTCCGGGAATACCATATTCTTCGAACTGGTGTACGAGGAACCCCATGTAGCTGAGAGTCAGGATAACTTGTATGGGGCTCAGAATATCTTTTTGCAGTGCAAGGAAATAAGCGAGTCCAACAAATATGATCCCACCAAAAAAACACCAGTATTTGCGATAAAATTCCATTCCTATCCTCCTTCAAGACACTATGCCTTCTTTCGAACGTGCGTCACCGCTCACTGGTGAACGCATGCAAGCCGTTGCAACTGTTAGCTACGGCTCACAGTTCGATATCAGTGATTCAGGTTATTAAAGATCGCAAAACGTTGATTAAAATCGCCGTTTTGTTCCGCAAAGCGTGTTCCTTGAACGCGTTCAACCAATATTTCTCCATTAGGAGCATCACCCGCTGTTAGAAGCGCCATGACTTCTTCAACGAAGTCATCAAGGGGCATCGCGTGCGGATCGGCGAGCTGATGTTCACTAATCAGTTCCGTTTGAACATAGGGAGGAACGAGCTCAAGCACCTCTATAGGGTAATTCTTCAACTGGACGCGCAGCGATTGCAGCCAGGAATGCAGGAACGCTTTACTCGCACAGTAAGTCGGGAAGTTTGAGCGCGGAACAAATCCCAGCCCAGACGTCGTGGTGATAATCGTACTTTGCTGCTGCCCGGCGAGCTGCGGCAAGAAAACAGCAGTAGCGTTTATCACGCTAACAACGTTGGTATCTATAATTTCACGCGTCACAGAGAGACTGGCTTTACCGGGTACAAGCGATTGCTCACGAGAAATACCGGCATTGTTGATCAAAACATTTAGGCCCGGCTCCTCTTCGCGAAGTCGCAGGGCTAGATCCTCAATTGCATCAACGTCACGAACGTCGAGTGCAATGCCACGCATGTTTGAATGGGCCGCGGTGATTTCGTCGAGCTTGTCTTGCCGTCTCCCCAAGATAATTACACGGTTGCCACGGTCGTGAAAAGCTTCTGCCAGGCCTCGACCGATGCCGCTGGTGCCTCCAGTAATCAGAATAGTGTTACCACTCATGTTCATATTCAATATCTCCTATAGTGCTATGTGCATTGCGTAATTAAAGGTAGGCTGCTGAATATCATAACCTACAATAAGTACTGGCAGTACTTATGATATGTTTCAATGCTGTTTATAGTCAATCTATCGTGGGATCACTAATGGATGATAAGAAAGTCAGCCGCCGCTCAATCGGTGCTAAACAGAACCCCCAAGCCGCTGCCGCTATTCTTGACACGGCTGCGCAAATTTTGTTGGAGGAAGGTATAAAGGGACTTACGACCGATGCCATTGCTCGCAAAGCTCGGTCAAGCAAAGCAACCCTCTATCGCTGGTGGCCAACGCGTGGGACGCTATTGCTTGCTATTTACATGCGTATGAAAGGTGACCACAGTTACTCTGACACGGGGTCTTTAATTGGTGACGTCGTGTCAGCGCTTCAACGGCTATTCACCTTTTGGCAAGGCGATGGCAGGGTTTTTGCTCTACTTATTGCTGAAGCGCAAACCGACAAATCGCTCATACCCGCTCTCCATACCTTTCGTGAGCAGAAGGTAGAAGAGTGGTGGCCTGCGATCGAGCGCGCTCTTGCTCGCGGAGAGTTGAGAGAAGGATTAAATCCTCGTGCCTTACCTGAATCCATCATTGCCCATGCTTGGTTTCATTTAATGAGCGGTCGTCTTGATACTGACACAAATCAGTTGGCCGCAGACATTGTGCACCCATTCGTTTATCCGCACTTCTACGAGAATCAAACCCAGATCCAGGGCTGCGAATCCTCCCTCGTTGACAGCAGCAACGTCGAATCTGATGCTTCCGCTGCCTCTGGCAGCGACGCAACGTAGAGCGGTAGTGAACCAAATTCAATGTTGTCGAACGCGTGCCCTGCTCCAAGAACGATACAATAAAGAGTACACGGGCACGCTACACGCTTAGAAATAGTTCTGAAAAACAAATGTATTAGCTCAAATTTGAGCTGATACATCAGGAACACGTCATTGATGGTTCGGAAGGCAGGTATGGCAACGAAGGAACTGCGTTAGCGGCGTAATTCCCACTAAAACCAGAGTGATGAGGGTGCCAACGATTGGGCACCCTCAGTCAGACATACATCAATGTCACAAAGATATTGATCGGTGATTAATAACGTTCCAGCCAGTGAGCATACGGCGTTGGCAGCGTCCACGAGGCGCGATCGATGCCCAGTTCGCGTGCGGCCTGATAGCTCCAGTGCGGGTTCGCCAAATGCGCTTTCCCCACCATCACTAAATCCAACTGACCCGATGCCACGGCCTGCTCAGCCAATTCCGGTGTCCCGAAGCCCCAAGCGGAGGACACAGGAAGATCGGCCTGCTCACGCACCTGCTGAGCAATCGGCCCCATAAAGGCCGGTCCCCACGGAATAGTCGCTTCCGGCGTAGAGAAGCCGATGCTGACACTCAGCATATCCAACCCTGCGGCTTTGAAACGGCGCGTCAGTTCGATGGATTCTTGCAGCGTTTCTTCATCGCGTCCGTCAAATTCAATCACGCCGAAACGGGCAGTCAGCGGCAGGTGCTGTGGCCAAACGTCGCGAACCGCAGCCAGCGTTTCCAGCAGGAAACGGCTACGGTTGTCAAAACTGCCGCCGTACTGATCGTTGCGTTTGTTAGAGTGAACAGAGAAGAAACTCTGCGCCAGATAGCCGTGTGCAAAGTGCAGTTCCAGCCATTCAAACCCGGCTTCCAGCGCACGGCGAGCGGCAGCGACAAAGTCATCACGAACGCGGGCGATATCTTCCAGCGTCATTTCCTGCGGCTGCTTGGGCAAATTCGCACCGAAAGGCGTAGCAGAAGGGGCAATCGTCTGCCAACCGCGCGAGTCACCCGCAGGGATATGATCATCGCCTTCCCAAGGAACGTTGGCACTGGCTTTACGTCCGGCGTGCGCAATCTGAATACCCGGCACAGAGCCCGCATCCTTAATAGATTTGGCGACCTTGGCAAACGCTTGTGCCTGCTCATCATTCCAAATTCCGGTACAGCGCGGAGAAATGCGGCCTTCAGGTGCCACAGCCGTCGCTTCCACGATAACCAACCCCGCACCACCACGTGCCAGCGATGCATAATGCACCTGATGCCATTCGTTGATCAGGCCATCGTTCGCGGAATAAGTACACATTGGCGGAACGGCGATACGGTTACGTAGCGTAATGTCTTTCAGTTTGAAGGGTTGAAACAGTGCGGACATAACATTTCCTACCTTGTCTGGTTACTTCGATAATTCGATATTAATCGAACAATGGATTTTAGACAACCCTATCGCTATAATTCATCTATGAGACCTTTTAAGCACCCGTCCCCTGAAGAATTTACTCTTGAGCGCGTCCTGTACGCCTTGAGCGATCCGTTGCGCCTAGCCATTGTGCGTTGTCTATCCGTACAAGAAGAAGCAACGTGTAGCGAACTCGACGGCGGTCGCCCGAAATCCAGCGTGTCGCACCATTTTCGCGTGTTGCGCGATTCGGGTCTGCTGCATACCAGCAACAGCGGCACCACGCACATCAACCGGCTGCGCCGCAGTGAAATGCAACAGCGCTTCCCCGGCCTGCTTGACGCGATCCTGGCTCAATCGGCGGAATAAGTTATAAAAAAAAGCATCTTGCTTTTTATCCCTATAAAAGGAATGGTTAAGACTCTTCTATACCTAAGGGAAAAGCAGACATGACAACACTCTCGATTTACCACCGTCCGCACATCACACAGCCTACTCAGCAACTCACCGCGTTTAATGACATTGCCGCACTGCTTGCCAGCGCCGGAATTCAGCTAGAACACTGGCAAACCGAAGCGCCTCCACTCGATGCCAGCAGCGAAACCATTTTGACGCAGTATCATGCCGATATTGAGCGGCTTAAACAGCAAGAAGGCTACACCTCCGCCGATGTGATCAGCCTGACGCCAGACCACGCAGAGAGAAAGGCACTACGGGATAAATTCCTTCAGGAACATACCCATAGCGAAGATGAAGTGCGCTTTTTTGTACGTGGTAGCGGTGCGTTCTTCGTGCCGATTGGCGAGCAGGTTTTCCAACTGACCTGTGAAGCAGGCGATCTCTTACGCGTCCCCGCCAACACACCGCACTGGTTTGACTGTGGTGAATTTCCTGATTTTGTTGCGATCCGTATTTTTACCAATCCAGAAGGCTGGGTTGGGCACTTTACCGGGCGAGAGACGTTTCACTAATCAGCGGAAATATCTTCTACCATCAGATTACCTCGTGGCTCAGAGCAGGAAAAACCGGGGCGCGCCATCGCAAAATGGCCGTCGGCATCATCGCGCCGAATGATCTATATCCAGATTATTCTCATGTACCAATAATCCCATTTTATCTAGAAAAGAAGAATAATTCTGATTTGCTGTTTTTCCTTTCCCTTTACTGAGAAAAGGAGTTCTTCCAATGCTGAGACGCAGCGGCCCAGATTGGGTCAGACTTTATCCGGGTAGTGCCTCTATCCAAGATCTTCGTTCACCTTTTCGCACATCGGTGGAGAGATTTATTGCTGCACTTCAAGCTTCTAACGCACAGGTGACGATATCCGCCACTCTTCGTCCTCCCGAACGCGCCTATCTGATGCACTGGTCCTGGATGATTGCACAAGGAAGGGCACAAGCAGAAAGCGCTACACCTATGGTTGGCGTAAATATTCAGTGGGTTCATCCAACTCCTGCCGAGAGTGTCCGAGCCGCCGCCGCAATGGTCAATGCTTACGGCATGAGCAGACTGAATGTGGCACCGGCGCTACGCAGCCGCCACACGGAAGGGCATGCAATTGATATGGACATCAGTTGGCGAGGTGAACTCACAATCCAAGACAGCGGAGGCAACAACATCAACATCAGAACACAGCCTGCCACAGGTATGAATACGGAATTACATCGTGTTGGAGCAAGCTACGGCGTCATAAAGTTTCATGGCGGAGAGAGAGATAGGCCCCATTGGTCAATTGATGGAAGGTAAAATGAAAAAATTAGTGTTTGCGTGGACAACAGCGTTGCTTCTTTCTGGCTGTGTACTGGCGAAACACGCCGATACTTTACCCGATGACGTTAAAATATTTCTGGATAATGCTGACACCTGCCAACACTTTGCTGGTGAATGGGACAGTTCACTATCGGAAGAGCGACAGAAGGAAATAGAACGCTCCGTGGATCAATATTGCGGTACCGCGCAGAAACAACAGTCGGTATTGCAGAAAAAATACAAGGGCAACAAAACCATCGAGAAGAAACTCGCAGCCTATCAATTCTAAGCGACAGATTCTCTGCCTCTAACAACGTCAATGACGACGGCAAGGCATGATACCCACTTTCGGAACAAAAATTCATCATAACGGTAGCGATCGCATCTGCATTTCTCCGTAGTTCCCTTTATACTGTGCGTTTTGTACCAAGACGAACGGCGAGACCCTATCAGTAATGATGAACAACGATGTCCTGCGCAGCGTGCGCTATATGCTGAATTTCAATAATGACCACCTGCTGAAGATTCTGACGCTGGTGGAGATGACCGTTCCTCCCCAGCAGTTGGCGAGCTACGTCAAAAAAGAGGGAGAAGAAGGCTATCAGCCTTGCCCGGACATCGTGATGAGCTATTTCCTGAACGGGTTGATTCTGCAAAAACGCGGTCAAGATGAGAACCAGCCTGCACCACAGTTTGAACGCAAGATGACGAATAACATTATCCTGAAAAAGCTGCGTGTCGCCTTTTCACTAAAAACGGATGATATTCAGGCGATCCTAATGGCACAAAATTTTCGCATTTCAGTGCCGGAAGTCACCGCGATGATGCGCGCCCCTGACCACAAAAATTATCGCACCTGCGGCGATCAGGTGATCCGCTACTTTCTGAAAGGGCTGACCGCGCGAGTCAAAGGCTAAAAGTGCCCCGTTAACAAAAGACGTGAGCGTTGCCTATCGACCTTTTCTCGTAAAAGCCACTGACAACGCTCCGTTTTTAGTACGGTATCAATGTTGAGTTTCATGCAGGACAGCAGTTACCAGTTGCTCCAACTCTTCTGTCTCAAGCTGAGTAACCTGTTGCACGCTGTTCTTATCCATCCCCGTTAGCAATAAATTACGGGCAATCTGTTTGGCGCTATTTTTCATGCCTTGTGCTAATCCTTGCTGAATACCGCGTTGGACTCCCTCATCGAATCCCATTTTTTTCAATTGTTCTGCAATCGTCATAATGTCCTCCTGACCGGTTGATAGCGGTGCAGCTAGTGCGTCAATGAAATCTACGGGTTTGGATGTGTTTCCCGCTTGTGCAATATAAAATAACAGCGCTCGACGCTGGGTCAGCGGCACCGACCAGCGTTCAAATAGTAACCCAATCTCACGCGCCAACTCCAGCATATCACGGGTACGAATGTGCTTCTGTACCAGTTCCAGTAACGCCATACGCCGGTGCGTGCGAATCTCATCGTCCAGCATGACGGTTAAATCCACCAGTGGGAAGGGTTGTTCATACAGCGTTTGTGCCAATACAGGATCGGCAAAACTGTCCAACCACCGCAGACTATAAGGATAAGGCTTCGACCTACCATGGTAAAACAGCAGCGGCACCACCAATGGTAAGCGATCGTGTCCCTGATCCAGATGTTGCTGCATGGCGGCCAGGCAATAGCGCAGCAGCCGGAAAGCCATCTGCTTTTCTGGGCGACTTTGGTGTTCAATCACACAGTAAATATACCCTTTGCCTGCGGTCGTACGCAGTGAGTACAACACGTCCGATATCCGCGCACGCAGCTTTTCATCGATAAACGACGCCGACTCCAGTTGCAGCGTGCTGAAATCACATCGCTCACGGATTTCATTCGGCAGATGAATGGTCAGAAAATCCCGTGCGACGGCGATGTCGCTTAGAAACTGTTTGAAAATCGCATCATGCGATGGCATCTCGTCCCCTTCCCTGTCAGACACTGGATAAAAATTCAGTGGGAGAGTAACGGGGACGCGATAAGAAAGCAGAAAAGAGCGTAGAAAGTGGAAAGCGCCCCGAAGAAAAATCTGTTTATGTCGAGGCGCTGAGTGCAGACAGGGGGCCGTTTCCGTCAGGCGGCCTCATGCTTTTCCATCGTCAGCAGCGCAGGCGTCGCTTCAACATGCAGCGCCGGGTGACGACAGAAGCGGACGACATCGCCGACCACCAGCAGGCTCGGCGACTGTGGCTGATAGCGCGCCAATAATGCCGGTAAGGTCGCCAGCGTCGCGGTTAGTAATCGCTGATCGGGTTGAGTACCGCGTTCGATAATCGCAACAGGCGTCTGTGCTGACAGCCCGTGTTCAATCAAGCGCTGGCACAGTCGACTGCTGTGGCTCAGCCCCATATAAAACACCAGCGTTTGCTGGCTGTCCGCCAACGTCGACCAGTCCAGTTGCGGCTCGCCGTCGCGCGAATGACCGGTCACGAAACGCACCGACTGTGCACAAGCACGGTGCGTTAGCGGAAGTCCCACGGCCGCCGCACAACCTGTCGCGGCGGTAATGCCCGGCACCACATGACAGACGATCCCCGCCTGCTGGGCATAATCCATCTCTTCGCCGCCGCGCCCAAAAATAAACGGGTCGCCGCCTTTAAGACGGATCACCCGCTGCCCAGCCTGCGCCAGCTCAACCAACAGTTGATTAATTTTTTCCTGTGACAGTCGATGACAGCCGCGCGTTTTACCCACGTCGATACACAGCGCCAACTCTGGCACCAGATCCATAATCTCCGCCGATACCAGCCGATCGTAGACCACTACATCCGCCTGCTGGATTGCCCGCAGCGCCTTCAGCGTCAGCAGTTCTGCATCACCCGGCCCTGCGCCCACCAGCCAGATTTCACCGCCGAGTACGGGCTGACGCCGCTGACCTTGTGCCAATATTGATTGTGTTGTCATCATGTCACACCTCATTACGCCGTGGCGCTCAACCTGCTTTTTTCAATTCATTGACCGTTATCGGCACATGCTGACTCAATAACGCCTTCAGTTCGGGGATACAGGAACCGCAGTTAGTGCCGCATTTCAGCGTGCCGCCTAATGCCGCCACGCTGTGGCACCCTTTGCGAATCGCGCCAACAATGATCGCCTCGCCAACGCTATAGCAACTGCAAATCGTTGCGCCTTGCTTCACTTGTCCCTGCGGTGCCTGACCCGCTAGCAGCGCGTGACGCTCGTGCGCTAGCTGCGGTGGCGTGATAAACGCCTGACGCACCGCATCGCTGTCGATGCGCAGCGCCTGTGCACTGACATAGCAGGCCAGCACTACGTGCCCCTCTCGCCAGCCAACCAGATGAAATACGCCGTTACCCTGCGCGATCTGGCACTGCATGTTTTCCAATCCATAATGCTCAATCAGCCATGCCTGCCAGTCGTTTACCGGCGTGTGGTCGGCAAACAGATACTGCGTCACGCCCTCATGAGGGATCTTGCTCCAATAGGTCGCAGGTGGCGGCAAAACATCATGTTCTGTGGGTAATGTTAATAGCGATGAAACGGGTTCATCGGCAAAAAACAGCGTGGCCTGCCAGGCGGTATGCCACGGCTGGATACGTACCCGACTGTGCTTGCTTTCCGGCTGGCCGGAATAGGGATCGGTAATCGGGGCAACTAAACTGTCGGCTCGTGCCTGAGCGCTGAACTGTTGATTCCAGTGCATCGGCACGAACACGCTGCCGCGCACCTGCCCGACGTCGAGACGCGCCCGCGCCAGCATCCAGCCGTGCACCGACGACAGACGCACCAGATCGCCCGCCTGAATATCATGCGTCTGCGCATCCTGTGGGTGCAGCTCGCAATAAGGTTCGCTGATATGACGCATCAGACGGACGGCTTTACCAGTACGCGTCATGGTGTGCCACTGATCGCGAATGCGCCCGGTGTTCAATACCAGTGGATACGCTGCGCTCCACGAGCTTTGTGGCAGCGACGGCGTTACCGCCACCAGACGCGCTTTTCCGTCCACATGCCAGAATCGTCCATCGTCACCCAGTCGCGCACGCCCGTGCGGGAACGCGGCATTCACCGGCCACTGTATCGGTTCCAACTGCTGCCACTGCTGATTGCTGAGCGTTGCCAGCCCGCTGATATCAAACGCACGGCTGCCGTTATTTTCAAACCCCGACAGAGCCGCATGTTCGCGGAAAATCTCTGCGGGATGCTGATAAGTGAACGCGTCGGCAAATCCCATGCGCTGTGCCACCTGACTCAACATCCACCAGTCGGCTTTGGCTTCTCCCGGCGCAGGCAGAAAGGCACGCTGGCGAGACAACCGGCGTTCGGAATTGGTCACCGTACCGTCTTTTTCCCCCCAGCCTAACGCAGGGAGTAAGATATCGGCGGTTTCTGCGGTATCGGTATGACGCATCACCTCGGAGACAATTACCAGCGGGCAGCGCTCCAGCGCCTGTTTCACGCGGTCGGCATCCGGCATCGATACCACCGGATTGGTGCCCATAATCCACACGGCTTTAATGTCGCCGCGTTCAACCGCACGGAACAGATCCACCGCATTCAGACCGGGCTGTGTCGCTACGTTATCGCTCCGCCAAAAACGTCCCACGCGATCGATATCCTGCGGCGTAAACCCCATATGGCTGGCAAGCTGATTAGCCAGTCCGCCGACTTCCCGACCGCCCATAGCATTTGGCTGTCCGGTTATCGAAAAGGGACCACTACCAGGTAAACCGATTTTGCCGCTCAGCAGATGAACATTGATAATCGCATTACATTTATCGCTGCCGGAAGACGACTGATTGACGCCCTGAGAATAGAGCGTAACCACCTTCTCGCTGGTGCTGAATAAGTGATAGAAACACGCGATATCGGCCTCATCCAATTGACAGAAATCTGCCACCTGCGCCACCGACCATGCTTGCGCTGACAGTAGTGCTTCCTGCACGCCGGAAAAGCGTCCAGCCAATGCGGCGAGATCGATACGCGAGTCCTGTGCAATCCAATGCAGCAGGCCGTTAAACAGCCCGGCATCGCTGCCGGGTTGCAGCGGCAAATGCAGATCGGCAATATCACAGGTTGCGGTGCGTCGCGGGTCGATCACCACCACCTGCATCTGCGGCCGCTGCCGTTTCGCCTGCACCAACCGCTGATACACCACCGGATGTGCCCAGGCAGTATTCGAGCCCACCAGCACCACCACATCCGCCTGTTCAATATCTTCATAATTACAGGGAACGGCATCCGCCCCTAATCCGCGCTTGTAGCCAACCACCGCCGACGCCATACACAGGCGTGAGTTGGTGTCCATATTGGCGATGCCAATAAAACCCTTCATCAGCTTATTAGCGACGTAATAATCCTCCGTCAACAACTGGCCTGAACCGTAAAAAGCCACCGACTGCGGGCCGTGCTGCTGCATGGTCGCCAGCAGCCGTTCGGCTACCGTATCGAGCGCCAGCTCCCAGCTAACGCGACGCCCTTCCACTAGCGGCCACAGCAATCGGCCTTTTAAATCCAGCGTATCTCCCAGCGCGGAACCTTTGACGCACAGGCGACCAAAGTTCGCCGGGTGTACGGGATCGCCGCTGATCTTTACCGCACCTTGCCCATCGTGTTCTGCCAGCACGCCACAGCCGACGCCACAATACGGGCAGGTTGTCCGACAGACGCGCGCGTTCATGATGCTTTCGCCATAGCATTGTCTACCAGACCGACGCTTTCCGGCACAGCCAGCGGTTGACGGCATACCCAAATTTCGTCGTCTTCCACGCGCACCGGCCAGGCGCGAACATACAACGCACTGTCATCCGTGCTGACGCCATCTCGTAGCTTGAAGCGTTTTTTGTACAGCGGAGAAATCACCACCGGCTCACCCGCGACATCACCGATCAACCCACGCGACAGCACATTCGCCCCGCTGCCCGGTTCGTGGTTTTCTAACGCGTACACCTGCTGCTCGCTGCCCGGCAGGTGGAACAGCGCGATCTGCTGCTGCCCGAGGCGGGCCGCCATGCCGGCATGACGCGGAATGTCACCCAGCGTCGCGACCTGTACCCATTCGGCTTCATGCGCGGCGGGTTTCAGAGCTACCGGTTCTGGCGATATCGCTTTTTCATGCTCCTGCGCTGGACGGATCTGCCCGCGCTCCGGCACCATCACCACCGCTTCATCCGGACTATCGCTGTTCAGGAAGCCACGGAACAACGCCAGACGTTCCGGGCTTTCGAGCGTGGTTTGCCATTCGCACTGGTAGGCCTCCACCACGCGCTGCATCTCTTTATCTAACTCTTCGCCGATATTCAGACTGTCTTCCAGAATCACCTGACGCAGATAGTCGATACCGCCTTCCAGATTGTCCATCCAGGTGCTGGTTCGCTGGAGACGATCGCCAGTGCGGATATAAAACATCAAGACCCGATCAATGGTGCGCAACAGGGTTTCGGTATCCAGATCGCTGGCAAACAGATCCGCATGACGCGGTTTCATGCCGCCGTTGCCACACACGTAGAGATTCCAGCCTTTGTCTGTGGCAATCACACCGATATCTTTGCTTTGTGCCTCCGCACATTCGCGGGTACAGCCGGAAACCGCCATTTTGACTTTATGCGGTGAGCGTAGCCCTTTGTAGCGCTGCTCCAGTTGGATTGCCAGCCCGGTGGAATCCTGCACGCCGTAGCGGCACCAGGTCGATCCCACGCAGGATTTCACGGTACGCAGCGATTTACCGTAGGCATGACCGGTTTCAAATCCAGCGTCGATCAGTTCACGCCAGATCGCCGGAAGCTGTTCCAATCGTGCACCAAATAAATCCACCCGCTGCCCGCCAGTGATCTTGGTGTACAGGTTATAGCGCTGCGCCACCTGACCGATAGCGATCAGTCCTGCCGGGGTGATCTCCCCCGCCGGAACACGCGGCACGACGGAATAGGTGCCATCTTTCTGGATGTTGGCAAAGAAACGGTCGTTGGTATCCTGCAACGGCAGATGCTGCGGTTGCAGCAGATAGTCATTCCAGCAGGACGCCAGCATAGAACCCACCAGCGGCTTACACACTTCACAACCTAAACCGTGGCCGTAACGCTCAAGAAGGATGTCGAACGAGCGGATCTCATGCACGCGGATCAGGTGATATAGTTCCTGACGTGAGTAGGCGAAGTGCTCGCAAATATCCTTTTTCACTTCGACGCCCAGTTGCGTCAGTTCGTACTCCATCACCTGCTTAAGCAGTGGCACACAGCCACCGCAGCCCGTTCCCGCTTTGGTGCAGGTTTTCAACGCGCCCAGTTCGCCGCAGCCGCCCGCTACCGCAGCGGAGATATCGCCTTTGCTGACGTTATGACAGGAACAGATCTGTGCAGTGGCCGGTAAGGCCGCCACGCCCAGCCCTTTCGGTGCATCGCCAGAACGCGCAGGTAAAATCAGCCCTTCCGGCTGTGCAGGCAACGGCATATCGTTAAGCATCATTTGCAACAGCGTACTGTAATCACTGCTGTCGCCAATCAGTACCGCCCCCAGTAAATGCTTACCGTCGGCAGAAACGACGATTTTCTTGTAGACTTCGTTCGGGCCATCCGTCCACTGGTAGCTTTGGCTCCCCGCGGTGCGCCCGTGCGCATCGCCAATCGAAGCCACTTCCACACCCAGCAGCTTCAATTTGGTACTCATATCTGCGCCGGTAAACGGCGTATCACGCTGCGCTAACGTATCCGCCACGCTGCGTGCCATCTGGTAGCCCGGTGCCACCAGCCCGAAAATCTGGCCTTTCCACAGCGCACATTCACCAATAGCGAAAATCGCATCGTCTGAGGTCTGGCAACGGTCATCGATCACGATACCGCCGCGCGGCCCTTTCTCTAAATCACAGCTATCCGCCAGTTTGTCGCGCGGACGAATGCCTGCGGAAAATAGCACCAGATCGGTTTCCAACACGCTGCCGTCAGCAAAGCAGAGACGATGCAATGCCTGCTCGCCGTCAGTAATTTCACGTGTTTCTTTGCTGACATGAATCTGTACGCCCAGCGCCTCGATCTTGCGACGCAGCATGGCGGCACCGCCGTCATCCAACTGCACCGCCATCAGGCGCGGTGCAAATTCCACCACATGAGTATCTAGCCCCAATTGACGCAGGGCGTTGGCGGCTTCCAGCCCCAGTAAACCGCCACCAATCACCACACCGGATGTGGCCTTTTTCGCCTGCACCGCAATCGCATCCAGATCGTCCAGCGTGCGATAAACCAAACAACCAGGGCGCGTATTGCCGGGGATTGGCGGAACAAACGCGTAAGATCCCGTCGCCAACACCAGTTTGTCGTAGGCGGTTTCTCGGCCCTGCGCATCACATACGCACTGACGTTCACGATCGATCGCCACAATCTCGCTGCTGCTGCGCAATTCAATGCCGCTCTCGGCAAAAAAGCCGTCTTTTACCAGCGACAGCGACGCGGCGCTACGCCCGGAAAAATATTCAGAAAGATGGACACGATCGTAGGCTTCATGGCGTTCTTCGCCAAATACCACGATGTGGTAATGCTGGTGCAGGTCACGCTCAACCAATTGTTCAAGAAAATAGTGGCCGACCATACCGTGGCCGACGACCACCAAAATAGGTTTGCTCATGACAGGAATCCTTACAGCTTCAGGCTGTGAGTCAGAATCAGGGGAAGAAAGACCGAAAAGCAGTGAGGCAGGCGGTATCATCTCGCCTTCAGTGGTGCTATCCATTGCAGCTAGCAGGCGCGGGCTGTCGTCAGTGTCGCCATACAGTAGGACGCCGCTCAGCCGACCGTCGCGCAGGAGCAGACGGCGATAGTGCTGCGTCTGCGGATCAAACGTGGTGTACACCTCATCATTCGGTGCCACGTTAATATCGCCGCCGCTGACCACGCCAATTCCCGTGACTTTCAGTCGCGTCGTCGCCTGCTCACGCTGATAGTCTTGCGGTGCATGTCCAGCAAGGCGCTGCGCCACCAGCGTGGCATGGGCGAAACACGGAGCCACCAGCCCAAAGGTTTCGCCATTAAGTTCGCAGCATTCACCAATCGCGCTGATATGCGGATCGGCGGTTTGCAGTTGTCCGTCCACCAGTACACCGCGATTGCAGGGCAAGCCACACTCGCGAGCCAGTTGGCTGGCGGGAATCACGCCAGCGGTCACCACCACCAGTCCGGCGGGGATCGTGCGACCATCTGCCAGCGCGACCGCCGTTACGCCGTGCTCATCACCATGCAGCGCCGCAACCTGCACATCCGTCTCGCAGGCAATACCGCGCGCACGCAGACTGTCGCACAGCAAGTCGCTCGCCGTGGCATCCAGTTGACGTTCCATTAAAATGGGAGCGCGATGCAACAACGTAACGTCAGCACCACGCAGTCTCAGCGCCGCTGCCGCTTCAATACCGAGCAGACCACCGCCAATCACTACCGCAGGAACGGACTGAGCAATTGTCGCTAACATCAGCTCAACATCATCCAGCGTGCGGAAACCACATACCCCCGCCAGATCGATACCGGGCATCGGCGGCATAAACGGCGTAGATCCTGTCGCCAGCACCAAATGATCGTAATGCAACTGCCGTTGCGTCGTTGTCACCTCACGCGCTTGGCGGTCGACACGGGTGACCCGCTCACCCAGCAGAGTGTTCACCGGCAGCGCCGCATCGTTGTCGATAGCCGCAGGCGTCAGCAGCGTATCCGTAAACGCTTTTTCACCGCTCAATACCGGCGACAGTAGGATGCGGTTATAGCTGACGCGTGGCTCATCACCAATTACGGTGATTCGGTAGCGCGTCGCGGCCAGTTGCCGCAGCACATCGACGAATCGTGCGCTCGCCATCCCGTTACCAATCACTATAAGATGCGGTTTCATCATCGTTCTGGCCTCGCTATCAGGCTGCTTTAGGCTGTTTTTCATAGAGGAAATGCAACACCTGCTGACGGTAGTGGTGGTAGCGTGGATCGTCAGCCAGCGCGACGCGTGAACGCGGGCGTTCCAGCTCGACCGTCATGATCTCACCGACCGTCGCCGCCGGGCCGTTGGTCATCATCAGTACGCGATCCGACAACAGCACCGCCTCGTCGACGTCGTGCGTAATCAGCACAATCGTGGTTTTCAAGCGCTGCTGAATCTCCATCACCGCATCCTGAAGATGCGCACGGGTCAGCGCATCCAGCGCACCGAATGGTTCATCCATCAGCAGTACTTTCGGTTTCATTGCCAGCGCACGGGCAATCCCCACACGCTGCTTCATCCCACCGGAGATCTCATTCGGTCGCTTGTTCAATGCATGCCCCATGTGTACCAGTTCCAGATTGTGGGCAATCCATTCGTGCATTTCGTGCTTGTTCATCTGCCCGCGGAATACCTGACGTACCGCCAGCGCCACGTTTTCGTAGGTAGTTAGCCACGGCAGCAGCGAGTGATTCTGAAAGACCACGCCGCGCTCCGGCCCCGGCCCGTCGATTTCACGGTTGTCACACAGCAGGCCACCGCTGCTCGGCAACGTCAGGCCAGCAATCAGGTTCAATAACGTGGACTTACCACAGCCGGAGTGGCCGATCAGGCTGATCGTCTCTCCGGTGTGAATATCAAAGCTCACCTGATCCAGCGCCAGAAACTCACCGCTGGCGGTATTGAAACGCTGGCTCACCTTTTGCACTTGGATAATCGGGGTTGTACGCATCGTCGGCTCCTTAGCGGTTGTCATAGCTGAAACGGTTAGCAATCCACACCAGTCCCTGCTCAAGCAGCAGACCGATAACGCCAATCACCACGATGGCAATGATGATGTTTTCCACATTCAGGTTGTTCCACTCATTCCAAATCCAGAAGCCGATACCGACGCCGCCGGTCAGCATCTCTGCCGCCACAATCACCAACCAGGCGATGCCAATCGACAGGCGCACGCCGGTCAATACGTTAGGCAATACCGCAGGCAGCAGAATTTTGTGCATGATGGCGAATTCAGAAAGCTTCAGTACGCGCGCCACGTTCAGGTAATCCTGCGGGATACGGCGCACGCCTTCGGCGGTATTGAGGATCATCGGCCAAATGGAACAGATGAAAATAGTCCAACTGGATGCCGGTTCAGCACGTTGGAACAGCAGCAGACCGATAGGCAACCATGCCAGCGGGCTGACCGGACGCAACAGCGAAATGATCGGGTTAAACATGTTGGCCAGAAAGGTAAAGCGGCCAATCAGGAAACCAGCGGGAATACCCACCAGCGCCGCCAGACCGAAACCGATACCCACGCGTTGCAGCGAGGCCAATACGTTCCAGCCAATGCCTTGATCGTTCGGCCCTGCGATATAAAACGGATCGGCAAAGAGGCTGAGCGCCGCAAGCCAGGTCGTCCACGGCGTTGGGAAATTTTCGCTGTTGAGCGCAGCAATCTGCCAGACGGCAACCAGCAACCCGAGCCCGAGTAAGGCAGGGAAAAGGTGTTGAAACAGCTTACGCAGCAACGGACGGTAGGAAAAAGCGGGAGCCGTCGGCGCGTTCTCAGCCATTGCTGGCTTGGTTGGCAGCGGCATAATGTCGGCGCTGTGTATGGTTTCCGGGGCGTTATCCGCAGTAATTGGAATGACCTTGGCCTGGTTTTTCATCATCAACCTCACTTATTTCTTCACGCTAAAACTGTTGGCATAACCCGCCGGATCGCTACCGTCCCAGCGGCGACCGTCGATGAGCACGCTGCTGCGCATGTCGCTACCGGGCAACGGCACATTGCCTACGGCATCGGCTGCCTGTTTGTAGATATCAATGCGGTTAACCTGCTTCGCGACGGCCAGATAGTCCGGGTCTTCAGTGAGTAAGCCCCAGCGTTTATGCTGGGTGAGGAACCACATCCCGTCGGACAGATACGGGTAGTTCACCGAACCGTCGTGGTAGAAACGCATTGCGTGTTCGTCTTTCCAGCTTTTCCCCAGCCCATTTTCGTACTGGCCCAGCATGCGTCCGACGATGGTTTCTTCTTTGGCATTGATGTACGCACGTCCGGCAACCACACCAGCCGTCTCGCGACGGTTGTCATCTGAGGCATCAATCCAACGCGACGCATCGAGGATCGCAGCAGTCAATGCGCGGGCGCTGTTCGGATTGGCGCTCACCCAGTCAGCGCGGGTACCGAGCACTTTTTCCGGGTGATCCGGCCAAATATCTTGTGAGGTGGCCGCGGTAAAGCCGATTTTTTCGCTGATGGCACGCTGGTTCCACGGCTCGCCGACACAATAGCCGACCATGTTGCCAATCTTCATGTTCATCACCATCTGCGGTGGCGGCACCACCACGGTGCGCACGTCGTTCAACGGATGAATCCCGCGGAGGCCAGCCAGTAGTAGAGCCACATCGCATGCGTTCCCGTCGGGAAGGTTTGTGCGAAGGTGTAAGTACCCGCCGGGCTGGCAGCGACATATTTTTGCAGCGCGGCAAGGTCAGTGACGTTGGCTTCTCGCAGTTGGTTCGCCAGCGTAATCCCTTGTCCGTTCTGGTTGAGCGTCATCAGTGCCGCCATGTTGCTCTGCGCCCCGGACAGCCCCATTTGCAAGCCGTACAGTTGGCCATACAGAATATGCGCAGCATCTAGCTCGCCCGATACCAGCTTGTCACGGACCGCTGCCCAACTGGCTTCTTTGCTGGGAACGAGAGTGATGCCGTATTTCTTATCGAAACCTTTCACTGCCGCCATCACGACCGAGGCGCAGTCCGTTAACGGGATGAACCCCACCCGAATTTCCTTTTTCTCCGGCGCGTCGGAACCCGCAGCCCAAGCGCTATTCATCAACCCTGGCAGCATCAGGCTGCCTCCCAGTGCGGCGCTCCCCAACAGAAATTGGCGGCGAGAGACGGTCATGCTTTTGGTTTTGGAATCACTCATCAACGACACCCTTGCGCAAAACACCCTTTCAGGTGGTAAAAACAAAAACGGCGTCCACAAGCCCATGCAGAATCTGCACGCTTATGGACGCCGTTGTCCGATTAACACTTTCCGCACCGCCGTTGGCCCGAAACGCATTATGAATGTTTGGTTGTTGCTAATGAGTTAAAGCAAGGTTTGTGCCAGCTATCACAGTTTTACATCTTTCCAAGGGGATGGTTTAATCGAGAGGTGAATTGAAATTTCGATAACAACATGTAATTTAAGGTTATTATTTCGTGCGCTAGAATATTGCCATTTCTATGCTATGTCGTAGCACGCGCCCAACACGGGGCGCTCAGTCGCCGCCGCCCCGTGACCCATGGCTTTTTCGCGAGAAATAACGTCGCTACGCGATACCTTCAGAAAAAACAGCCTCTTAACGGACCGCCGTTGACGCGTTCCCGACGCGGCAACGGCTTTCGCGGCTTCCCTGCCGCTCATCCTAAGCCTGTTTTTCCTTCAGCGTTATTTACGCTCATCACAACACAACGACAGCGAGAACCAGCTACGCGCGAAACTACCACCCACAACCATTAACTCCGCGATTTGTTCTTCACAAGACAGAGTTTTGCACCGCCAACTGGCAGAACACGCACAGTTCATGTGCATACACCCCTTAAGAGGTAGCCCCGAATACATCTGCCACCGCGAGCATCGCTGTCGCAATTTCAATCAGCTTTTTATTCTGGCTCATCGCCATGCGCCTGAGGGTTTTGTAAGCTTCTTCTTCGCTTAATCCGCGATGCTGCATCAGCAATCCCTTCGCACGATCGATCTGTTTTCTTTCATTCAATGTGGCACGCAGCGCGGCCAATTCATGATCCTGTGCCTGCAAGCGCCGCGACTGTTGCTGCACCAGTGAGAGCAGCGAGCGCCCCAACTGTGGGCTGACGCCGTCGCTATGTAGCCAGCCGGGCTGTGCGTTTTGCCCTTCCACGTCGTGACTGGCGATAAATATCGAATAACCTGAATCATCGCTTTCCTGCTGTGCCATCAACGCTTCAAAATCCGCCTGCTGATCGCTGCACGCCTTCTCCGCCGCCGCAATACGCGTTCGACAGCGCTGCATCAGCGTCAGCTCCAGTTCATCTTCCATTTTTTTCATTTCATCGATGCGCCGCGTGGCAATCGAAAACCAGTGCAGGCTATCGACTTCCGACAGTTTTTCTATCGGGCTACGAGTGCACACAATGCGCCGCAGACGTTCAAATTCGCTGTCTACCGCGATGGCACGCCAGCGCTGCTGGCTTTCTTCATCACTAAAATCTAAAAAGGTATCGAAACAGCGCTCCTGCCGCTCGATCAAGTCCAGCAGCTTTTGTCGGGTATCTTCATCAACGTAGCCCCTTGCATAGGCTGCCGCGCCGACAGCACGCTCCTGCCCCGCCAGCTCTTTTCCTTGCATAAAGCTGAACATGGCAATCAGCGCACGAGAAATCCCCGGATCGGCCGCCGTGTCCGACACCTCAAAAACCAGCGCCAATAGGTTACGAATAATGTCGTTGAAAAACGTCATCGCCTGCGGCTGGGGCAGCAAACGCTGGCGAGTCTGCTGACGCAGCGCAGGCAGCAGGCTCAGCGCATAGACTACGCTGGCGACGCGGCTAAATAGGCGGCTCGCCTGCGGTAATTCCGCCGTCATTTTCTCCAACCCAGCCAGATGCATCATCAAATGCCCCAGCGCCGCCTGCACGTCTTTTTCACGTAGCACCAGCTCGTCGGCAAAGAACCGTCCATCGGAGCAAAGAAACAGGTTTGCCGTTCCCCGTTCACGCTGCAATAGATGCACAAGCTGACTGATTTTTCCCACCAGTTCACCACTTTGCAACAGATAGCGCAGGCTGTTGAGCTCACACTGGCGCGAGGCGAGTAAAAATCGAATTGTTGTTGAAGGCTCCGCTACCATCGCTGTCTCTCCTGAAAAAACCACTCACTGGAATATGCAATTAGTGCGCCAGTTACATCAGCCCACAACGGACAAGTAGCAAGAGCATGCTGTCCACACGATGGCTGCTACTTTCATGCACTTTTCACCTTAATTTTTAAACTCCGTTGCTAAACCTTCCCTACCCCAAAAGGTACTCTCCTCACCGTTACTAAAACGGTTTTATAGCCATAGCACGGCAGCTATGCCACAGCCCATAGGAGCGTATGAACATGGCGAATTTATCTGAACAAGAAAGCTGGATTGATGGGATTTATCAGCTTGAAACATCGGACCCGGTTGTCGCGGGCCCTGGGGGAATTTCCAACCGTCAGGCTGAACAGTTAGCCAGCCGCACGGCTTACCTGAAAAAAGCGCAGGAAACGACGGGCGATAGTTTGCAAAAGCATCTCGCCGCCAGCGATCCGCATGCGCAATATGCCCCCAAAAATAGCCCGGCGCTAACGGGAACGCCCACCGCGCCAACCACAGTGCAAACGGCAAATAACACGCAAATTGCCACCACGGCCTTTGTGAAATCGGCCATTGCCGCACTGATCAATGGTTCTCCGGCTGCGCTCGATACACTGCAAGAGCTGGCGAATGCGTTAGGTAACGATCCACATTTCAGCACAACCATATTGAATGCGATTGCTGATGTAAAAACGGATGCGGCCAATAAGCTGAATGCCCATGCTTCCATTATCGATGCACACCCCCAGTATGCGCCGAAAGCCAGCCCTGTATTCACGGGAACACCCACAGCGCCAACGGCAGCCTCCGGTGCGAATGACACGCAACTGGCGACCACGGCCTTTGTGAAAGCGGCTGTGACGGCGTTGGTTAATGGTTCCCCGGCAGCGCTCGATACGCTGCAGGAGCTGGCGAACGCATTAGGTAATGATCCGAACTTCAGCACAACGGTGCTGAATGCACTGGCGGGGAAGCTGGCGAAAGACCAGAACGGGGCAGATATTCCGAATAAAGCAGAGTTTCGTAAAAATATGGGACTCGAAAAACAAACGGGGATGGATGATACAACTACTGGACGCATGATTATCAACGGCGGCCATGGACTGGGCGCAAATGCACGTCCGCGGCCTAATGGCTCAACTGGTGGCGAAATGGGATGTGGATTTTTCTCATATAGCGCGAACCAAGCTGACAACCCGTTTCCAGGCACAGGCGCATCAGGTATTCACGTTCAGGAAGCCGCAACATATGGATGGGATTTACTAGGTAGAGACAGTGTCAGTCTATCATTTAAATTACGTCAGTTTTCATATAACTCAGTTAGTCAGTGGGTTGACATTTGGCATTCAGAAAATCTGAATCCAGCGGCGATTGGCGCTATGCCAACATCTGAACTCACTGGCATCCCCCTGCCATTCCCTGGCGCTGTCGCCCCCCTAGGTTGGCTGAAATGTAACGGTCAGCAGTTCGACACCGCGCAATTTCCTGTTTTAGCATCCCACTATCCGAACGGTTTCTTGCCCGATTTACGTGGAGAATTTATCCGTGGCTGGGATGACGGACGCGGGGCTGATGCTGGCCGTGCGCTACTGTCAGCACAAACTGATGCAATAAGAAATATTACCGCATCGCGAATTGGTGTTGCGGAATGGACCAGTGGTGAAGATTCGGGAGCATTTTCAACAACATTTAACAATAGTGCACAATTAGGTTCTGGTACAGGCTCTTGTCGGTGGGGAAACTTAACTTTTGACGCATCCCGAACTGTCCCAACAGCAAACGAAAACCGTCCCCGTAATATCGCCTTTAACTACATCGTGAGAGCAGCATAATGAGCACCTATTCAACACAAATTAAAAACGCAGAACTGAATGAACGTGGGTTGGCTATCAACGAAGGCTGGATCACGGTTTATCACGTTAATCCGGCTACGCGGGAATACCAAACCGCCAGCTATGAATATGTGATGCAAGGTGTCGGCCTGCCTGCTGACAGTTACACCGACGAACCACAATTGCCGCCAGTTGGACAAGCCCTGCGCCGTTCCGCTGATGGTACATTGTGGGAATCGGTGCCGGACTATCGCGGCCAGACGGTTTACAACACGGAAACCCGTCAAGCTCAGACTGTTACGCAGTTAGGAGAGTTGTCTGATGACTTCACGTTGCTGCAACCAGAAACCGAATTTGATAAATGGAACGGTAAGCAGTGGGGGCTCGATCAAGCCGCACAAGCCGCCGCCGCTATCAAAAATGCACAGCAGGAGCTTGCTACACGCAAAGTCGCAGCCACGTCTCGCATTAATGAATTGACGTATGCCGTTAACCTCAATATTGCGACAGATGCGGAGAAAGACGCGCTTGCAGAATGGCAGAAATACGCGGTGCTGCTGAGCCGTGTAGCGGTAAATACTGATGAGTTCGACTGGCCAAACTCGCCGAATTCATAACGGGAATTTGTCATTTTCTTACGATCTGCGAGATAGTTAACACGATACATTTATCATACGGCACATCGTAAAGTGGTGCTCTGTCTGGTAGAACATCACACTGGGAAAGATACTGCGTAACAACCGTGTTTGGCAGGCCATTTCATTCTTACGGAAATGGCCTGTCGTGTTACCCTCTTACACGATGCCAACTCCGCCGCGGTAACGGTAACCAAAGCGCGCGTTAAACAACATTCAACCTGAAATCAGACGACAACATGACAACACCCAGACAGGAAAAGACCCCGTGGTGGAGTCAGGGGAAAACCCCGGACTACCGTTTTTCATTAGCGAATGAGCGCACCTTTCTGGCGTGGATTCGTACTGCGCTGGCGTTTCTCGCAGGTGCGGTCGGTATCGATCAATTTACCGTGCACATCGATCCGTTGGTGCGTCAGGGGTTGGCTCTGTTGCTGGTCGTCTGCGCGGCGCTGCTTGGCGGTTTGGCTTATCGCCGCTGGGTCAGCAATGAAAAGGCCATGCGGCAGGAAAATGATATGCCGTACACGCCGATGTTGCTGATCGTGACGCTGTTTATCACCCTCATTGCCCTCGCGCTTGCCGCCATGATTCTGTTCGGGTAACGCATGGAAACCCCTCGCGATCCGGGATTGCAGCCACAGCGAACCGGCATGGCCTGGTCCCGCACGCTGTTTGTAATGTTGATCAACAGCCTGCTGTGTTTTCGCCTCAGCATGGTAGACGACAGCCGCGCAGTGTTTGCCTGCGCCATGCTGTTGTTATGCGTTTCCGCGCTGATGTCGGTGCTAGCGATTGTGCGTTATCGTTTTAATGCCAGTTGCCAGTTGGTGCTATCGCGCATTAGTCACGGGCTGATCGTGATGACATCAGCGTCCATTGTGATCACTGCGCTAGTATTGCTGCTGCATTTCAGTGGCGTGTGGCAGAGGTAGGTTTTCTGAAAGAAAGGCGGTGAAGCCCAAATGTGCTTCACCGAGTAAACCGATTATTCGATCGAACTTTCCGGGAACAGGAACGGGTTGATGCTACTGCGAGAAAAGCCCTCTTCCTCCATCTTCACATCCAGCACCAGCGACGCCAGATCGTCGGCGACGGCTTCCACACGGTGATCTTTTTCCTGATATAACAGCTTCAGGTACGTGCCGCAGTGACCACAGCTTTCCGCTTTGATTGCGGAGTTTTCACTATCCAGCGACCAGTAATTAAGCTCGCTCGATTCTTCGCAGTTGCTGCATTTCACCCGCACCATGTGCCATTCGCTTTCACACAGATTACAGTGCAGATAGCGCAGTCCGCTGGACGTGCCTAACTGCACCACACCCGATACCGGAATACTGCCGCACACCGGGCAGAACTGGCGATGTTCACCGGGTACGGCACGTGCTTTACCGGGCAACAGACCAGCCATCTGCGCCCAGAACAGCGACAATGCCGCCCAGATGAACGGAGCTTTATCGTTATTTTCGGCTCTAAACTCGTGTTGCAGCAGCGCCGTTGCCTGTTCTTCCAACTCCTGCTCTGAGGCTTTTTCCAGATTCTCCAGCGTGGCTAACACCTGCCCGCTGGCATCCGGTTTCAATTCTTCAATCAACGCACGCAGCAGCGTATGCCAGTGCGCATCACGCGGGAACACCGCGATATCGAGCGGCGGGCGTTCGCCGGACTGTTTCAGCACGTCACTCAGGTCAAGCTGCAACGGATGATCGTGCAACACCTTCTGCTGAGCCTCCACTACGCCTGCGGCGAAGATGAGATAATCCCCCAGCGGGTGATCTTCAGCTAGCTGACGCAGACGCTCCGCACGGCTGCTGTACAGACTCTTCAGATTGGCGAAAAGCAACGGAGGAATATTTCCTTCCGGCATCGATTTTTCATTCTGTTCTAACTGTTCCTGAGGAACAATACGAATACTCATCAGGGGGATTTTTCCTGTTATTTACGTTGTCTATCCGATAGATTTCGGGGTGCAGGAAGGCCGCCAGCGCGGTCCGAAAGATAGCGGGTATAGCTCACCTTTGGCCGAGATTATACTCATCATGCCTATCGACTTCCTGATTTCCGGCAAGGTTATGGCTGTTTTTCGCCATCAACGATTCTTTGCCATCAATAGGGTTACCTTCCGTCATGACGTAGACAGTAGCAGAAAAGCGGCAAACCTCTCCACACCTCTAAAGAGGTGTTCGCGTCAGACATTCGTTTATCTGTGCCCGAATCAGCGCCGCTAATACGGTCACGCTTTGTTCACAACGTTCATCCCATTCGTAGGAAGCGTTAAAACGGAAATAGCGATCGAATTGGTCACCGGTCGTAAACATTTTCCCCGGCGCAATGCTAATGCCCCGCTCCAGCGCACGACGGTAAAGCACCGTACTGCTGACGCCTTCCGGCAATTCCAGCCAGAGAAAATAGCCGCCTTGCGAAGGATGAATACGAACTTCACCCGGCACATGTCGGCGTAACGACTGTAACGCCGCCTGTTTACGCTGCTCCAGCGCCCGCCGCAGGCGACGCAGATGGCTGTCATAGCTGCTGGTCGCCAGATAGTCCGCAATCGCCAGTTGCATTGGTGCGCTGGTTGATAATGTACTCATTAGCTGTAAACGTTGAAGATTTCCCGCATAGCGCCCCGCAGCCACCCAGCCGATACGAAATCCTGCCACCAGATTTTTAGAAAACGAGGAACAGTGCAGAACCGTCCCTTTTTTATCCAACGCCTTAGCGGGTAGCGGCCGTTGCAGACCGGCGTATAGCTCGCTATAGACGTCGTCCTCGACCAGCCCGACATCGTGTTTTTCCAGCATCGCCACCAGCCGCTGCTTCTTCTCCCAGGACAACGTATAGCCGAGCGGGTTATGGAAATTGGTCATCAGCCAGCAGGCTTTGATCGGGTAGTCATTCAACGCCTGCTGCAACGCATCAAGATCGATGCCCTGCTGCGGATCGGTCGCAATCGCAATGGCCTTGAGCTTAAGGCGTTCAATCGCCTGTAGCGCACCGTAAAAAGCCGGAGACTCGATCACCACGTAATCACCCGGCTCCGTCAATACCTGAAGGCTGAGGTTGAGGGACTCCATCGCCCCTGCTGTAATCACAATTTCATCGGGCGAGACGGCTATTCCCTGCAATGCATAGCGCTGGGCGATGCTCTTCCTCAGATTCTCGTTACCCGGCGGTAAATTATCCAGTGCACTTTGTGGTTGCATATGGCGTGCTACCGAGGCCAGTGAACGCGTTAACTGGCGCTGCGGAAAGAGCTGTGGATCGGGAAATGCCGATCCGAACGGCATCACCGCTGGATCTTTGCTGGCTTGAAGCACGTCAAAAATGAACGCGTTAACATCTACATCTTCGGTAATCTGAACGCGATTCTGCCCGACTGGCGAATGTGAACTGTCTGTTAGCGATAATTGCGGGGCCACGTAGTAACCAGACTGCGGGCGCGACACAATCAGCCCTTGGCTTTCCAGCAGTTGATACGCGTGCAGTACCGTCATTAGGCTCATACCCGCATGCAGCGATTTTTCCCGCAGCGAGGGTAATTTGTCGCCCGGCCGCCAGATGCCTTCCTGAAGCTGCTCACGGATCTGGTGGGCAAGCTGTTCAAACTTTGCCATAGCACTACGGTTTCGCTGGATGAGTATGTCATTATTTTGGGTTCGATCATCACCAATAGATGGCGATCGAACAGGACGTGTTATCGCAAACCACACTTCAAGCGAGGGCTATTTCGCCGCGTAGCACGCGACAAAATCCAGCAGGATCTTACGCGCCCAGACAGGTTCTTGTTGAATATCCATCATCCGATCCACATCCCAACCGCCCTGTCGCAGCGCCGTTTCATTATGGCGCAAGCACGTCAGCATGATATCCGCGCTGAATTCCGGGTGAAATTGTACCGTTAAGACTTTCTCGCTGTAGCGGATAATCTGACAGCCATCCATCTCTGAGCTCGCCAGCACCTGCGCGCCTTCCGGCGCTTCCAGCACGGATTGCTGGTGGGTCAGGTAAGCGCCAAACTGCGGCGGATAGTCACGCAGTAAGGGATCTTGTGCCGCAACATCATTGGTTGTAACCATCTGAACGCCGACTTCCTTGCCGTTCGGGTTATCGCCTACTTTGCCGCCCAGCGCATCGGCCAGCAGTTGATGCCCATAACACACGCCTAGCAGCGGAACATCCGCGTAATACGCCTCGCGCAGCCAGCCAGCGGTGTATTCGCTCCAGTCCAGCCGATCTGTGACCATCGACCACGAGCCGGAGATAATCGCCGCCGCCAGCGTATCGAACGGCGGCAATGGTTCCCCAAGATCGGGGCGAACCACCCGCACCGGCTGCGTTTTACCTTGTACCGCATCGGCAAACCACTTCCCTTGTTGCCCAATCTGAGACGCAATGCCTTCCGGCGGTTGACCCAACTGAATCACCAGCAATACCTTTTCGCTCATCGTCCTGTTCTACCTGTATTCGAAAAACCATCAGTCTGGAAAATCAAAAGAAATGCAACATTCGTCGCTTACAACGAACGTAGCACTCTGTCTTCATGAAAACCAGTCCTTATGAAAACGAATCCCTGAGCAAACCAAACACCATGCAAACCTCAGCATAGTGAAAACGACGGGATTATCTGGTCATTAGGAAGGTGGATAACCGGAGGGGAGATCTGGGCTTATGCAGAGGGTTGTTGCCGATAGGCCAGCGAGAAAATATCGTAGAAATCAACATCACCTTTCGTGCGTTGAATCTTCTCTATCCCCGCTTTCACAGCGGACGGGACCTGCTCGTTGCGTAGCAGTTTATCCAGCGTGTCCTGCGATACATGGCGGATCGTAAACCACTCGCCATTGTAGCAAACGCGTAAATCCAGCGTATCAATGTCTTCAAAGCGATAAGTCGGGTTGATATCTATCGAGAGTGCCAGCGACATCACCAACAGGAAAACGGTAAAGCCAATCAGGTACGGCAAACCAAAATAAGGGGCGTAATATAAGATCATCGCAACCGGCACGTAACTTACCAGCATCGCGCCAAACAGATAGGGATGTGACTGCATGAATTTGCGGCTAAAACGTATTTTATTATCGCGTTTTTCTTCCCGATTAATACGTTCAATCTCTTCAGTCAGAAGGCGTTTTACTTCATCCATCGTCATCACCATCATACGTATAAAAACTGTCATGCTTTAACAAAAACACAACACGGTTGGCGCTGATTAGAACATAGGCATACAAGAGATAACAGATACAGTTTTCGACAGATTGACTATAACAGTTCGTTTGATGCCGGGATGAACGATCCCGGCAGCATGGATGACGCAATCGCGAGGATTACGGAATGGCGGGCATCGTGAGATCGGGATCGATCAGATTGTAAATGTGATTACCGAACACAGGCTGTTGCAGCAGTTGATCAACCGCCAACGCCACATCCCAACGAGAGACTAACCCCAGCGTAGCCGCACCTTGTGTGAGTTGCGCATTGTGCGTCGCGACCACATCCAGCAGGCCACCGGGACGAACAATACAGTGATCCAACGTACTGCTTTGCAACCAACTTTCTGCCAGCGATTTCTCACGTACCGCGAAACCAAACGCAGCTCTGGCGCGTGGCGACAACTGCGGCCAAGTGTCGCCACAGCCCAGCGAGGTCACCAACAGCATACGCTTGATGCCAGCCTGTTCTGCACCATCGATCACCGTCCGGTGCCCTTGATAATTTACCGTACCGCCGCCCATCGTCGATACCACAATGGCCGAGGGGCCAGCCACGCGACAGGCCTCTGCTACCGTTTCCGGGTCACAGGCATCGCCTTCCACCACGGTCATACCCTGTTCGCGCCAGTGTTTGGCCTGTTCAGGGTTGCGTAATACCAGTACTACCGCCTGCTCGCACTCAATAGCTCGCTGTAATAAGCAGGCGCCGACCCCATTGCCTGCGCCAAAAAGTAACCATGTCATACCTGCTCCGGTTGTAATTCACTCGCCAGCGCATGGAACGCCTCAACCTGAGCGCTCAGCAGTTGGCGGTGGCTGTCTCGTCCAAGGAAGATTTTAAACATCGCCGCACCACTGGCATTAAAGAACACCACGGAGGCTGTGTCCATCCCCATGAACTTGCGTTCAATAAACGCAATATGCTGACAGCTCGTCGCACGGATATGTCCGCTCAGGCCATTTTTGCCACGCAAATTAAAATAACCGTGGCGATGCGTACCGGTTGGCAGCTCGCTCTTAAACTCCAGAATCGCATCCGCTGTGTGGCTAATGAGCGTCACTTCACCCCAGGTCGCAATCGTGTCCCACACCTGATCGAAACGATCGCCCGTCACCAGCGCACGCTGATCCGCAGGCAACGCCTCAACGACAGCAAACAGCGAGGTATTGTATTTTCCAGCAATCTCTTCCAATGTGCCATCAGGGTTGGTTGCCAGTAATTCATTCAGTGTCATGGTCATGGTTGCGTCTCCGGTTAGTGCGCATGCTCTTCGGCATTAAGTTGAGGGATAATTTGTTGTAGTGCCTGCATCAGGTTATTCGCCCAGAAGCGGCCATCGTTAGTCAAGCGCAGGCAGGTGGAATCGTCACAGGTTAACCCTGCCTGATGCCACTGACTCAGCAAAGGCTGAAGTTCACGGGCATGTTGGGTAAGCTGAGGCAGCTTGATGCGACCAACCTCAATGCCCGCCTGAAGCTGATGCTGCCACGGCCCAGTCGGGCTGGCTGGCGTCATCATCATGATCGGTTTTTGCCCCTGATCGATCTGCTGGTAATAGCGCTCCAGACTGCGCTCCATCATGTAGGCTTGCCCGTTTATATTGCCGCCCGCGCCGCTGCCCATGGCGAAGCAGTCCGCGCCTTGTTTAATCAGCAGGTTGTACAGATTGCGTTCACGCGTAGTGCGCGCCCAGTGGCTGTTGCTAAGCTGGTGCCAGCCCGCATCGGCCAAAAATGCTGCACCCGTCCGGTAAAAATCACGTCGGGCGACCACATCAGGCAGCGCAACACGCTGGTTCTCTGCCGCTTTCGCCAGCGGTGTTGTCGGTAACAGGTTAAGCGCATACAGATCGACGCCGTCTAGCGGTAAATCGCTGACGATCGCCAGATCTTCGCGCCAGATTTCCGGCGTTTGTTCCGGCAAGCCGAACATCAGATCGCATACAACTGCGGCCCTGTCGCGCTCACACAACCGCTCAAGAAAGCGAATTGATTGCTGTTTATCCGAGGTGCGAGCCATACGCTGACGAATACGAGTATCAAACGTTTGAATCCCGATGGAGAAGCGGTTCGCTCCCGCATCCAGACAGGCATCGATCCGTTCATCGTCAAAATCCATCGCCCGCCCTTCTACTGTGATTTCACAGTCAGGTGCCAGCGGCAGAGAGGTGCGGATCGCACGAATGATTTGCGACAGCTCATCGGCCGCCAGTGCCGTTGGCGTACCACCGCCAAAATAAACCGCATGAATGGGCGCAGACTGATGCAGCGGACTCTCCGCTTCCATCGCCAATTCCTGTAATAGGTAACGGGTATAGGTCGCGGTGCTGTCATCACGCAGTTTATTTTGGTAAAAACCGCAGAACGTGCAGTGCGTAGCACAAAAAGGGATGTGCAGGTAGAGCAGACGCTTACGTGCAGGCACTATCTGCTGTTTCAACGCCTGCCAACCGGCCGGAATTTGTTCTGGTGAAAGTGGCACATGGTTGCGCCAAGGCATTGCCATACGTCGGGCGCCAAAAGGCTGCTCACCGGGCTCGGCATAATACGGCGTCAAATCGATGTTCATTAACGGCCCCCAAATAATCAATAAAATAAATTAAATGATAATTATTTTTATTTAGCAACCAGCCCAACAGGCAGAAGGGAGAGCGATAATTTTTTTGGCGTCGTTTTCTCTTTAAATTAACCGATTTGCTTATTTTGTTTAAAATTCCCCAAGTCAATAAAGACAGTTATTTCTTATTATTTTCATAGCATTAATCCACTGCATCGTTTTTAAATGTTAAATAAATGAAAACAAAAGCCACTACATTAAAGTTCGTTAATTTAACAACCAATGAAATATTGCAAGTCCTTATTTAATAACAAGTGAGATGACAGTCACATTTTTAGATATTCATTTAAATTTAATTATCGCCACTTACGCCCAAATGATAACGTTAATGAGAATCATTAACCTTTCAGAGAAGAAGCCATGAATAAAAAGGCCACACGCTGGGCACTCTTTATGCTGCCTGCTATTTATAGCGGTGCAATTAATGCAGCCACAAACGATTTATCCACAACACATTCATCCACAAGCCATTCAACGACAAACAGTGATGAAATAACCGTTATTAGCGCAGGGAGAACGGAACAGAATTTATGGGAAAGCCCCGTCACTATGCAGGTTGTCGATAATGAAAAGCTGAGTAAATATACCAGCGATTCTATTGCCGAAGCGCTACGTGATATTCCCGGCGTCGATATTACCGATACCGCATTGGCAGGTCGTAAACAAATACGTATTCGCGGTGAAGAAGCCTCACGCGTATTGGTGTTAATTGACGGACAGGAAGTCACTTATCAACGTGCCGGGCCCAATTACAGTCTCGGATTATTAATTGATCCTTCTTATATCGAGCGCATCGAGGTGGTAAAAGGCCCGCACTCGGTATTATATGGTTCACAGGCTATCGGCGGCGTCATTAACTTTATTACCCGCAAAGGCGGAGACAAGCCGCTGAGTGGCAAAATCAAAGCCGTTTACGACAGCGCCACCGCAGGCTGGCAGGAATCCGGCTTAGCCTACGGGTCCATCGGTAACTTTGACTACCGCCTCAGCGGCAGCTATAGCGACCAAGGCAACCGCAGCACGCCGGATGGTCGTCTGCCGGATACCCATTTTCGTAACAGCGGCCAGTCAGCTTGGCTCGGCTATCGCCTGGGCGATCATAAGTTCGGCCTGTCGCTGGATAGCTTCAAACTCAGTACGCAGACCTATACCGATTCGGATGAATACGACAGTTTTAGCGTGCGAATTCCTGAACTGGAAAGAAAGAAGGTCGGCCTGTTTTATGACTGGCAGCTCGGCGGCAAGGTGCTGAAAAACCTGCATCTGGACGCCTACCAGCAAAATATTAAGCGCGAATTCCGTAACGATTTGTCGCAGAGCGGTAACCCGCTGCGTTATAACGGCATGTCGCTTTATCAGGGCAAAATGGCGATGAGTACAGGAACCGACGACAAGCAGACCAGTCGAGGGTTGACCTTACAGGCAGATATCACACCATTAGCCGATCATACGCTGATTGCCGGGGGACAGTGGCTCTCCGATGTGGTGAAGCAAAACGCCTTCTCCGATGTTCATGCAGACGGTTTTCTCTCTCCTGTCGCACCTTTCCCTATCTCGGTTAACCCTAGTTCGGTATCCAACAACCACTGGCGGCAGAATAGCTGGGCACTGTTCGCACAGGATGCATGGAAAATAACGCCGGACTGGACGTGGACGCTAGGCGCTCGTCAGTATTGGGTTGAGTCGCTCTCATACGGCGGACAAAAGACCGGCACAATAAGAATGAACGGTATGGTGATGCCGAACAACAGCACGTTCGCCACCAAGAAGGAAAATGACAGTACCTTAGTCACCGCCAGCAGTCTGCGCTATTCCGGTTTCGACAATATCCAACTGCGCGCCTCCTTTGCGCAAGGTTATGTCTACCCTACCCTAACGCATAAATTTTACGACACGGCAGCGGGCGGGAATACCACTTATGGTAACGCCGGTCTACAAGCAGAAACGTCGGATAATTATGAAGTCGGCATGCGCTATAAAGATGAGAGCTGGCTGCTGGATAGCGCCGTTTACCATTCACGCGCTAAAGATTACATCACCACGCTTAACTGCGCCGGTAACGCCATCTGTTCCGGCAGTACGGCTGAAGGTAGCCGTTACTACGCTAACGCCAACCGTGCGACCACATACGGGATGGAAATGTATGCGGAATACCTCGGCTGGACGCTGTCTCCTTACGTTAACGGCAACATCATCCGCCGTGAGCTGGAACTGCCGACTCGCAGCACCTATCGCACCGGTGAACCCACCTTTACTGGCAAAATAGGACTCAAAAACATCACGTTATTCGAGCGCATGGAGCTGGAATCAGATCTCTACTTCCGAGCAGCCTCACGTGCGAAGGATGAAACGGCAGATACCGCCGTTCAGCATAGCGGCTGGGCAACGGCCAATCTGGAATTCACCAGCACTTTCGGCAACGAGAATCAGTATCAAGTCACGCTGGCATTGAACAACCTGCTGGATAAACGCTACACCACCGCGCACGAAAGTATTCCGGCATCCGGTTTCAGCACCGCGATTGGCGCAGCGTTCTCATTCTGAGATTCATGATGATGAAGGCGATAATCGCGTTAATGCTCTTTGGGCTGTCTTCCTTCACCTGCGCGACCACGCCGCGCGTGGTGATTGCTGGCGGCTCACTGGTAGAAATTGTTTATGCACTCGGCGCAGGCAATACGGTGGTGGGCATCGATCAAACCACCACCTATCCGCCAGAGACGTCAACACTGCCACAAATCAGCAACTGGCAGCAGTTAACGAGCGAAGGTATTTTGTCGCTCCACCCAACGTTGTTGATGACCTGGCAGGATGCCAACCCACCGCAGGTGCTTAATCAGCTTGAGCAGTCTGGTGTAACGGTGGCACGTTTTACCCGCACGCCCAGTACGCCAGCGCAGTTGCTTAGCAATATTCGGCAAGCGGGTGTATTGCTCAATCGCGCTGATGCCGCCGAGAAGTTGGCCACTCGTCTCTCTCAGCAGTTGAATGCCGTAGCAGAGCGACTGACAACGCAGAAGAATCACGTCAACGTCGTGTTTCTGCTGAGTGTCGGCGGCGGCGCGGCGCAGGTTGCGGGGAAAAATACCGTCGTAGATAGCCTGATCACACTGGCGGGTGGTAAGAATGTCGCCACGCATAGTCAGTACCGAACTTACGGCGGTGAGGCGATGATTGCGGCGAATCCTGACGTGATTGTAGTGACCACGCAAAATATCGCAAACGGTGTGGAAGCGCTGGAGGTAATACCGGGGATAGTGCAAACCGCAGCTTGGAAAAATCAACGCATTATCGCGCTCGATCAGGCAATTTTGCTGGGAATGGGGCCGCGCGTTGCCGAGGCGGTCGAAGCATTAAACCGCGGATTTTATCCTTAACAAAACGAAAACATCCCCTAAATAATTCGAGTTGCAGGAAGGCAGCGACACAGTGAATCCTCAGGAGCTTACACCAGTAAGTGACTGAGGCGAGTATTGCCAACGCACATGCAGCTTGAAGTATGACGGGGATTAACGGCCTCAATAATGAGGCCGTATCACACGCTTACTGAATACCCTGACTACGCAGGTAATCTTCATAGTTACCGGTGAAATCGTTCACTTTATTTGGCGTCATTTCCAAAATACGGGTTGCCAACGAGCTAACAAATTCACGGTCATGAGAAACGAACAGCAGCGTCCCTTCATACATTTCCAGCGCCATGTTCAGCGATTCAATAGATTCCATATCAAGGTGGTTGGTTGGTTCATCCATTACCAGAATATTCGGACGCTGCATCATCAGTTTACCGAACAGCATGCGACCTTTTTCACCACCGGATAACACCTTCACTTTCTTCTTGATATCATCTTGACTGAACAGCAAACGACCAAGTACGCTGCGCACCGCCTGTTCGTCGTCTTTTTCCTGTTTCCACTGGCTCATCCAGTCAAACACCGTCAGCGTCTCATCGAATTCGTATTCGTGATCCTGCGCGTAGTAGCCAATTTTGGCATTCTCTGACCACTTCACCGTACCGCTATCCGGCTCGAAATCACCGACCAGCGTTTTCAACAGCGTCGATTTACCAATACCGTTAGGACCCAAAATGGCGACTTTTTCACCCACTTCGATCATAAGACCCAGCTTGCTAAACAGCAGGCCGTTATCAAAACCTTTACTCAACGCTTCCACTTCCAGCGCATTACGGAACAGTTTCTTATCCTGATCAAAACGGATAAACGGGTTTTGACGGCTGGAGGCTTTCACTTCATCCAGTTGGATTTTATCGATCTGGCGCGCGCGCGATGTCGCCTGCTTGGATTTAGAGGCGTTGGCGCTAAAACGACTGACGAACGATTGCAGTTCAGAAATCTGTGCTTTCTTCTTCGCGTTATCAGACAGTAAACGCTCACGCGCCTGCGTCGCGGCCGTCATGTATTCATCATAGTTGCCCGGATAAACACGCAGTTCACCGTAGTCCAGATCCGCCATGTGCGTACAGACCATATTCAGAAAGTGACGGTCATGCGAGATGATGATCATGGTGCTGTTACGCTCGTTAAGCACCTGCTCCAACCAGCGGATAGTATCGATATCCAGGTTGTTGGTCGGTTCGTCGAGCAGCAGGATATCGGGATCGGCAAACAGTGCCTGCGCCAACAGAACACGCAGCTTCCAGCCGGGAGCAATTTCACTCATCAAGCCATAGTGCTGCTCAACAGGGATCCCCACGCCCAGCAACAGTTCACCCGCGCGTGATTCTGCGCTGTAGCCATCCATCTCACCGTATTCTACTTCCAGATCGGCCACTTTATAGCCGTCGGCTTCGCTCATTTCAGCCAATGAGTAGATACGGTCGCGCTCTTCTTTTACCGCCCATAGCTCGCCATGCCCCATGATGACGGTATCCAGCACGCTATATTTTTCAAACGCGAACTGATCCTGACGCAGTTTACCCAGACGTTCATTAGGATCGAGGAAGACGTTACCACCGCTCGGCACCAGATCGCCGCCGAGGATCTTCATAAAGGTGGATTTGCCGCAGCCATTGGCGCCAATCAAACCGTAACGGTTGCCGCCGCCAAATTTAACGGAAATGTTTTCAAACAACGGCTTGCTGCCGAACTGCATGGTAATATTGTTGGTACTTAACACAGCACTTATACTCGAGTCGGAATGTGATTTGGCGCGCATTATGCCATAAGCGCGCGCCAGGATCGCGGTTAGTTTTGAGTAATATTTAAGCGATAGCGCATACAGGAGAGAAATGCGATGCCTATAGTACGTCGTTTCAAACAGGTCGACGTTTTCACCCAGCAGCCTTTCAAAGGCAATCCGCTTGCCGTGGTTATGGAGGCGAGTGGGTTGACCGATGCGCAGATGCAGGATATCGCGCGTTGGACAAACCTGTCGGAAACCACGTTTGTCCTGCCTGCTACCGATCCCGTTGCGGATTATCATGTCCGTATTTTTACGCCAGAAGCGGAGATGCCCTTTGCCGGACACCCCACGCTAGGCACGGCACATGCCCTGCTGGAAGACGGATTACGTCCTAAATCCCCGGGCCAGTTGGTGCAACAGTGCGGTATTGGCTTAGTGCCAATCAACATCGGTGATGACAAGAGTCTGGCGTTTCACGCACCGCAGGCTACCATCGTGCCGTTTGATGATGAACACACGCCGCTGCTGGAAAAAGCGCTGGGCATAACCGGTCTTGGTAGTGCTCACATCGATAAGCGCTATCCGCCTACCGCCGTACATATGGGCATTCGCTGGCTGGTGGTTCGTGTAGACAGCGCGGACACCTGTCTGAGCATTATACCGGATGCAGACGCGCTCACCGCCGTGCAGAGCCTCAGCCAGACCAATGGCATTGCTATCTACGGCCCACACGATGACGCGACGCCGGCCGATTATGAAGTCCGCACGTTCTACATTGAATGCGGCTACCTTAAAGAAGATCCTGTCACTGGCAGCGCCAATGCCTGTCTGGCAGCACTGCTTCGCCAGCAGCATTCCACGAATAATGTTACCGCGCCACTCAGTTATCTTGCACGACAAGGGACGATGCTGCACTGCGATGGTCGTATTACCGTGACTTACCTGGACGATGAACCTTGGATCGGCGGACACAGTGTCACAATCATTGACGGTACGTTGCTACGTTAAAAAATAAGGAATCTCGCTTATGGAAGCGCTATTTGCAGATAAATTGTATGAACTACGCCATCAGCCCCACTTGCGCCTAACGGTACAGGAAGAGAACGACGCCGATGTGCTCTTTACTCTAATTCAGCAAGAAAAGCCACGCCTGCGGCGAACGTTACCTTGGCCGGATTCCGTCAAGAGCGTCGATGACACACGTGAAACCATTCGCGGTAATAGACAGGAATTCTTCGCCAAAACGGCCGCCGTGTACGTCATTCGCTGGGATGACACGCTGGCTGGCATCGTTTCCTTCAACACGATTCAGGATAAAGAAGGCGTCATCGGCTATTGGATCGCCGAAGAATTCGAAGGGAAAGGCATTGTTTCTCAGGCCGTCAGTACGCTGATAGCAGCGTATACCGATGCAAACCTCATTGAGCGCTGCGTCATCAAAGCCTCAACGGCTAACATACGTAGTAATGCCGTCGCCCAACGGCTTGGTTTCCGTTTTCATCACACGGCAAAAAATGCCGAGCAGATTGGCGAGCAGTGGTTCGATCACAATATTTATCACTATCCCGCCTGACGCGCCCCACGGATTATATTCCCTCACCTGATTCGCTGCTCTATCGGGCGCGCATCAGGTCCTTTTCGCACAACGGTACAGGCCATTTGCCCACTCGTTATATTTTTGTGACTAACATCACAAAAATGTTGAAATCCAATTTCATCTCCGCTACCATTAAAAACGTGATGAACATCACATTTAATTAACCCGTAAGAGGAGTCTGAAAATGACTATGTTTCGTAAAATCAGCAAATTCTTCAAAAGAGTGGGAGATGTTTATGTCAGCTATTGTGAACGTATTGGATCAATCATCAGCCCATTCTGATTGTGATGTAAACAATCTCTAAAGCCGCCTTCTATCAGGCGGCTTTTGTTTTTCCTTTTAGCCTCTCTTTTATCCTCTTCTCACTGTAACGCAAATTCAAATCTGCTCATTCTAGCAACATCATAACCGCTGGCTGACACATCAACCGATACCATCAAGTGTTACGGTTTTAATGTACAAAAAAACTAACGTTACATTCCGTTAACAAAAAGCAAAAAAATAATAAGCATCAAAAAATGCTATCAAAGTTGATTAATTAGGTTAAGAAATTGAGGGTAATTGATTTATTTACGTGACAATAGTCGCATAAATACAGATTACCCTCTAAAAAACTTTATCTCAGAATGAATTTATGCATAACTTAAAAACAAGTAACGCAACTGAACAATTAATAATTACAAGTAAATTTACTGATACAGTGCAAACTGAGCGCTTACAGAAAATACAGCCCACGGATTAGAGTGAGGCTATATAGTGACTACGCCTACGCACCTATTTACCGTAGCTGAATCTGATACCTAAAATATATCGAGGTGGCAGCAACCGGACACATTAATACACAACCCCACAACTTATCCCTTCTGCGATAGTTTTATCGCCCTGCCGCAGAAGTTTTATCGCCCTGTCCCAGAAGCGATAAGAGCAGCAAGCAAGATAGCCAGTGAATTTATTAAGTGACTGAAAAAATTATTTTAATCAACTTTTGATAAAAATGGACATACGGATGAATACAGACACCGGAGCTATATTTATATCATTCGATGCGGTTGCCGTATCAGGAATTACCGTTGAAGCACTTAAGATAGCTAAGCTTCTCTCTCAGAAAGGACTAAATGCTTACCTTGACCTAGGCTATGATATAAAAATAGACAAAGGGATGATGAATAAGCCATACAGTTGGGAAAAAGAAATTTATGAAAATAATGTGACTCTTGTTCGCCTGGATGATATTCAGAGTATTCCTAATTACACATCCAACTTTATAGAATACTCACACCGTGTTCTTATCAACCAGAAATCTACTGTTTCCTCAAAAGAAGAAAAAAGAATTTTATGCACTATCGATGAAATTTCTCAACGACTGGCTGAAAAAATCATTCAGCAGTGGGAAAACCTGAATATAGGTTATGTAATCGTCGAGAATGGCACCCTACCGGAAAATATCATTTATACCAAAGCACTATATCAAGCTATTGAAGATTACGGAAAGCGCCACCACCTGGGCATGTTTGCTATCTGGCGCGATCATGACCTCATGTGGAACAGTGAAAAAACCACAATGAAGTATGGTCGCCCACCTTACCCCTACGCAGTCAAGCCAGTTAAATCCCCCCATATCACCTATGTTACGCTCAATAACAATCTGAAAAAAAACCTTGAAATCTGGTGCGATAACGAGATAGAAGTCAACGTTAAAAGAAACACCTATGAGTTCAATGACCAGATAAATTATACAAACATAAGAGAGCACTTATCCATACGTGATGACGATATCCTTATCGTTCGGACAACCCGAATTATTCCGCAGAAACGTATAGATAGAGATTTTCATCTGGTACATGGTCTAAACCAGAGGTTCGCCGAGAACAATATAGATCGTAAAATTTATCTCGTTATTTCTGGAGAACCTAGCGAAAATCGAGATTATTATCAGGTGTTACTCAACTTATCTGAAGAATTAGCGATAAAGCCAGCCATTAAATTTATCGGTTTGCTGCAACACCGATGCCTTTCAACCCAAAAGCAAGCGTACACCATAGAGGATTTATACTACTCCTGCGATTTGGTTTCTTTTCTTACCTCTTGGGATTATGACAGCTATGGCAACCCGATTGGCGAGGCTATTAGCTGCCAGCGCTGTTACATCACTACCGACTACGAATATTATCAAGAGGTTTACGGGCAATACGGTTTTATTTCCCCCGTGCTCAACATATCAGAGCAGCAAGACAATCTACCCGATGATGCATTTATCGATGAGGTCTATAACCTCCTCATTAATAAATCGTTAATGACAGAGATAGCCAACCACAATTATGACATTGGAAAAAAAGTACTCACTAACAATGTCATTGACATTTTTGACTTAGATTTCTCCGGAGAAACATATGCGTAATGATATTTTTGTTTCCGTTGTACTCCCAGTTTACAACGAAAGTGATAGTATTGATCAGGCTCTTCTTTCACTACTCTATCAAAAAACACATAACAACCTGATTACGCCTGACACCTATGAGTTAATCATTGTCGACAACAATTCCACAGATGATTCCATTAATAAAATTAATGATTTTAAAGTGCACCACCCATATCTTGATATACATGTCATCAAAGAAACAATTCAGGGTGTTTCATCTGCTAGAAAACGAGGTATGGACTACGCCTCTCTACGCTCAAAAGCCAGAGATGCTCGTTTAGGCGTGAACAAGAAGCACTATATTGCTTCGGCTGACGCCGATTGCATCGTAGATCCTTACTGGTTGCATGCATTAATAGAAAAAATGGTGCAAGAAAATGGGGATTTAGGAACGTGTAATTACTATTACAACGAGGACGCTTTCCTCAATCGCCCGAATCTCTTACGAGAAATACAAAAAACATTACGCTGTCGTGATATGTCTTTCTCGCTATTTGGCGGCTTTCCTGACGGCAAAGGCTTTGCGGTCGAACGCACGCTCTATGACAACGTAGGCGGGATAGAGATTTTTTATCAGCTCGATAATAGGCGATTTGTGGAACACCTTTCCGATGACTGGGACTTTGGGATCCGCGTCATCGCTTGGGGTGGAAAGCCGGTTTACGCCAGAGATTCCAAAGTAGAAATTAACAGCCGCCGCGTGGATACCATTCTCGAGGATGTGATCACCGGTATTGCCTACGGACAGGATGGCATCATCGTCATGAAAGACGTGCGGCCAGAAACAAAAAAGCAAAAGGCTATGCTGAGAGATACCACGCCTCAACAATCACAACAGGCTTGGGACTACTCGATTAAAGATTATGTTCCTAAAAATATCGTACTGCCCGCGCTGCTAAACCCAACGATATTACTGGACAACCGCGCAGTACGTGAATTTTTTACCGAATCGGTAGCCGAGCGCCTCTACCAGAGGATTCATGAAATCAAGCATGACAGCCGTATTATCGATTTCAAACCCATTCATTCTTATAAAACACCCGCCTACCGACTTTACTTCGAATTCCGGGAAGAGATTTTCAGCGCCATGCGCCATGCTGTTGGCGAGGATATCGGCTTTCCACCACCACTCCCCGAGAGTTTTGACGTCATCGCTCCCGAAGACTTTGAACGATTTGTTTACTACTTCTGTGAAGATCGCGAATCCGGAGAGGCGCATAACTATTTCGCCAACGGAGGGGTGTTCTGATGAATCATGCCGCCTTAGCATCCTTAAACGAAATAGATCCGAACTATCCGATACCGCGCGTGTATGATTTTCTCTCTCGATCAGAGAATAGCGATTTTCTAGATTATGTGTTTAAAGATCCTTTTGGTTGTCACATTTTTCCCGGCGACATAACCGATCATCCTCTTGATACTTTTTTCCATAATATGGAAACTGAAATAAAGCAGGCTAAGCAGATCCATCTGTGGGCCTATATTCCCACTTGCCGTTACCGCTGCCATTTCTGCCAATTTCCTACCGTTTTGCTTAACCCAAAGGCAGCATCGGCAGAAGCAGTGTTCCGCGACATCGTTGATTACAATATTAAAGAAGCAACCATGTGGCTGCAGAATATCCCCAGCCTTGCACAGGCTGAAGTGGGTGAATTCAATATTTTCGGCGGTACCCCTTCGCTACTTCCTGCACCAGAACTGCGCCGCTTGATGGATTTTTACCAAAGCCATTTTAATTTTTCGGCAGCGTCGATGCGTTTCGAAGGTGAACCTGGCACGCTGACTAAAAATTATCTGCAGTTATTAAAAGAGCTTGGTTTTTCCAAAATCAGCTTCGGCGCACAATCGTTCAATGACCAAATTATCCATGCCTGTGGCCGTCAGCATTCCGCACAGGAGTGTGTGGAGACGCTCTACAACGCCAGAGACGTCGGCTTCGATTGGGTCAGTATGGATCTGATCTATGGCATGCTGGGGCAACACGTTGATGATGTGAAATACGACATGGAAAAAGCGCTGGAATTAGCACTTTCGCATGTCGTTTGTACCAAGCTACACATGGAAGAATTCATGAAAACGCGGACTGGCGTTTCGGGAGAACGCGAAAGTCTGTGGCAAAAGAAAGGGCTTATCGACATTAATAGCATGAGCTTCCCTGGGTTAGGGATGCAATATCAAATGCGCGAAGTGGTCGAAAAGTATCTCTCTCCCCGCTATCTCGAGCACCCCACCATGTACTTTCATCAGGTCAATCAGCCGCCAGAAAAATGGAAGGGATTAATCACCGATCTCACCCAACAGTACCCAGAAGTGGCGATAGGTCTTGGCGGCAGCTCGAAGTGTACCCGAGCAGAAGCGGTCAACATCACGGGATACAAAAAATATAAGGACGCGTTGGATCAGAACCGACTGCCCATTGAAGAAAGCCGAGGATTCACCCCACTGCAACGGGAAGTGAATGCTTTCAAGATGGCGCTCTCAACGCTCATTCCCGTCGATGACAACATCTTCAAACAGCGTTTTGCAGGACGTAGCTTTTTCGATAACGTCATTATCAATCGAACACTCAACATACTGGTTCAGAAGGAATTGGTCACCATTGATGCTGGTGTCATCACCCTGACGGCCAATGGCGTAACGCTGGTAGAAGCGATAATTAACACGCAGTTCGTTCACTCTCCGGAGAAGGAGTAAGCTTAATGATGCACTCTTCCCCCCCGCACGCTCCCGTTTTTAGTCTGTACTACATCGCGATCGATACTGAGGCTGGCGTATTACCGGAAAAATTTGAAGCATTTGTGCGCCAAAAAGGCGTACATATTCCCTGTTATCCCGGCTGGAACTGGACGCTGCTGCGCGGTTTGCGTGGCGAACGAACTGGGCAATATCTGATGCTGTTTGAAATCGACAGCGCTACGCAACGCGACCGCTATCTGTCCGCAGATGGCAACCAGACTGTGCTGGCACGTCAGTTCTGGCAAGAGAACGCAGATGCGTTGGATATCATTCGTGAATGGCGGAAATTCGGCACGTTTAGCGAACTGCCAACGTTATATACCGATTATCGCCTACTGGCAGAAAACAAAGACAGTACCGTGCCTTATGGACCACGTTATCAGGACGTATCTGGGCGCCCCCCTATCGCACGAGTTATTGGTATCCATAACCTTGCATTACGTCCCGATGTTCAAGCCGAGACGTTCGAAACCTTTATCGCGCAGAACCACCATCGCATTGTCGATTACCCCGATTGGAAATTCCGCCTGCTGAAAGGCGAGCGAGGGAACCGTCTGGATCAATATGTGGTGTTGATGGAGATAGCAAGTCTGGACGCGCTCAATACCTTCTACCCCGAGGCGGATATCGCAACCAAAGAAGCGGCCATGTTTGCTAAAGCACATCGGGATACTAAACAAATGTATGAAGAGTGGAAACAACTCGCTTCTTTCTCAGGTTCGCCACAGGTTTATACCGATTATCTGGCCATCGCGCAAAGCCTACGGTAGCGCGATGCATTGAACTTCACATTTCATTTTAAGGACGCTCACACAGCAACCGCTTAATAACGAGAAAAGGCAAATGGGGTTAAGCATGAGAAAAGGAACACCATTGTGAATACGGATTTATCCCGTCCCCATACAACATCAAATATCCGGGCGCAGCATTCAACCCGTGGGATCTTTTTTATGGCGGGTCTGGGGATGTCAGCATGGGCCCCGCTGATCCCTTTTGCCAAATCCCATCTCAATATTGATGACGGTACACTGGGGCTACTGTTATTTTGCATCGCCGCAGGGTCAATGGCGGTAATGCCATTGACCGGCCGCTTAATCGTAAAATTTGGCTGTAAGGCGTTAATTATCACCTCCGCAATCGTTTTTTGCATAGTGCTTCCCGTCATCGTATCCGCCACCACGCTCATGGGAATGGGAGCGGCGTTGTTCGTTTTTGGTGCGGTAAACGGCCTGCTTGATGTAACAATGAATGCACAAGCTGTCGTTGTTGAGCGAGAAAGCCAGCAGGCAAAAATGTCTGGCTTCCACGGTTTTTACAGCATTGGCAGCATCGCTGGCGCGGGGTGTATGAGCCTACTGTTATGGTTCGGTGCCACGCCAGAGCAGTCTATTTGGCTGATTATATTGTTTATTATTCTTATCATTGTCACAACATCGGCGCATTTGTTGGCGAAATTAACCCAGAGTGTGCCGTCATCCTATGGCACGCTACAAGCGCTTTCGCACCCCAAACTGCTAGTTATTGCGCTCATCTGTTTTTTCATCTTTTTAATCGAAGGAGCCATGCTCGACTGGTCTGCTGTTTTTCTACATACGGAACGCGGTATGGAAAAAAGCATGGCGGGTTTTGGTTATACATTTTATTCCATCGCCGTAGCTCTGGGCCGATTGTACGGCGATCGCCTCATCAATGTCGTTGGCAGGCTGCGCATACTGGCTCTGGGATGTCTATCCGCAGCCATCGGACTTGTGATCATTGTCTCCACGGATGTCACGTTTTTTTCTTTGGCTGGGTTTATGCTGGCAGGCATCGGCCTGTCCAACATTATTCCCCTCCTATTTACCTCTGCGGGAAATCAACCCAATGTGCCCACTCACGTGGCCATTCCAACCGTGACGTTTGTCGGGTATTCGGGATTATTAAGCGGGCCAGCGCTGATCGGGGGAATTTCTCACCACTTCAGCCTGACGGTAGCATTTAGTGCAGGGGTTGTGATCCTACTACTGATCGGCGTTTTTGCCCGCACGATTACACGTTGAGGTCCTACGGCTTTTTTCTTACCACTCGTTGATGACTCAAGAATTTTAATTTCTCACAACGTTATTTATTCATTACATGGAGCTATACATGCCTCAATTAGCCAATCCAGTTTTTAGCCTGTACTACACAGGCCTCAATTTGAAAAAAGGCATTACAGCCCAGCATTTCGAACATTTTGCCCGACAGCATGGCGTAAAGATCCCTGCGTATCCGAGGTGGCGCTGGTCGCTACTAAAAGGGCTGCGCGGGGAAAGAGAGAATCAGTACATGATGCTGTATGAAGCGCCTGATGCAGAGCAGTACGCACGTTATATCGATAGCCATGGCGAGAAGACCGATGAAGCGAATGCATTCTGGCAGCAACACCCCGAAGCGCTTATGCTGATTGACGAATGGAAAACATTCGCCACATACCCTGAGCCCCCAACTATCTTCTCGTACTTCTCACTGATCGCAGAAAATACTCATAGTTCATTACCCGAAGGGCCAAACTACCAGACCACATCTGGCCAGGAAAACGTTGCGCGCGTGGTAGGTATCCATAATCTGGCATTGCGATCAGGCGTAGCACCAGAAACCTTTGAAAAATTCATTAACGACAATATTCATCGCGTGGAGGACTACCCTGGTTGGAAATTCCATATGTTAAAAGGCCAGGGAGGTAACCGTCTCGATCAGTACGTCGTAATGTTGGAAATCGAAAGTCTGGCATCCCTCAATTCTTTTCATCCAGAACTCGATGTTTCGACAGAAAAAGCGCTGGCTTTTGTACGCGAACATGCCGACACAGAACGCATGTATGACGAATGGCGAACACTTGCCTCGTTCTCCGGCGCGCCACAAATCTACACCGACTATATTACGATTGCAGGCCACGGACTATGACTTAAACTAGTATCTGAACCTTCCGACTTTTTTGGAGGTATTCAGCCCCAGACTTTTAGACACGAGATCTTTTCCGATCATCCACTTCTCTCGGGAAATCAGTTGCAATCAAAAAATGTCGTTACTTGATCATTGCTGCTTGGTTAGGCTTCTTAAGCCTAAAGTAAAAAGGACATGGCTATGAGTAAAGTTAAGCAACAGGATATTGACCGTCTGATCGAGCTAGTCGGCGGGCGTGAGAACATTGCGGCGGTCACGCACTGCATCACTCGCCTGCGCTTCGTCTTGCACGATGCTTCTAAGGCGCATCCCAAAAACATTGAAGAAATGCGTATGGTGAAAGGCTGCTTCACGAATGCCGGACAATTTCAGGTCGTGATCGGCACTGACGTAGACGAGTATTATAAGGCGCTGCTTGCCACCACGGGCAAAGGCGAGATTAATAAGGAAGAAGCCAAAGTCGCCGCCCGCCAGAATATGAGTTGGTTTGAACGCAGTATTTCACATTTTGCCGAGATCTTTTTCCCACTGCTCCCTGCGCTCATCAGCGGAGGCTTGATCCTCGGGGCGCGTAACGTTATCGGCGACATCCCGATGCGCGACGGGCAAACGCTGGTACAACTCTACCCAACCTGGCAAACCGTCTATGATTTCCTCTGGTTATTGGGCGAAGCCATCTTCTTCTACCTCCCGGTTGCCGTTTGCTGGTCAACCGTGCGTAAAATAGGGGGTACGCCCATCCTCGGCATCGTACTGGGTATCACGCTGGTGTCGCCGCAGTTGATGAATGCCTACCTTATCGGCCAACAAACACCAGAAGTGTGGAATTTTGGCTGGTTCACAATTGAGAAGATAGGCTATCAGGCACAGGTTATCCCTTCCGTATTGGCTGGGATGGCGTTAGCACTGATCGAAACACGGCTGAAAAAAATCGTGCCGGATTACCTCTATCTGGTGGTTGTACCTGTAACATCGCTCATTCTGGCCGTTTTCCTGGCACATACATTGATTGGCCCGTTTGGTCGCATGATTGGCGATGGCGTCGCCTGGGCCGTTAAAGCGGTCATGACAGGCAGCTTCGCCCCCGTTGGGGCTGCGCTATTCGGATTTCTGTATGCGCCGTTGGTCATCACCGGCGTGCACCAAACCACGCTGGCGATTGATATGCAGATGATTCAGAGTATGGGAGGCACGCCCGTCTGGCCACTCATTGCGCTGTCCAACATTGCACAGGCTTCTGCCGTCGTCGGAGTCATTCTCGTCAGCCGGAAAGCAAACGAACGAGAGATTTCTGTCCCCGCGGCAATCTCAGCCTTTCTTGGCGTGACCGAACCGGCCATGTACGGGATTAACCTGAAATACCGCTTTCCAATGCTATGCGCCATGATCGGCTCCGCTGCCGCCGCACTTATTTGCGGCCTGTACGGCGTAACCGCAAATGGTATCGGCGTGGGAGGACTGCCGGGCATTCTCTCCATCAAGCCGCAGTTTTGGGGGATCTTCGCCATCGCTATGCTGGTTGCTGCCGTCATTCCAATTATGCTGACATCGCTGGTCTATAAGCGCAAAATCCGCAATGGCACGCTAGAATCCGTATAGCCGTCTCAATATCTATTCAGCCACGTCTGTTGAGCCGTGGCTATATCGCTACAGGAGGATTTTTCATGAGTACATCACTCCCCTGGTGGCAAAACGGCGTAATTTATCAAATCTACCCGAAGAGCTTTCAGGACAGTACCGGAAATGGCACTGGCGATATCGCCGGCATCACTTCTCGACTCGATTATCTGCAACAGTTGGGTGTCGATGCGATCTGGCTAACTCCGGTTTACCTCTCTCCTCAGGTTGATAACGGCTACGACGTCGCCGATTACTGTGCTATCGATCCCACCTACGGCACGATGGCCGATATGGAAATGTTGATCGCCGAAGCACACCGACGCCGTATCCATGTCGTTATGGATATGGTGTTCAATCATACTTCTACACAACACCACTGGTTCCAGAATGCGCAGGATCGCCGTAGCCCCTATCGACATTTTTATATCTGGCGTGATGGTAATGACGGCGCACAGCCCAATAACTGGCGTTCAAAATTTGGTGGCCCAGCCTGGCAGTGGCATGCGGAAAGCAAACAGTACTATCTACATCTGTTCGCCACCGAACAGGCTGACCTGAATTGGGAACACCCGCGCGTGCGGGATGAATTGAAACAGGTTTGTGAATTTTGGGCGGATAAAGGCGTGGACGGGCTGCGGCTGGATGTGATCAATCTGGTTTCCAAGCAGCAGGATTTACCATCAGACACACAGGGCGATGGACGCCGCTTCTATACTGATGGTCCCCTTATTCATGAGTACTTACAGGAGTTCAGTCAGGATGTTTTTCAGCCTCGCGGCCTGATGACCGTCGGCGAGATGTCATCGACCTCGTTAGATCACTGTCGCCGCTACGCGGCACTGGACGGCAATGAACTCTCCATGACGTTCAATTTCCACCACCTGAAAGTTGATTATCCGAATGGGGAAAAATGGACGCTGGCGGAACCTGATTTTATTCAGCTCAAGCAAATTTTTAATCACTGGCAGCAGGGTATGCACAATCACGCCTGGAATGCCTTGTTCTGGTGTAATCACGATCAGCCACGCATCGTATCGCGCTTTGGTGATGAAGGTGAATTTCGGGTGCAATCCGCCAAGATGTTGGCGATGGTGCTTCACGGTATGCAAGGCACACCCTATATCTATCAGGGCGAAGAACTGGGCATGACGAATCCCGGCTATACGCAAATTGAACAATATCGTGATATTGAAAGCCTGAATCAATTTGCCGAACAGCGCGATCGTGGTCAGACAGACGCACAAATCTTAGCGATCCTCGCCAGTAAATCACGCGATAACGGTCGCACGCCAATGCAATGGGATGACAGCAATCATGCTGGATTCACGACCGGCACACCGTGGCTAACACCATGCCAAAACTTCACCCACATCAACGTGGCGCAGGCGCTGGCGGATAAAGCGTCCGTCTTCTATACCTACCAACAGCTTATCGCTATGCGTAAAGCACTTCCTTTGCTGACGCACGGAGACTATCAGGATTTACTGCCTGACCATCCTACTATCTGGTGCTATCAGCGTGTCTGGGAAGGACAGCGACTTTTGGTTTTGGCAAACCTCAGCAAACAGCCTCAGCGCTGGCAGCCACCAACAGATACCCATGACCGCCGCTGGCGACTGTTATTCAGCAATTATTCTGATGCACAGCCCCAACCCGCCATTCTGGTACTACGCCCATTTGAAGCCATATATTGGGTACAAGGGATGCAGGAGAAAGAGGACAAGATCTAGAGGGATCGAGTATCAGGTGAGATGTAGCGGGTTATCCCGCTACATTGCTAACGATCCGACATGGACGATTACCGACATTACTCGCCATTGTTGAATCGAGCGACAGAGCGATGTTCTCAGAGAGATTCATTCTCAGAGACACTCCAACTCAGCGTGAAAAAATTAGCGCTTAGCTAACAGTAGCCCCAACACCAGACCAACGGTGGCACCGATGCCGATACCGTGCCAGGGTTTGTCATGCACGTACACATCAGCTTTGTCAGCCACCTGCTTTGCCCGGGCATAATAGCTGTCAGTCACGCCGATGCGGGCTTTAACTTCAAGTAGCGCCTTTTCCGCTCCCTTTTTCAAATCAAGATAGGCTTGGTCTGCCTGATCGCCCGTATAACGCAGCACCTCATCTAACGTCTCGGACAGAAGTTTTAAATCATCATCGACATGAATTTCTTCAGGCTGTTTTTTTGTCGCGACCATAAAGTGCTTCCTTCTGTTATGAAAAGTCATTAGCTATAAATTATTGTCTTCTTAACTATAGACAATTTTTCCTGACTTCTACGGCTTAAGCAGACCAGATCATTCCTAAAACGTACTTTGCTGACTCTCACCACCTCCCGAGTCGTCGTGATTTTGCTGACAAAAAAACGCCGTTGACTCTCATCAACGGCGCTTCATTATTCAACCTGACACTCGTCAGTGGTTACATCATTGGCTGCGCCAACTGCACCAGAGAGATAAGCGGTTGCGGGTACAAGCCAAAGAACAACACCGCGATGGAGGAGATCAGCACGACCACACCGCCAGCCGTTAAGGCCCAGTTATTTGGTGTATCACGCTGTAGCTGTTGAGGCGCATTCAGGAACAAGCTGACCATCACACGCAGGTAGTAGTACAAACCAATGGCGCTACCCAGCACAACAGCACCAGTCAACCACCACAGTTCAGCATTAACACCGACAGCCAACACGTAGAACTTACCGAAGAAGCCCAGTGTCATCGGGATACCCGCCAGAGACAGCATCATCACCGTCATCACCGCAGACAGAATCGGTTTATGCCAGAACAAACCACGGTAAGAGAACAGTGAATCGGCATCCGGGCCACGATACGGGCTGGACATCAGGCTAACCACACCGAACGCACCCAAGCTGCTGAACAGGTAACCCACCAGATAAACGCCAACGGTTTCCAGCGCCAACTGATGACTCTGAACCGCAATCAGGGCAACCAGCAAATAGCCCAGATGCGCAATGGAAGAGTAACCGAGCAGACGCTTGATGTTGGTTTGCGACACGGCCATCACGTTACCGAACAGGATCGACGCGAACGCGATGATACCCAGCACGATTCTGACGGATTCGCTGTCAGCCACCGGTGCGTACAGGAACAAACGCATTACCGCACCGAAAACCGCAATCTTACCGGCCGTCGCCAGAAACGTAGACACGGGTGCAGGTGCGCCCTGATACACATCAGGTGTCCACAGTTGGAACGGAACCAGCGATAGCTTGAAGCCCAGACCGACAATCATCATCCCCAAGCCAGCCAGCAGCAGCGGCTCATGGATTTGGTGATCGCTCAAGCTCTTACCGAGGCTGGCAAAGCTCATATCGCCCGATTCAGCATAAATCAGCGCCATCCCAAACAGCAGGAAGGAAGACGCTGCCGCCGACAGCAGCATGTATTTAATACTGGCTTCCAGCGAACGTTTCAGACGGAAGGCATAGCCGACCAGACCGAACAGAGGAAGTGAAAGCAGTTCAATACCGATGAACAACGAAGCCAGATGATTGGCGCTCGACAGCAGGATCCCACCTAACGCAGCGATCAAAACCAGCAGGTAGAACTCGTCACGGTTGTCTGGGTAGCCTTGCAGCCACGGGTAGGCAAACGTGCTGGTCGCCAGACTGGCAAGTAGAACCAGTCCGGTATAAAACATCGAGAAGCCATCAACACGCAGCAGCGGCGTCACGTCCGTTGGGCCAACCTGACCAACAAAGTACAGTGACAGCAACGCAATATTCAGGCCGATAACCGTCATCGTTGCGTTGACAAAATGGTTGCGTCGCCACGCAATGCACAGCATCACAACCACTACCGTCAATCCGACGATCAACAGCGGCGATAGCGCAATTAGTTGTTGAAGAGTTATTGTCATGGCGAATTACGGCCTTGTTGTTGAAATAATTGAATCTGGAGCAGACGACATAAACCACTGCTGGATATTTGACATCGCGGCACTGGAGGTATCCAGAATCGGTTGCGGGTAAACCCCTAACAACACCAGTAATACCACCAACAGCAGCACGATAGACAATTCGCGGATCGACATACCCTTCAATGGCTCATCAGATTTAGGCGTACCGTAATAAGCACGCTGGATCATGATCAGTGAGTAGACCGATGCAAATACCAGACCGAAGGTTGAGATCACCGTAATGACAGGCACAACCTGATAGCTGCCGAACAGAATCATGAATTCGCCAACAAAGTTGCCCGTTCCCGGCATACCCAAGGTTGCCACAGCAAAGAACAGAGACAGTGCAGGCAAGAACTTCAGACGCGACCACAGGCCACCCATTTCACGCATGTCACGGGTATGCAGACGCTCGTACAGTTGACCACACAGAATGAACAGACCCGCAGCGGACAACCCGTGCGCAATCATCTGAATCACCGCGCCCTGATAAGCCAGTTGATTACCGGAATAGATGGCAATCATCACGAAGCCCATGTGCGACACCGAGGTGTAAGCGATCAGACGCTTGATATCCGTCTGTTTGAACGCCAACCATGCGCCGTAGAAGATACCAATCACACCCAGCCACATGGCAATCGGTGCAAAAGCATGGGAGGCATTCGGGAACAGCGGCAGGCTAAAACGCAGCAGACCATAGGCCGCGGTTTTCAACAGGATACCGGCCAGGTCAACAGAACCTGCTGTCGGAGCCTGACTGTGTGCATCCGGCAACCAACCGTGCAACGGCACGACAGGCATTTTTACGGCAAAAGCGATAAAGAAGCCCAGCATCAGCAGATATTCAATGCCATATGACATCGGTGTCTTCAGCAGATCTTCGTAGTCGAATGTCCAAACGCCGGTAGCATTGTGATGCACAAAGACCAGCGACAGGATCGCGATCAACATGATCAAGCCGCTTGACTGGGTATAAATGAAGAACTTGGTCGCCGCCGTAATTCTGGTTTTACCGTCAGAGCCTTTATGCCCCCACAGTGCAATCAGGAAGTACATCGGCACCAACATCATTTCCCAGAAGAAGAAGAACAGGAACAGGTCAATGGCAAGGAACACACCAATAACGCCGCCCAGAATCCACAGCAGGTTCAGGTGGAAGAAACCCTGATAGCGCTGAATTTCATTCCAGGAACAGAGAATTGCCAACACACCCAGCAACCCCGTCAGCACGACCATCAGCAGTGACAAACCGTCCAGCGCGAGGTGAATACCGATGCCAAAGCGCGGTATCCACGACACAAAATATTCAGCCTGCCAGTCTGGAGCGCCTTTCGGTGCTACGAGTGAATAACCGCCTTGCAACCACAGTTGCAGAGACAGTGCGAGTGTCAGCCCCATTGCAATCAACGCTATCCAGCGCGGTACTTTCGTACCAAAACGCTCTAACTGCCAGCACAGCAGACCGCCGATAAAGGGGAGAAGAATTAGCCAAGGTAGTAGCATGGCGTTTTGTGTCCCTAAATTAAAGAAATCTGAAAACTTGCCGTGGCAGGCATTCCTTTATGTGGAATGCCCTGCCTTTCATACGTTACCGGATACTGCCTTACACCAGCAGTAACAAGCCCAGCACCAGCACGGCACCAAAGCCCATAGAAGCAACGTACCAGCGCAACTGACCATTCGCACTGAGCGCCAGCCCACGATTACCCCAACGGGTAATGATGGCAGGCAGGGTCATCAGTGTATTTAATGGATCACGCTGCAACAGCTTCGCGATAGCCAGATACGGCTTAACAAAGACATGGTCGTACAACCAGTCGAAGCCCCACGCATGGAACCACCAGGTCGAGAAGAAACGGCCTGGCGCACTGTTCGCAATGCTATTCACCGCCTGACGTTTGCCCAGCCACAGCATAGCGGCAAGCAGAATACCGGCAATCGCCACCACGCCAGAGGTAATTTCCAGCGTCAGCAACTGGCCGTGCTCAAGCACTGTCGTTGCCGGCAATACGCCATGCAACGGAGGAACAATCATCGCACCAATAAAGGTGGACAGAACCATCAGCACAACCAGCGGTAAGTGGTGCGAAATGCCTTTTCCTGCATGCGCCTTAATTTTCTCTTCACCGTGGAACACGATGAAAATCATACGGAACGTATACAGCGAGGTCATGAAGGCACCAGCCAATCCAGCCACCATCAGGTTGATGTGACCATTTGCCCAGGCGCCAGCCAAGATCTCGTCTTTACTGAAGAAGCCAGCGGTAACCAGCGGCAGTGCAGCCAGCGCCGCGCCTCCGACCAGGAAGCAGACATAAACCAGTGGAATCGTTTTACGCAGGCCGCCCATCTTGAAGATATTCTGCTCATGGTGGCAGGCCAAAATCACCGAACCAGAAGAGAGGAACAGCAGCGCTTTAAAGAATGCGTGCGTCATCAGGTGGAAAATCGCGGCATCCCATGCCTGCACGCCCAGCGCCAGAAACATGTAACCAATCTGGCTCATGGTGGAATAGGCCAGCACGCGCTTGATGTCGGTTTGAACCAAGGCAGCAAAACCCGCCAGCACCAACGTCACAGCACCAACAATACCTACCAGATGCAACACATCCGGTGCCATCAGGAACAGGCCGTTGGTACGTGCAATCAGGTAAACACCGGCGGTAACCATCGTGGCGGCGTGGATCAGTGCAGATACCGGCGTTGGACCGGCCATCGCATCTGCCAGCCAGGTTTGCAGCGGCAACTGTGCTGATTTACCCACCGCACCACCCAGCAACATCAGCGTAGCCCAGGTGATTTCAGGTGAACCTTCAGCCAGTTTCTGCGGAGCCAGAACCATCAGTTCGCGGAAGTTGAGCGTGCCCAACTCTTTGTAAAGGATGAACAGCGCAAAGGCTAAAAAGACGTCACCGACACGCGTAACGATAAAAGCCTTCATCGCTGCCGCGCCGTTCTTCGGATTGGTGTAGTAGAAACCGATCAGCAGATAACTGCACAGCCCTACCCCTTCCCAACCGAGGTACATCAGCAACAGGTTATCAGCCAGTACCAGAACGACCATACTCGCGATAAACAGGTTGGTGTAAGCGAAGAAACGAGAATATCCCTCTTCCCCACGCATATACCAGGAGGCGAATAGGTGGATAAAGAAACCGACCCCCGTCACCACGGACAGCATCGTCACCGAGAGACCGTCGAGCACCAGCGTTACGCTAATGTCGAAATTACCCACGGTCATCCATGTCCACAAATGCTGATTAAAGAAGGTGACGCCGCCGCTGTGCTGCTGGCCCATAAAATCGACCGCAGCCCAAACGGTAACTAACGCTGCCAAACCAATCGAGCCAACACCGACCGTCGCAGACGTATTTTCCGACCAGCGACCACGGGAAAATGCTAGCAGCAGAAAGCCGAGCAGCGGGAAGAGTATTGTTAAATAGAGTAAGTTCATCCGCGCATCTCACTGACTGTATCAATATTCAGGGTTTGACGACGACGATACATCTGCAACAACAGCGCCAGACCAATACTGGCCTCAGCCGCTGCCAGCGTAATCGCCAGAATGTACATCACCTGACCATCCGGCTGCTGCCAGTAGCTGCCCGCGACGACAAAAGCCAGCGCGGCAGCGTTGATCATAATTTCCAGGCTGATCAACATAAACAGCAGGTTACGACGAATCAACAGACCAGTCAGCCCCAGAACAAACAAGATAGCGGCTAAAATCAACCCGTGTTGTAACGGAATCATGCGCGTTCCCCCGTTATTTTTTTCTCAACGTCCTGGTTCGCGCCTTCTTTATTGACAACGTCACCACGTTTATCTTCACGACCAATGTGGAAAGCGACAACCAACCCCGCCAGCAGCAGCATTGACGCTAATTCAACTGCCAGAACATAAGGCCCAAACAGGCTGATACCTACGGCTTTCGCCTCAACAGGCGTGCCAGTGATGCCCTGCTCTTTCAGGCTCAGGATGGCGTTAACCACAATCACCAATAACGCCAGTGAGAGAATGCTCGGGCCAATCCAGACGCTGGGCTTCAGCCAATTCCGCTCTTGTTCTTCTACGGAATTGCCGAGGTTGAGCATCATGACCACGAACACAAACAGCACCATGATGGCGCCCGCGTACACGATGATGCTCAGCGCGCCGGCAAAATTAGCCCCCAGCGAGAAAAAGACGCCCGCAATCGCCATAAGCGAGGTGACCATATACAACAATGCATGCACAGGATTGGTATGCGTAATGACGCGCAGTGTCGCCAATATCGCAATCAAACCTGTGGTATAAAAAGCGAATTCCATGCTAGCTCCTTAGGGCAACAGGCCTTTGACATCAATAGGTTTGGCTTCGTTTTCAGCTTCGCCTTTGTCTTTCCCATCGATTGCCATACCAGCCATCCGGTAGAAATTGTATTCCGGATATTTACCCGGCCCCGATATCAGCAGATCTTCTTTCTCGTACACCAGATCCTGACGTTTGTACTCGCCCATCTCGAAATCCGGCGTCAGTTGGATCGCGGTTGTCGGACATGCTTCTTCACAGAAGCCGCAGAAAATGCAGCGCGAGAAGTTGACGCGGAAGAACTCGGGATACCAGCGACCATCTTTAGTTTCTGCTTTCTGCAATGAGATACAGCCAACCGGACAGGCCACTGCACACAGGTTGCAGGCAACGCAGCGCTCTTCACCATCGGGATCGCGCGTCAGCACGATACGACCACGGTAGCGCGGCGGCGGATTCACAGGCTCTTCTGGGTACATCCTGGTTTCGCGCTTCTTGAAAGCATTCGATCCCACCATACAGATACTGCGTATCTGGGTGCCGAAACCAACCACTAACTCTTTCAATGTCATGGTTTATTCACCCCTTCTTAAGCGTTGTACAAAATGACGGCCGCTGTCGCCAGCAGATTCAAAAGCGTTATCGGCAGACAGACTTTCCAACCGAAAGCCATCACCTGGTCATAACGTGGACGGGGTAACGAAGCACGAATCAGGATGAACATCATCATGAAAAAGCCTGTTTTCAGCGCAAACCAGACAAACGGAGGCAAGAACGGACCATGCCAGCCACCGAAGAATAAGGTCACCATCAGCGCGGAAACGGTCACGATCCCGATATATTCGCCCACGAAGAACAGACCGAATTTCATACCGGAATATTCAATGTGGTAACCATCTGCCAGTTCCTGTTCAGCTTCAGGCTGGTCAAACGGGTGACGGTGACACACCGCCACGCCTGCGATGGCAAACGTAATAAAGCCGAAGAACTGCGGGATAACGTTCCACAAATGTGCCTGAGAATCGACGATGTCACGCATGTTGAACGAACCGGCCTGTGCGACAACGCCCATCAGCGACAGGCCGATGAAGACTTCGTAGCTCACCGTCTGAGCAGAAGCACGAACCGCACCGAGCAGAGAGTATTTGTTGTTACTCGCCCAACCAGCAAACAGCACCGCGTAAACGGCCAGACCCGCCATCATCAGGAAGAACAGGATACCGATGTTCAGATCGGCGACACCCCAGGTCGGTGTGATCGGCACAATCGCGAAGGCAATCAGCATTGACGTAAACGCGATCATCGGTGCCAGCGTGAAGATCACCTTATCGGTAAAGTTCGGCACCCAGTCTTCTTTGAAGAACATTTTGATCATGTCAGCGACAAGCTGTAATGAACCGCCCCAACCCACCCGGTTCGGTCCATAACGTCCCTGGAAGAGGCCGAGCAGTCGACGTTCACCCATACTCATGAATGCGCCACAGGTGACCACAACCAGCAGAATCACGATCGCTTTTCCGACGGTGATCAGAATCTCGATTAATTCCGGCGTTAACCAACTCATTGTGCGGCCTCCCGCAGATTTTCAACGGTTGCACCCGCCAGCACCGGTGCAATACCCGGTAAGCCCAGCGGTAAACCAACCTGTCCCTGACCCAATGCCGCACTTAAGCGCAGTGGCAGACGTAGCGTTTGCCCTGCACAGGTCAATTCCAGCAACGCACCCGCGTTTACGCCCAGCGTCGCTGCATCAGCCGGGTTCACCATTACGTAAGGCTCTGGCATACGCTGCTGAATTACGTCAGAACGCTGTGACATTTCATCACTACCAAACAGGTGATAATACGGCGCAACGCGCCATTGACCCGCCTGTGGGACGAAAGCCGCAGGAATGTTGTCGAAGTACGCCAGCGAACCTTCTCCGGCCTCGATCATACGCACACCGGGATCGCCATGACGCAAATGTCCGCCCACTTCGTCCTGGAATTTGTTCCAGGCTTGCGGTGAGTTCCAGCCTGGTGCCCAGGCAAATGGAATTTGCTGACGATTGGCTGTCGGGCTGTTGTTCCCTTCCATTGAGAAGGCAAACATGGTGTCTTTGTCGACAGGCTGACGCGGTTCATGCACGCTGATATTGGCACGCATCGCAGTACGGCCGCTGGAGCGAATCGGTGAACGCGACAATTTCTGCCCACGAATACGGAACGAAGCGTCCGGCGCAGCATCTTTAATCGCCGCTAGTTGCGGCAATGCAGTAACACACGCGTCAATCACGTTATCCAGTTGCGTCCAGTCAACCTGACGGCTGTTATAGGTGATATACAGCGAGTGCAGCCAGCGCCAACTTTCCAACATAACAATTTTGTCGTTGTAGTACGTTGGATCATAGACCTGGAAGAAACGCTGAGCGCGGCCTTCTTGATTCACCAGCGTACCGTCGCTTTCAGCAAAGCTGGCAGCAGACAGAATGATGCTGGCTTTGTCCATGATGCGAGTACGCTGATGATCGACCACAATCAGGTTCTCAGCTTTTTCCAGTGCCGCATCAACGCGAGCGACCGGCGCATGACGGTAGAGATCGTTCTCCAAAACTACCACGCTGTCGGCTTCGTCGTTTTCCAACTGCACCAGTGCTTCATCCAGCGAACCGCCGCCCATGATTGACAACCCAATGCTGTTTGCAGCAGGTGCAACAAAGGTAATACCGACGTCAGAGCCACGATTTTTCAGCGCTTTAGCAACGTTTGCCGCAGCGGAGATTACGTCTTCGCTACCTGCATTGGTGCCAGAGATGATGAGCGGCTTTTTCGCACCGGCCAGCGCCTGTACGATAATATCAACTTTCTGATCCAGACCCGCAGCCAGATCGGCAACTGCCGGTGCGCTGCTATCCAGACCATGTGCAATGGCAAAACCAAGGCGAGCCTGATCGGCAACCGGTGCACGATAGTTCCATGCCGCAATGTCGTCCAAACGGGTGTTGTCTACGTTGGTGACAAACAGCGGGTGCTTGGCATGCTGACCAATGTTCATGATCGCCGCAATCTGCCAGTCAGCCACTTTCTGTGCGGCCGCCATTTCGCGAGCTTTACCTTTAACAGCTTGACGAACGGCCAGAGCGATACGCGCCCCCGTCTGCGTTAGGTCTTCACCCAGAATCAGAACGGCATCATAGCCTTCGATCTCACGCAGCGCTGGCGTTCTCACGCCGCTTTCGCGCAGCACTTTCAGAATCAGTTGCAGACGATTTTGTTCTTCTTGCGCAATACCGGTGTAGAAGTTCTCTGCACCTACCAGCTCACGCAATGCGAAGTTGCTTTCAATGCTGGCACGTGGCGAGCCGATACCGATGGTTTTCTTCGCCTGACGCAGCACATCCGCCGCACCTTGCAGTGCCTGATCGGCATTCAGTGCGATCCAGTCATTACCACGACGTTGCAGCGGCTGGTTCGGACGGTCTTTCTGGTTGACATAGCCGTAACCAAAACGGCCGCGGTCACACAGAAAATAGTGGTTTACGCTACCGTTGAAACGGTTTTCGATACGACGCAGTTCGCCATAGCGTTCACCGGGGCTGGTATTACAACCGACGCTGCACTGTTGGCAGACGCTCGGTGCAAACTGCATATCCCATTTACGGTTATAGCGCTCGGAGTGCGTTTTGTCGGTGAACACGCCAGTAGGACACACTTCAACCAGGTTACCGGAGAACTCACTTTCCAGCGTGCCATCTTCCGGGCGACCGAAATAGACGTTGTCGTGCGCGCCGTAAACGCCAAGATCTTTGCCATCCGCATAGTCTTTGTAGTAACGCACGCAGCGGTAGCAAGCGATACAGCGGTTCATCTCATGAGAAATAAACGGTCCGAGATCCTGATTGCGATGGGTACGCTTGGTGAAGCGATAGCGACGGAAGTTTTGCCCCGTCATAACCGTCATATCCTGCAAATGACAGTTACCGCCTTCCTCACACACCGGACAATCATGCGGGTGGTTGGTCATCAGAAACTCAACTATCGTCTTACGGAATAGCTTCGCTTCTTCATCTTCGATCGCGATGAACGCCCCATCGGTTGCTGGTGTCATACAGGACATCACCAGACGACCGCGAGTATCTTCCGCGTTTTGATACTGTTTTACCGCACAGAGGCGGCAAGATCCGACGCTCCCGAGCGCGGGGTGCCAGCAAAAGTAAGGAATATCAAGTCCCAGAGTCAGGCAAGCTTCTAGAAGGTTGTCTGCTCCGTTTACTTCATACTCTTTGCCGTCTACATGAATAGTAGCCATAGTCAGCATGCTTCCATAATGGCCCGTGTTGCCACGAGCGCTAATCAAAAATTCTGTATACCCTCATCTTTCAAATCGCAAATGCGTTGGCTACCTGCGCCTTGAAATCTATTGGGTTTATGAGGGTGGCTTATTTGCGCCACCCTGCGGATACATTCACTGCATCTCGCACGTGTTGAGCGATAGCTTACCAGCGCTCTTTCAACAGGTTAGGCTGGATACCGCCAATCGCTTTAAGATTGCCTAAATACTGTTTAGAGATACCCGCTTCGAATTCTTCCCGGAAATACTTGATGGCACTTTGCAGCGGCTCGACCGCACCCGGCGCATGCGCACAGAAGGTGTTACCCGGCCCGAGGAAACGGCAAAGCTGCTCCAGCGTTTCGATATCGCCAGGCTGGCCTTCGCCATTCTCCAGCGCACGCAGAATCTTCACGCTCCACGGCAAACCATCGCGGCACGGCGTACACCAGCCACAGGATTCACGGGCGAAGAACTCTTCGAGGTTACGCGTCAACGAAACCATATTGATTTCGTGGTCGACAGCCATCGCCAGCGCAGTACCCATACGGCTACCTGCTTTTGCAATGTGCTCAAAATCCATTGGTAGATCGAGGTGACTTTCCGTCAGAAAATCCGTACCTGCACCGCCCGGCTGCCAAGCTTTCAGCTTCAGACCATCGCGCATGCCACCCGCATAGTCTTCCAAAATCTCGCGCGCTGTAGTGCCGAAAGGCAGTTCCCACAGGCCAGGGTTCTTGACCCGACCCGAGAAGCCCATCAGTTTCGTGCCAGCATCTTTACTTTTACCCGCAGACAACCCCTGATACCACGCCGCACCGTGCTCGATAATCGCCGGTACGTTGCACAGCGTTTCCACGTTGTTGACGCAGGTCGGTTTACCCCAAACACCCGCAGACGCAGGGAACGGCGGCTTGGAACGAGGATTGGCACGACGGCCTTCCAGCGAGTTAATCAGTGCCGTTTCTTCACCGCAGATATAACGCCCAGCGCCCGTATGCACGAACAGCTCAAAATCGAACCCGCTGCCCAGAATATTCTTGCCCAGCAGACCAGCGGCTTTTGCTTCTTCAATTGCGCGACGCAGGTTAACCGCAGCTTCGATGTATTCGCCCCGCAGGAAGATGTAGCCGCGGTAGGCTTTCAGCGCAAACGCGCTGATTAGCATACCTTCAACCAGCAGATGAGGCTCTTGCTCCATCAGCAGGCGGTCTTTATAAGTACCCGGCTCCATCTCATCCGCGTTACACAGCAGGTAGCGGATGTTCATGCTTTCGTCTTTCGGCATCAGGCTCCACTTCAAGCCTGTTGAGAAGCCCGCGCCGCCACGCCCTTTCAGGCCAGCGTCTTTAACCAGTGAGACCACTTCATCCTGTGCCATGCCGGTTAACGCTTTTTGCGCGGCGACATAACCATTTTTGCTGCGATATTCATCCAGCCACACTGGCTGCTTGTCTGCGCGTAAACGCCAGGTCAGAGGATGCTGCTCAGCCGTCAGAACAATGTCTTTACTCATTGATACTGCTCCAATAACGTTTCAATACCTTCCGGCGTCACATGGCTGTGGGTATCGTCGTCAATCATCATTGACGGCCCTTTGTCACAGTTCCCCAGGCAGCAGGTCGGCAACAGCGTGAAACGTCCATCGAACGTTGTCTGTCCCGGTTTAATGCTGAGCTTACGCTCCAGCGCAGCCTGAACGCCCTGGTAGCCATTGATGTGGCACACAACGCTGTCGCAATAGCGAATAATGTGACGTCCGACAGGCTGGCGATAAATCTGGCTGTAGAACGTAGCCACGCCTTCCACATCACTGGCAGGAATACCCAGCAGATCGGCAATCGCGTGGATAGCCCCATCCGGCACCCAGCCGCGTTCTTTTTGCACAATTTTCAGTGCTTCAATTGATGCGGCGCGTGCATCTTCATAGTGATGTTTTTCGTGCTCAATGGCGTCACGTTCGGCGTCACTCAATACAAAAGTGCTTTCTTTTGTCAGCGAATCGGCAGCCGGTTGTCCCAGAGCGTCAATATGATCGTGATTGTTGTGATCATGCATAGTTAGCGGTCCACATCTGACATTACGAAATCAATACTGCCGAGGTAAACGATCAGATCGGATACCAGACACCCGCGAATTACAGAAGGAATCTGTTGCAGATGCGCATAGCTCGGCGTGCGAATACGGGTACGGTAGCTCATCGTGCCGCCGTCACTGGTCAGGTAATAGCTGTTGATACCTTTTGTTGCCTCAACCATCTGGAATGATTCATTGGCAGGCATCACCGGTCCCCAGGAAACCTGGAGGAAGTGGTTAATCAGCGTATCAATATGCTGCAACGTGCGCTCTTTTGGTGGTGGCGTCGTCAGCGGGTGATCCGCTTTGAACGGCCCTTCCGGCATGTTCTTGAGGCACTGATCCAGAATCCGCAGGCTCTGACGCAGTTCTTCAACTTTCAGCATAACGCGGCTATAGCAATCGCTGATGCCGTCGCCTACTGGCACTTCAAAGTCAAAGTTTTCATAACCGGAATAAGGACGCCATTTGCGCACGTCAAAACCAATGCCTGTGGCACGCAGACCCGCACCGGTTACGCCCCATTCCAATGCTTCTTTCGCATTGTAGGCCGCAACACCCTGAGTACGACCTTTCAGGATGGTGTTCTGTAACGCGGATTTGACATAGGTATCAAGGCGGGCCGGCATCCAGTCGAGGAATTCACGCAGCAGACGTTCCCAGCCGCGTGGCAGATCGTGCGCCACACCGCCAATACGGAACCAGGCTGGATGCATACGGAAACCAGTAATCGCTTCAACCAAATCGTAAATTTTCTGGCGGTCCGTAAATGCAAAGAACACCGGTGTCATTGCACCGACGTCCTGAATATAGGTACTGATATACAGCAGATGGCTATTAATACGGAACAGCTCAGACAGCATCACACGAATCGTTTTAACGCGATCCGGCACCTCGATACCCGCCAGTTTCTCAACGGCCAGTACATACGGCATTTCGTTAACGCAGCCACCAAGGTATTCAATACGGTCAGTATAAGGAATGTAGCTATGCCAAGATTGACGCTCGCCCATTTTCTCTGCGCCACGATGGTGGTAACCCACATCAGGCACGCAGTCGACGATTTCCTCACCATCCAATTGCAGGATAATACGGAAGGCACCATGTGAAGAGGGGTGGTTCGGACCGAGGTTGAGGAACATGAAATCCTCATTCTCCGTGCCGCGCTTCATGCCCCATTCTTCCGGTTTAAACGTCAGCGATTCCATTTCCAGATCTTCTTTCTGCTTAGTCAGCTCGAAAGGATCGAATTCGGTCGCACGCGCCGGATAATCTTTACGCAGTGGATGCCCTTCCCACGTCTGCGGCATCATGATGCGTGTCAGATTTGGGTGACCATCGAAGGCCATGCCGAACATTTCCCACGTTTCCCGCTCATACCAGTTGGCATTCGGAAACAGTTTGGTCACGGTCGGCAAATGCAGATCATTCTCGGCCAGCGCGACTTTTAGCATGATGTCGCGGTTACGCTCAATAGAAATTAAGTGATAAAAAACGGAGTAGTCGGCAGCGGGTAAACCTTCACGATGGGTACGCAGACGCTCATCCATACCGTGCAGGTCAAACAGCATGACATAAGGCTTTGGCTGTTTTTTCAGGAATGTGACAACATCGAGTAATTGCTCACGTTTAACCCACACAACGGGAATACCCGTGCGGGTTGCCTGTACAGTAAATGAATCTGGTCCAAAACGGTTACACAGTTCGCCAACGACCGGATCATTAAGATGATCGCGAGTTTGCCAGCCTGGCTGAGCGAGATCGTGTGTCGTTAAATCTGTCATAAATATGTCACCACATTAAATGTGCTATTTCTGTATCTGATAATGACCGCACACTATTATCGAGGTATTACACGGCCACCGGATTTATCAGCTACAGGTCAAATCTCATCAGGCGAACGCAGGTTGGTCACTGCGATTCGCTCGCCGCGTTTGCGCTCACGCTCAGATTGCATATTGGCGCGGTAAACGCCCTGTTCGCCTACCACCCATGACAGAGGGCGGCGTTCTTTACCGATGGATTCTTTCAGCAGCAGCAACGCTTGCATGTAAGCTTCTGGACGCGGAGGGCAGCCCGGAATATACACATCAACGGGCAGGAATTTATCTACACCCTGGACAACGGAATAGATATCGTACATACCGCCAGAGTTAGCGCACGCGCCCATGGAGATAACCCATTTAGGCTCAAGCATTTGCTCGTACAGACGCTGAATAACAGGGGCCATTTTGGTAAAACAGGTTCCGGCTACAACCATGAAGTCAGCCTGACGTGGCGACGCACGCAGAACCTCAGCACCAAAGCGTGCAACGTCATGAACGGCGGTAAATGACGTCACCATTTCTACATAGCAACAGGAAAGGCCGAAGTTATACGGCCACAGGGAGTTCTGACGACCCCAGTTCACCGTATCGTGTAATGCATGTTCCAGTTTGCCCATGTAGACACTGCGGTGAACATGTTGCTCCAGAGGGTCGGAAACGATCTCCTGACGTTGCAGGGGATAACGGTCATTCTCACCGTCCGGCTCTATGCGGGTGAGCGTATAGTCCATCTTAAAATGCCTCGCTGTTACTGCGGATGAGTGTTGGTAGTGTTGATGATGTCTGATTTAACGACTTGTCTCTTGGAACGAACCGGGGTCCAGTCAAGTGCCCCAACGCGAACCAGATAAACCAAACCAGCCAACAGCACCAAAATGAAAATGGTTGCTTCAATGAAGCCAATCCAGCCGCTTTCTTTGATAGACACAGCCCAAGCGTAGAGATAGAGGGCTTCAACGTCGAAGATAACGAAGAACATAGCGACAAGATAAAATTTAGCAGACAGACGTAACCGCGCTGAACCCACGGAATCGATCCCGGATTCATAAGGTACGTTTTTGGCTCTGCCTTTTGCTCTCCCGCCCAGCAAGAATCCACCGGTCAGCATGAAGACGCAAAGGCCTATAGCGATGATAAGGAATAGCGCAAACGCCCAATGATGGGCGAGGATTTCAGTAGTTGTTGACATTCTCTTTGCTTACTCATCAAAAGTGGCAGGTAATATCTCTGCTCTGTTATCGGCAGTTAATGCGCCACATCGATTAAAAGGAAGGATTAATAACCACAAAAAAGCACGGAAACGTATCAGGTAAGCCTTGCTTGGTATGGTTGAGCCCCTAAATTTGTAACCTTTTTTTCAACCTTACTAAAAATAACAGTACATTACTTTACATGCACGCTGTTTTGTTAACATTTTGTGTTCTCACCCGTAGCTAAATCGAGTCAGTGCCTTCCTCAGTTAACTAGAACGCAGCAGCATAAAAAGCAAGTTTGCAGCGTCACTATACCATTTCCACAGAAAATGCCTGTTCCCCCATGTGGTTATTAGGGGTATTTTTTGATCCAGCACACATTTTTACCAATTTAGTTAGTAAAAAAATCACACGGATTCAGGACAAGGAAGGATGTCATTTTCCATAACATAATTTTAAAAAAATAGAACCAGCGTTTTATAAAAAGAAATAACGCCTGATTTCGCTACGCCTAGGCTATTGATACCAAATGGAAAACGCAAAGTGGGAGAAAACTGGAGAAATCAGGTCAATAAGACGCCGCCTACGCGGGTTTAACACATTAGTCATAAATCATCATCATTCGGGGTGCATCCCTACCCTCCCCGAATGATAGTTAACTACCCATTACGATTAGATCGCGTCCTTCAGCGACGAATCAGAAGACAACTTTCCATTCGTACTATTTGCCAACATACTGACAGGCGTAATGTGAGAAGGCTTCCCTGATTCAATCACATTGAAAATTGCCGTCGCCAGTTCATTCTCCTGATTAGGATTCTGGCAAAGAAAATAACGGGTTTCAGGCAATCTCGGCAACCCTTCCTCTTCGCCCAACACCCGTAGTTCCGGACTCATCATTTCCACCGAACGCACAGTGATCCCCATGCCCGCCTTCACGGCGGCACGCACAGCAGAGAGCGTTGAAGCCACATAGGCGATTCTCCAAGGGATCCCAGCAGCCGTCAGTTGCTGTGTGGCCAACGAACGGAAAGGGCTTGGCTCATCCAGCACAACCAAAGGTATAGGTTCTTGCGCTCGGAACTGATAATCCGCCGCGCAATACCATAACGTCGGGGAACTACGCAATAACACATGGGGAAACAGCACACCGCTCATTGTGGTAATGACCAGATCTATTTTCCCCTGATTCAGCATTTCCATCATTTCAGCACTACGTTTTATACTGACATTGACGGAGAGTTTAGGAAATACGGATGCCACCCGATGTAAAATATAAGGAAGGATGGTGTCTGCCGTATCGTCAGACGCCCCGATGGTTAGCGTGCCTTGAATATCACTGTACATTAATGAAATACAGGCTTCATCATTGAATTGTAATATTTTTCTGGCATAACCTAGAAATTGTATACCATGTTCGGTCAGCAATTTATTACGCCCGTGTCGGGCAAAAAGCTCCTTTCCGATGAGTTGCTCCAGCCGCTGCATCTGCTGGCTAACAGCCGATTGAGTCCGATTGACTGCGGTTGCCGCTGCTGCAAATGTATTTAAATCTGCAACGGCAACAAACGTCCTCAGTAAATCAAGATCGAGATTAAGTACTGGTCGATTTGCACTGGTCATACGATTTTTCACTTATCTATTTTAATTTTAACAAAATATTCCTGGTGTTTTATTACATGTACAGGTAATGACCGATACATTTAAAGACACTATCGCAGACGCACGATAAGGGCAAAAAAATACTTATATTTCGTTACCCCTATCGCCTTTCCATTGGTAAGACATCACATAATTAAATGGCTCACCTGCCTTAATCCTTTATTCAATAACAACGACACGTTTTTTATTTCACCCTACGAAATAAATACGCTCCACACGTAAATAAACACGCTATCCCTGTCACCCAATTCTGGCGCTAAAAAGTGCGGCCTGAACGGTTATCCGCTCCCTACAATATCGCACCATTCGACGAGTACACAACCATATAGTGCAGATGCGCAATCATTTGCAGCGAAAGCGATAATCATTCTTCAAAAGGTACTTTAGGAGGAGTACATTAAGCAGGTTATGCTATTCCGTATGGGAATATGCGCTCTCTGCAAAAGGTTCGTACTATTTATGTCTCCGATTGAAAAATCCAAGAAACTGGAGAACGTATGCTATGACATCCGTGGCCCAGTTCTAAAGGAAGCCAAGCGGCTTGAAGAAGAAGGTAATAAGGTCCTTAAACTGAATATTGGCAACCCTGCGCCTTTCGGCTTTGAGGCACCTGACGAAATTCTGGTCGATGTCATCCGTAACCTGCCAACAGCACAGGGCTACTGTGATTCTAAAGGGCTCTATTCCGCCCGTAAGGCCATCGTTCAGCACTATCAGGCACGGGATATGCGCGATATGACGGTTGAAGACGTCTATATTGGCAACGGTGTTTCCGAACTCATCGTACAATCCATGCAAGCGCTGCTCAATCCGGGCGATGAAATGCTGGTTCCCGCACCGGATTACCCACTCTGGACCGCGGCGGTTTCCCTGTCTAACGGCAATGCCGTTCACTATCTCTGCGATGAGTCCTCCGATTGGTTCCCCGATCTGGATGATATCCGCAAAAAGATCACCTCTAACACTCGCGGTATTGTCATCATCAACCCGAACAACCCGACGGGTGCGGTCTACAGCAAAGAACTGTTGCTGGATATCGTGTCTATCGCGCGTGAGCACAACCTGATTATTTTCGCCGACGAAATTTACGACAAAATTCTGTATGACGATGCGCAACATCACTCTATTGCCGCTCTGGCACCGGACCTGCTGACGGTCACGTTCAACGGGCTGTCCAAGACATACCGTGTGGCAGGTTTCCGTCAAGGCTGGATGGTACTGAACGGCCCGAAAAAACACGCCAAAGGCTATATTGAAGGGCTCGAAATGCTGGCTTCAATGCGTTTGTGTGCCAACGTGCCGATGCAGCATGCGATTCAAACCGCACTGGGGGGATATCAAAGCATCAGCGAATTTATTCAACCCGGCGGGCGCCTGTACGAACAGCGTAACCGCTCCTGGGAGTTGATCAACCAGATCCCCGGCGTATCGTGCGTAAAACCACGCGGTGCGCTCTATATGTTCCCACGCATTGATGCCAAGCGCTTTAATATCCACGACGACCAAAAACTGGTACTGGATCTCCTGTTACAAGAAAAAGTGTTACTGGTTCAGGGCACCGCCTTTAACTGGCCTTACCCGGATCATGTGCGTATTGTCACGCTACCGCGTATTGATGAGCTGGACATGGCAATCCACAAATTAGGGCGTTTCCTGGGGCATTATCATCAATAACCCAGCAGTCAGCGAATCGACCATCGCCGGGCAGTCGTCGCCCGGCGAAAGCCAGACCTTCGTTTGCATAATCTTTGGCAAGTGCTCACAATAGACGCCCACGATATTGATATTTCACCGCGCTGTTGTCTGAGAGATCGCCATGAATCAGAGCCACTTTTTCGCCCACTTATCCCGTCTAAAACTGATCAGCCGTTGGCCATTGATGCGCAATGTGCGCACGGAAAACGTCTCCGAGCACAGTCTTCAGGTCGCGTTTGTCGCTCACGCGCTGGCGGTCATCAAAAACCGCAAATTCGAAGGTAACCTGAACGCAGAACGTATCGCGCTATTGGCGATGTATCATGATGCCAGCGAGGTACTGACTGGCGACATGCCGACGCCGATCAAGTACTACAATGCGCAGATCGCGCACGAATATAAAAAGATAGAGAAGATTGCCCAGCAGAAGCTGATCGAGATGCTGCCAGAAGAGTTGCAGCAGGATTATCGGGTGCTGCTGGATGACAACTATACCAGTGAAGAAGAACGCGCTATCGTTAAACAGGCAGACGCACTCTGCGCCTACCTGAAATGTCTGGAAGAATTATCCGCAGGCAACGCGGAATTCACGCTTGCTAAAGCACGACTGGAAAAAACATTGCAGTTGCGCCATAGCCCGGAAATGGACTATTTCATGACGGTGTTCGTTCCCAGCTTCAGCCTGTCACTCGACGAAATTAGTCAAGACTCTCCGTTATAGCGAACATCCGCAATAACGAGCTGAACCCCTTAGAACGGATACAACCACGGCACCATCACCACGCTGACAAGCATCACCAGTACGGTAAAGGGGACGCCCATGCGCACAAAGTCCCCGAATTTATAACCGCCCGGCCCCAACACCAGCGTATTCACCGGTGACGATACCGGCGTCATAAACGCGGCAGATGCCGCAACAGCGATGATCATCGCAAAGGGATAAGGTGATACCCCCATTTGCTTCGCCGCAGCAATCGCAATGGGTGCCATCAACACCGCCGTCGCCGTGTTGGAAATAAACAGGCCAATGACGGCACACAACACGAACAAGCACACCAGCATCACATGCGGTCCGGCATTCCCGGCAACATCCATCAGACCTTTAACAATCAACGCAACACCACCCGTTTGCTGCAACGCCAGCGCAAATGGCATCATCCCGACGATGAGAATAATACTTGGCCAGTGAATGGCTCGGTAGGCGCTTTCCATATCAATACAGCGGAACTTACCCATCAACAAACAGGCGATCAGTGCGGCAACCGCATTCGGTATTTCATCCGTCAGCATCATCGCTACCATCAGCGCCAGACAAAACAGCGCGTGCGGAGCCTGACTCACCGCGGGGGCGACATCATCCACTTCGGCAGGAAGATTGAGCAACAGGAAGTCATTTTTCTGCGTGTGCAACTGCCGAATCATGCGCCAGTCCCCCATCACCAGCAGAATATCACCGAGTTGGAGCGGCTCATCGGCAAGAATACCCTCCATTGCTTCACCCGCTCGGCGAATCCCCACGACGCTCAGGCCATAGCGGCTGCGAAATCCAACGTCGTAGAGCGTTTTTCCCAGCAGCTCAGAATCGGGGATTAAAGAAACTTCCGCCATCCCCACATCACGCGCTTGCTCAGAGAAATACTCACCGCGTAGCACCATCGGCTCAAGTCGCTGTGAGGTGCAAAATTCGCGTAAATCCACCTCAGATGCCGACATGTCGATCAGCAGCACATCATTCAGGCGAAGTTCGGTATTGCCAGCCACGCTGATCATCACGCGGCGGAATTTACGCCAGCGTTCAATCCCAACCACATTGGCACCAAAGCGCTGACGCAGGCGTAAATCATCCAGACGGTGACCGATAAAAGGCGAGCCTGGACGAATAGCCAATCGGCGCGCCCTGCCCGTCAGTCGGTAATCGCGAATCAGATCGCGAAACGTTCTTCTCTTCCACATTTCTTTTGCGGTTGCCGTCTCAGCGTCGCCAAGCCAGTAACGTGCCACCATCATATATGCCACGCCGAGCAACAACACCACCATCCCTATCGGCGTCACGCTGAAGAACCCAAAACCCGCAACACCCTCGCGCATCAGTTCGCTGCTCACCACCATATTCGGCGGCGTCGCCACCAGCGTCATCATGCCGCTAATCAACCCAGCGAAACTCAGCGGCATCATCAGCCTTCCGGGAGAAATTTTCATCCGCGCGGAAACACTCAGTACTACGGGAATGAAAATTGCGACAACGCCAGTGGAACTCATGAAAGCTCCCAGCAGCGCAACGGTGACCATAAGCAAGATCAGCATCTTCATTTCACTGCTGCCCGCCACGCGCACCAGCCAGTCACCGACCTGATAAGCGACACCGGTACGAACCAACCCTTCACCAATCACAAACAGGGCAGCAATCAATATCACATTAGGATCGCTGAACCCCACCAACGCTTCAGATAGCGTCAGCGTGCCGCTCAGTACAAACGCGATGATGACCAACAGCGCGACGACGTCCATGCGTAATTTATTGGTGGTAAACAACACAATGGCGATCAGCAACAGGGATAAAACCCAGAGAAGTTCGCTATTCAAAACGGTTCCCCTGACGGAAAATACAGAGTGAGAGGCGTAGGTTCAGCGTGTCACAAAAAAGGAAGCTAACACCCATGCAGCTTGAAATATGACAGATATAGTCTGCCATAAAAAAAACCTCACGGATGCGAGGTTTGATCATATTTAGTCACAGTTTCGTCATTATATTACAGACGAGCTATTGGCACAGAAGCACCTTAACGCCACCTTGTGACTTATCTACCTTTATCTGTTCCAACGAATCAAGAATCAGATCGACCTGATCCAACTTCGGCGTATCCGTTGGTGCTTTAACTGCAATAACCTTGCAGCCTGCCGCCAGACCCGATAGCACCCCTGCGGGTGCATCTTCAACAACCACACATTCTTCTGGCTTAAGTCCTAACTGCTGTGCACCCAGTAAATAGGCATCAGGGTTAGGCTTACCTTTGGCAACCTGCTCCGCCGTAATAAAGGCGCGAGGAGCAGGGAGTTCTCCACGATGATGACGCGCGCTGGCAATCGGTACGGTGCCGGATGTCACAATTGCCCAGGGAATATCCAGCGCATCCAACCGTTCCAATAGCGCCTTTGCCCCTGGCATGGCAACAATACCTTGCGTATCAGAGGCTTCAGTTTGCTCCAGCGCATCGAACTCTTGTTGAATCGTTTCTTCGCTCTGCCCCTGAAGAAAGTGGCGCAGGGACGTGATGGCCTGTTTGCCATGAATAAAATCCAGCACTTCCTGTGGTTCAATATCGTGATCTTTTGCCCAGTTAATCCACGCACGTTCTACAGCAGGCAGTGAATCAACCAGCGTACCATCGAGGTCGAACAGAAAACCTTTACACTCCACAGAAAGCCCCTTTTTCATTAATCAGGCGTTGATGATCTGTGCGATTTCAACCGCACTCAAGTGATACTGACGCGGGCAGGATTGCCAAACCGCCAGCATTCTGTTGTATTTTTCCCACATTTTTGTCTGCGCATTGAAACCATGCGTACCCGCATCAAAGTGAGGGTAACGACCTTCAACATGTACCATGAAGCGTACAAAACCCAGATAACGCGCTTCCGTTGCCGCATCAAAACCCAGGAAGGTCAGACGTCGTTCATCCAAATCCTGCTTATCTTTCAGATTGGTCCATGACACCTGCAAAGCATGATGCATTTCCATGACGTTAATAATGGTGCGGCAAACCTCTTCCGTCAGCTCACCAAACTCACGATCCAATTCACGCATCTGCAAGCCGTAACCACGCTCGATAATCGTTTGTAGCCGACGATAGCGCTCAGCGTTATCTGGATCGAGCATCGTCATCATTTTGTATTGGTTTGAAAGGATCAATCTCTGGGCATTCGTCATTTCCATGTTGCTCTCCTGAACCCTCTTTGGTGTAGGCCAATGTCACTAAATAGGTATTACCCGCAGAATCGCATACTGAATCGTGTCACGGTAGCAGTAGCTACCGCTTCTTTGATTTGAAACAGGGGAAAGAACAAAATAGCCATCAACCCGTACACAGCCTGACGCCGATCACAAATCATCAAGGAAGGTTTTATCAAGCTGATTAAATGCACGTTTCAGCACATCCGCCAACGCTTGGTAAGTTGGCGCTTCTTCTAACGGGGCTAATGCCTGTCCTGACTCCACGAGCTTGTGGCGAATGTCATGGAACCACTGTGCCAGCGTTGGTGGTAAAGGCGTAACGGAACGGCGGCCAAGCCACCACAGGCCCTGCAACGGCAGGCTACAGGCAAAAAGCGCGGTAGCGATAGCCGGACCGAGTTGGCCACCAAGCGCAATCTGCCACGTTAAGGTAAACACTGCCAGTGGCGGCATAATGCGAATACCGAACCGCGTCGCTCGCGCCACACGGTTCTCTGGAAATATCGGTGCCAACTGCTTTTCTGCTGGCCACGTCTTCATGTAATGCTGCCCACGTTGGAGTAACTGTAGCCAACTAATTCTACTGTCTGGTTTCGTCGCCATAGCCACACCTCAACTTTACAGATAAAAAATAAAACTTTTGCACAAATCAACAACTCAAGTTGATAAGGTTAAAATATATTTTGTATTTACCCTACGCAATCGGTATCCTAAACCGGCCTTTTGGCCGCTGTATACCTAAAGTAGTAGACTACTCGCAAGGAGTATAATTCCCTTCGCGACACAAGCGCAGCCAACGGTCATAACGCGGTTATCATCACTTTAAAAGCTGCGGTTTACATCAGGTCGAAATCACGTTGTTGTAGAGATTATGGTGTACCGATTATCCGGTATAACATGCATCATAGTATCGACCCTTATTCATCATCGTGCCTGGTGTATCACACCAAGGCATGATGTTAATCATAAATGCCAGCAGCGGCATGCGATACGCTATGTCCTGTATGACATTTTTTTAACCATGTATAACAAGTAGGTACTTCCATGTCGAGTAAGTTAGTACTGGTTCTTAACTGCGGTAGTTCATCTCTGAAATTCGCGATCATCGATGCGATTAACGGAGAAGAGTACCTGTCTGGTTTAGCCGAATGTTTCAACCTGCCTGAAGCCCGCATCAAATGGAAAATGGACGGCGGTAAACACGACGCCGAACTGGGTGCCGGTGCAGCTCACAGCGAAGCGCTGAACTTCATCGTCAATACCATTCTGTCTCAGAAGCCAGAGCTGTCTGCTCAGTTGGTTGCTATCGGTCACCGTATCGTTCACGGCGGTGAGAAGTTCACCCAATCCGCGATCATCACTGATGATGTTCTTCAGGGTATCAAAGATTCCGTACCTTTTGCACCTCTGCACAACCCGGCGCACTTGATCGGTATCGATGAAGCACTGAAATCTTTCCCGCACTTGGCTGATAAAAACGTCGCTGTCTTCGACACAGCGTTCCACCAGACCATGCCGGAAGAATCCTACCTTTATGCACTGCCGTACAAACTGTATAAAGAAAACCATATCCGTCGCTACGGCTTCCACGGCACCAGCCACTACTTTGTTTCTCGTGAAGCCGCTAAAGTGCTGAACAAACCAGTAGAAGAGCTGAACGTCATTACTTGCCACCTGGGCAACGGTGGTTCCGTTACTGCAATCCGTAACGGCGAATGCGTTGACACCTCTATGGGTCTGACCCCGCTGGAAGGTCTGGTGATGGGTACACGCTGTGGCGATATCGACCCGGCTGTGATTTTCCACCTGCACGACGCACTGGGCATGGACATCGAGCGCATCAACACGCTGATGACCAAAGAATCTGGTCTGTTGGGTCTGACTGAAGTGACCAGCGACTGCCGTTACGTTGAAGATAACTACGAGACGAAAGCAGATGCTAGACGTGCGATGGACGTTTACTGCCACCGTCTGGCTAAGTACATCGGCTCTTACGCTGCACTGATGGAAGGTCGTCTGGATGCCGTCATCTTCACGGGTGGTATCGGTGAAAACGCGGCAATGGTTCGCGAACTGTCGCTGAAAAAACTGGGTCTGCTGGGCTTTGACGTCGATCACGAACGTAACCTGGCGGCACGCTTTGGTAAAGGTGGCAACATCGCTAAAGATGGCACCCGTCCGGCGCTGGTTATCCCGACCAATGAAGAATTGGTCATCGCCGAAGACGCTTACCGTCTGACCGCGTGAAACACGTAACTCCCAACACCGTCAGCCAAGGCTGACGGTGTTGTTTTTGACTAACGAGCAACCGTAAAGAGGTTCGGCCGTGTCCCGTATAATCATGTTGATCCCAACTGGCACCAGCGTTGGTCTGACAAGCGTCAGCCTGGGTGTCATTCGTTCCATGGAACAAAAAGGCGTCCGCCTGAGCGTGTTCAAACCTATCGCCCAGCCGCGCAGTGGCGACAGTACGCCAGATCAGACGACCACTATTATTCGTGCTAATTCCGCCATCAACGCTGCCGAGCCACTGGCAATGAGCCGCGTTGAAGCCCTGCTGAGTTCCAACCAGCAAGACGTGCTGATGGAAGAAATCATCGCGCGCTACCACGAAAATACCAAAGATGCTGAAGTTGTTCTGGTTGAAGGTCTGGTTCCTACGCGTAAGCACCAGTTTGCTAACGCGCTGAACTATGAAATCGCCAAAACGCTGAACGCAGAAATCGTCTTCGTACTGGCGCTGGGCAACGATTCTCCGGCACAGTTGAAAGACCGCATCGAACTGGCACGCTCTAGCTTCGGCGGCAGCAAAAACAAAAACATCACTGGCGTGATCATCAACAAACTGAATGCGCCGGTAGATGACCAGGGCCGTACTCGCCCTGATCTGTCTGAAATCTTTGATGACTCCACGAAAGCCAGCGTTGCCAACATCGATCCTAAGCAACTGTTCGCTAACAGCCCGCTGCCAGTTCTGGGCTGTATCCCGTGGAGCTTCGACCTGATTGCCACGCGCGCCATCGATATGGCGAAGCACCTGAATGCCCGTATCGTCAATGAAGGTGACATTCAGACGCGTCGCGTTAAATCTGTGACGTTCTGCGCACGCAGCATTCCTCATATGCTGGAGCATTTCCGTCCAGGTTCACTGCTGGTGACCTCTGCTGACCGTCCTGATGTTCTGGTTGCGGCTTGCCTGGCTGCCATGAACGGCGTGGAAATCGGTGCCTTGCTGCTGACTGGCGGCTACGAAATGGACCCAAGCATTGCCAAGCTGTGCGAACGCGCCTTCCAGACTGGCCTGCCAGTATTTATGGTCGATACCAACACTTGGCAGACCTCACTCAGCCTGCAAAGCTTCAACCTTGAAGTACCGGCTGATGACCGTCAGCGTGTCGAGAAAGTGCAGGAATATGTTGCACGCCATATCGATACCCAGTGGATCGACTCTCTGAGCGCTGAATCTGAGCGTTCACGCCGTCTGTCTCCGCCAGCATTCCGTTATCAGCTTACTGAACTGGCACGCAAAGCGGGCAAACGTATCGTTCTGCCAGAAGGTGATGAGCCACGTACCGTTAAAGCCGCTGCAATCTGTGCCGAACGTGGCATTGCACACTGTGTGCTGATCGGTAACCCGGAAGAGATTCAACGCGTTGCCGCCGCTCAGGGCGTAGAACTGGGCAAGGGCATCGAAATCGTCGATCCGATTGTCGTGCGTGAGCGCTATGTTGCGCGTCTGGTTGAACTACGTAAGAGCAAGGGCATGACCGAAGTGGTTGCGCGCGAACAGCTCGAAGATAACGTGGTTCTGGGTACGTTGATGCTGGAACAGGGCGAAGTTGATGGTCTGGTTTCTGGTGCCGTTCATACCACCGCTAACACCATCCGTCCGCCGTTACAGTTGATCAAAACTGCACCGGGCAGTTCACTGGTGTCTTCCGTGTTCTTCATGCTGCTACCTGAGCAGGTTCTGGTTTACGGCGACTGCGCCATCAACCCAGATCCGACCGCAGAGCAATTGGCTGAAATCGCTATCCAGTCTGCTGACTCTGCAACGGCATTCGGTATCGATCCACGCGTTGCGATGATCTCCTACTCTACCGGTAACTCCGGCGCGGGTAGCGATGTTGAGAAAGTGCGTGAAGCGACCCGTCTGGCGCAAGAAAAACGCCCTGATCTGGTCATCGATGGTCCGTTGCAATATGACGCCGCTATCATGGCAGACGTTGCACAGTCTAAAGCACCAAACTCACCTGTTGCGGGTAAAGCCACCGTGTTCATCTTCCCTGACCTGAACACCGGTAACACCACGTACAAAGCGGTACAGCGTTCTGCCGATCTGATCTCCATCGGGCCAATGCTGCAAGGCATGCGCAAACCGGTTAACGACCTGTCTCGTGGCGCACTGGTAGACGATATCGTTTACACCGTCGCTCTGACCGCAATTCAGGCTACACAGCTCTAATCTATTCAGATTAATTCTGTTATCTTCTATGCCAGCCTTAGCGCTGGCATTTTTTATTGCTATCCACACGAAAAATAACACCGAGTAGACACAAAAATAACCATAAAACAGGGTCAATGGATGATTGTAATACGATTATTGGATCAACACTTTCAGCAGCAATTGGAAAAAGGGATCCCCCCCTCACCACCACAAGGATTAGCCCGTTTTTTGATTGAATTTCTCTATTTTGGTGTCAAAGAAGCCCGCGCCTGTATCTTCGTTGGTCTGTTCTTCCTTGCGGTTTTCAGCGTACCGAAAGCTGGCTGGTTTTCTATCCCGCGCTATGATTTGCTGCTGATATTCGCCATTCTGATTCAGGGATGGATGGTTGCCAGTAAATTGGAAACCTGGGACGAGCTAAAAGCCGTTACACTGTTTCACCTCGTGGGTTTTGCGCTTGAGGTTTTTAAAACCTCATCGGGTATTCGTTCCTGGTCTTATCCTGATTTCGCCTACACCAAATTATTCGGTGTGCCGCTGTTCGCCGGATTCATGTACGCCTCTGTGGGTAGCTATATCATTCAGTCTTGGCGGCTATTCGATCTTAAAATTCGCCATCACCCGCCCTACTGGCTGGCGACGCTGGTTGCGATCCTCATTTATGCCAATTTCTTCACCCACCACTACATCGGCGACTATCGCTGGTATATCGCCGCGCTAGCCGTCGGGCTCTATGCACGAGCCACCGTCATTTTCACGCCTTACGATCGGGAACGACGAATGCCGCTGTCATTGGCTTTTATTCTGATCGGCTTTTTCATTTGGCTGGCTGAAAATATCAGTACGTTTTTCAGTATCTGGAGCTATCCAGAACAGCTCGGCGCCTGGTCGATGGTTCACGTAGGAAAATGGAGTTCATGGGCTTTGCTGGTGATCATGACGTTCACCATCGTGATTTACCTGAAGGACATCAAAAAGAGTATTCATGTTCCTGAATGATGAACAGCGAGCCATCATTCGGAAAATAGACGCCGCTGCGGAGAAAAAGCAGCGGCGAGGCAGGAATTTGGCTGACGTTGGACTATTTCTGCGGATCGCCTTCCGATAACTCTGCGTTGCTGTCGTTGTCGTCATGAGTACTTTCATCATAAACAACAGACGTCGCAGAGGCTTCTACCGCCTCGATCAACTGACGTGGAATCGGCTTGCCATATTCCTGATCGCTATAGCGCGTCAGCCACAGCGACAGGGCTTTCAGTGAATCCGGCGTAAACTCATCGCAACGTGCGGTGATTTCTTGCGGCGTCAGCCAACTGACTTCGTCAACTTCTTCTTCCTGTAGCGCGAACGGCCCGTGAGTGACACAGCTAAACAACCCGCCCCACACTCGGCAATTTTCGCCTTCGTAATAAAACAAACCGTGTTCCGCAAACGGTACACCAGCAATGCCAAGCTCCTCTTCCGCTTCACGACGCGCAGATTCCAACATCTGTTCACCGCTTTGCACCACACCGCCAGCAGTCGCATCCAGCCAACCGGGATAGAAATCTTTGATTTTCGTCCGGCGCTGCACCAGAATTTTACCCATGCCATCATGTACAACAATGTATGTGGCGCGATGACGAAGACTCTGAGCACGCATCTGCTGACGACTTGACTGAGCAATTACCTCGTTATTTTCATTGACGATATCAACCCATTCGGTGCCTGCTGCCTGACTTTGTTCCGCCATCCTCTGAAACCCTTTAGTATTGGCGCGTTGCTACGCGCATCTGTTTTAAATGATCGATCTTTGCTGTGAATCTTCCCTACTACCCTGCCATTATTCAAGGTCAAAAGCAGGGTATATATCCGTCATACTTCAAGTTGCATGTGCGTTGGCTGCATTCAAATACTCGGCCCGTCGTGGGCCTCGCCCTGAAGGGCCGCTGCAAGCAGCGTTCAAATCTGCTCCCGGCAGATTTGTCACCCGAATCACTTACCTGAGTAAGCTCATCGGGATGCCTTCTCTTGCCATGTTACGATGCTCATTGATGAGCATCGCCCTAAAGGGCTAACGCTTCGCGTTATTCAAAACGAATACGTTTTGTCCTGAAACTCGAATTATTTAGGGTATACGATAAATTAGTGCCTAATCGCGACCTGTGCAATAGGCTCGCCGCCGTGTAACGATAGAACCCGCAGTTCGTCTTGTTCAAGTAAGCCGTAGCTCGCAGGGTATCCCCCTTTCGGCAAGCTCACTGAGCCGGGATTAAAAAAATAGTGCTCCCCGCGCTGCTCAGCAACCGGGATATGGGTATGACCATATACCAGCACATCTCCCGTGTGTAGCGGCGGTAGATTCCCGGGATGATAAAGATGACCGTGCGTCAGGAAAAGACGATTCTGTTGCAATAGCACATGTTGCCACGGTGCCGTTATCGGAAAGGTCAACAGCATTTGGTCAACTTCGCTGTCGCAATTCCCGCGCACGGCAATGATGCGTGATGCATAAGCGTTCAACCGAACAGCAACTTCCGCAGGCTGATACTTTTCCGGCAGCGGGTTACGCGGACCATGATTAAGAAAATCGCCCAGTAAAATAAGCCAGTCGGCATGACTTTGCTCAAAAATCGTCAGCACCCGCTCTACTGCATTAAGAGAACCGTGTATGTCGGACGCAAACATCAACTTCATCGCTTATCTCCACCGCGTTTATACCAACAATGTTATATCCACAATACGCTCACCCAACTAAGGACGTAGTCTACCAAAGTTGGCAGTGCGCTTCCGGTAAAGATCGTGCAACAGCGTGCGCTATCGCTTATTTTTCGCTCGCAGAAGTGGTAGGGTAAGAACCCGTTCCCTACTACGCCATTCTGACAGCACCTCGCTCTCTGAAGCGATCGCCTGCCATACAGTTCCATGATGTTTTTCTGAATTAAAACGGAGACTTGATTCATGATTGACCTGTATTACGCACCAACCCCCAATGGGCACAAGATCACCCTGTTTCTGGAAGAAGCTAATCTCCCCTACCAACTCCACCGCGTGAATATCAGCAAAGGCGAGCAGTTCAAGCCGGAGTTTTTAGCTATCTCGCCTAACAACAAAATTCCTGCCATTGTCGACACGCAACCATCTGAAGGCGACACGCCAATCAGCCTGTTTGAATCCGGTGCGATCCTGCTCTATCTGGCGGAAAAACACGACGTACTCTTGAGTTCGTCATTACGTGAGCGCACGGCTACACTACAGTGGCTGTTCTGGCAGGTCGCTGGTTTCGGGCCTATGCTGGGGCAGAATCATCATTTCAACCACTATGCCCCTCAGCCGGTGCCTTATGCCATTGATCGCTATCAGCAAGAAACGCAGCGTCTGTATCGCGTGCTGGATAAACATCTGCAAGACAGCCCTTGGCTAGCGGGGGAACATTACAGTATTGCCGACATTGCAACCTACCCTTGGGTGGTTTCTTATGCACGTCAGCGCATCGACCTTGATGATTACCCGGCGGTGAAGGCGTGGTATACCCGCATCAGTGAACGTCCGGCAACACAGCGAGCTTATCAGCGAGCAGAGCAGTAAAATTCTGGCGTATCTCATTCGGCCTTTGGGTATCTTCTGCTATGGTAATCAACATATTATTGTTAACGATACCCCTGACGCTGCGATTGACTCGCGGTAACAGAAGCAACCGAGGGCCGAGCAATGCCACATCCCCCTTCCGACGCCATTATTCGTATAAAAAATCTGCGGCTACGCACCTTCATCGGTATTAAAGATGAGGAAATCACGAATAAGCAGGATGTAATCATCAACGTTGTGATTCACTACCCAGCAGAGCAGGCACGTAACAGCGAGAATATCGCTGATGCGTTGAACTACCGCACTATCACCAAACATATTATTCGCCACGTAGAAGATAACCGCTTCGCTTTGCTGGAAAAATTAACGCAGGATGTGCTCAACATCGCCAGCGATCACGAATGGATAACCTATGCTGAAGTAGAAATAGACAAACCGTTTGCCCTGCGATACGCCGACTCGGTTTCTATGACCCTGCGTTATCACAAGGCATAAAGATAGGGAGAGGGAGCGATGCAACTACTCATAACCGGCGGAACCGGCCTTATTGGTCGCCATCTCATCCAACGATTACAACTGCTTTCCCACCACATCACGGTACTGACACGCGATCCTGAACGCGCCCGAGGAGTTCTCGGCAAACAGGTCGAATATTGGTCAACATTGAGTCATGTCACCTCACTGAACGACTTTGATGGTGTCATCAATCTGGCGGGCGAACCTATTGCCGATAAACGATGGACGCCGCAGCAAAAGCAGCGTCTGGCACAGAGTCGCTGGAGCATCACCGAACAGCTTGCCACGTTGATTAAGGCCAGCAGTGAACCACCGGCCGTTTTCATCTCAGGCTCCGCCGTCGGATACTATGGCGACCAGGGAGAAGCGCTGGTCACGGAAGAAGAATCCCCGGTTGATGAATTCACACATCACCTATGCGCCCGCTGGGAAGCGCTGGCGCAGTCTGCAGAAAGCGATGACACGCGCGTCTGCCTGCTGCGTACCGGTATTGTTCTTTCGCCACAGGGCGGTGCGCTGGCAAAAATGCTGCCGATTTTCCGCCTTGGATTAGGTGGGCCGATGGGTTCCGGCAGACAATACATGCCGTGGATTCATATTGATGACATGGTTAACGGCATTATCTATCTATTGGACCAGCCGATATTGCGTGGCCCCTTCAATATGGTTGCGCCCTATCCGGTTCATAATGAACAATTTTCCGCCATGCTGGCACACGTATTAGATCGCCCCGGTTTTCTGCGAGCCCCCGCTTTTGCCATCAAACTGCTGATGGGAGAAGCTTCGACGCTGGTACTGGGCGGACAACGCGCCATCCCACAGAGATTAGAGGCCGCAGGCTTTGGTTTCCGTTTCTTTGAGCTGGAAGAAGCCCTACAGGACGTGATCAAAAAATCGAGCTGATTCGGTGCTGAGAGCGGTGACAATGGACGTTTTATTCTCCTATTCCATTATCACCGTTTTATTTGAGAGAAACATCTGAGGCTGATAATCATCAGCCCCAAAACCTACTTCAACGCCCCTGACAGAAATTGCTGCAAACGCGCACTTTTCGGGCTACCGAAAAGCTGCTCCGGTGGCCCTTCTTCTTCGATCACACCCTGATGCAGAAAGATAACGTGGCTAGAGACATGACGGGCAAACTCCATCTCATGCGTCACCACCACCATCGTTTTCCCTTCCTCCGCCAACTGCTGCATGATGCGCAACACCTCGCCCACCAGTTCGGGGTCAAGCGCCGACGTCGGCTCATCAAATAGCAATACTTCAGGCTCCATCGCCAGCGCCCGCGCAATCGACACACGCTGCTGTTGGCCACCGGAGAGATCCGACGGGTATTTCTGTTGGGCTGAATCCGTAATCCCAACTTTATTCAGGTAGAACACCGCCCGCTCACGCGCTTCCGCTTTACTGAGCCCTAATACCTGAATCGGCGCTTCCATCACGTTCTCCAATGCAGTCATGAAGCTCCACAGGTTGAAGTGCTGAAACACCATAGTCAGGCGCGTCCGCAGCATCTGAAGCTGCTTTTTATCAAAAACCTTCAGTTGTCCGTCAGTATCGCGCACCATGCGGATTTCCTGATTGCTGACGTAGATGGCCCCTTCACAGGGCTTTTCCAGAAAATTAATGCAGCGCAGTAAGGTACTTTTCCCCGACCCTGACGACCCGATAATCGAAATAACGTCCCCCGCTTTCGCCTGCAATGAGATCCCTTTAAGTACCTCATGCTGGCCATAACGTTTACGCAGTTCCGTCACCATCAATTTGTTATTCGACATGTTTTTTCCTGCGCTTAATGAGATGAACGGGTATAAAGATGACGTAACCAGCGCCGCTCTGCCCTTCTGAACAGCCCGATTAATACAAATGAGATCGCCAGATAGATCACCGCTGCGATGCCAAACGCATAAAACGGCTGGTAGGTAGCAGCATTAATATCGCGTGCAATTTTCAGAATATCCGGCACCGTCACGGTAAAAGCCAGCGCCGTCGAATGCAGCATCAGAATCACTTCGTTGCTGTAGGCTGGCAGTGCAATACGCAGCGCACTCGGCAAAATAATGCAGCGATACTGCTTAAAACGGGAGAAACCGTATGCTCTGGCGGCTTCAATCTCCCCATGAGGTACAGAGCGGATTGCCCCCGCGAAAATCTCTGTGGTATACGCACAGGTATTGAGCGCCAGCGCCAAAATCGCGCAGTTCAGCCCGCTGCGAAAAAAAGCGTTCAGCAAATCGGTACCACGCACGATTTCCAGGCTATATACGCCGGAATAGAACACCAAGAGTTGCACGTAAAGCGGCGTACCACGGAATACATAGGTAAATAGCCAAACCGGAAAGCTGAATCGGCGTCGCGGCGACACGCGGGCAATCGCCAGCGGCAATGCCATCAGTCCGCCGATCACCACCGAGGAAATCAGCAGCCAGAGCGTCATCGCCAGCCCGGTCAGGCGATAACCATCGCTCCACAGCAGCGGTTGCCAATATTGTTGCAGGATCTCATTCATAGTTTACTTTCTTGACTCCCTGCGAATAGTGCCGCTCAAGCCACCACAACACGCCGTTAGAAACCGTGGTAAAAATCAGATACATCGCCCCGGCAACCAGTGCGAAATAAAACGGTTCGTGCGCGCCCTTGCCTGCCAGTTGCGTCGCCTTAATCACATCATTCAGGCCAAGCAATGACACCAGCGCCGTCGCTTTCAGGATCACCTGCCAGTTATTGCCAATCCCCGGTAGCGCGAAGCGCATCATGGAAGGAAACAAAATACGGCGGAATACTTTCAGAGGGGAGAAACCGAACGCCACAGCCGCTTCGATCTGTCCGCGCGGTACGGCAAGATAGGCACCACGAAAGGTTTCCGTGAAATAGGCACCGTAAATAAAGCCCAGCGTAATCACCCCAGCAGTCAAAGGATCGATGTCAATCTGCTCCAGACCGATCGATTCTGTCACACCGTTTAAGACGATTTGTAAGCCATAGAAAATCAGCAGCATCAGCACCAAATCGGGGATGCCGCGAATCAACGTGGTATAGCAGGAAAATCCCCCAGCCAGCAGGCGGTTGGAAGACAGCTTCGCCGATGCGCCCATCAGGCCGATAACCAGCGCCAGCAGCAGCGAACTCACCGCCAGCTCCAGCGTCATGATGGCACCATCCAGAATTAGCGGGGCATAGCCATAGAGCATCGATTATATCCGTTGAAAATAGGGCTCGGTGCGTTATCGGTCAGGAACACAACACGAGAGGAACGTTCCCGTGTCGTATTGCCCTACGAGCTCGCTACAACATATGAATAGTGGTGACGAAATTAGCCGCCGTAGACGTCAAAATCGAAGTATTTTTTCGCGAAAGTATCGTAAGTGCCGTCTTTGCGCATCGCTTCAAAGGCTTTATCCAGTGCGGCTTTCAGCTCAGTATCCGCTTTACGCAGACCCATCCCCGTACCAACACCGAAGAACTTGTCATCTTTTACTGCCGGGCCAGCAAACGCGTAGTCTTTGCCCATATCAAGCTTCAGGAAACCTTCGCTTGCCGCCACTTCATCCTGGAAAGCAGCATCGACGCGGCCTGCGGCCAAATCTGCGTAAATCAGATCCTGATTTTGATAAGCGACAACCTCAACGCCTTTTGGCTGCCAGTTCGCATTGGCAAAAGCCTCCTGCGTTGACGCCTGCAATACGCCTACACGCTTGCCGCCCAGCGAAGCCAACGTTGGCTCAATATTCGCCCCTTTCTTCGCAATCAGACGAGAGTTAGCCGCATACAGCTTCTCGGTGAAGGCAATTTCCTGCTGGCGTTTCTCGGTAATGGACAGAGAAGAGATGATGGCATCAATTTTTTTAGCTTTCAGGGAGGGAATTAACGCATCAAAGTCACTTTCCACAAACGTACAGTTAGCTTCAATACGCTTGCACAACTCTTTCGCCAAATCGATATCAAACCCGACCAGTTCGCCGCTGGCATTTTTAGATTCAAAAGGCGCATAGGTAGGATCGGTGCCGATTTTAATATTCTTAGGAATCTCCGCCATCGCGCTGCCCGCGGCCAGAATAAGTGCCAACGGCAAAACCTTGATCAGTTTCTTCATATTGCTACCCTTATCATGAGTGATTGATGTCATGTGTCGTCAATGTCGGAACGATATATCGATTTATTGCTTTAAATATGAACGATATGAGTGCTATTTGTTTTCTACGCCGACTATTACAGTTTTCATAAGCAGTTTTCATGCCACAATGAAAGTAGGGAGTCATAAAAAACTCATGCACAAAACACACAGAAAACACTGACTAATCATTTGATTACCCAGTGTTTTTATAGATATCTTCGGTGAGTAACAATAAGAATAGATAATATTGGCGTGAATACAAAAAAACCAATAGCACTATTTTAGTGCAATTACGCACAAAACTGGTGCAATGTGATAAAAAGGCACAAAAAAAGGGCAATCTCGTTTTACTGCTTGGAGATAAGAAAATAGCACTTATTGGCATCTATACTGTTACGACGCGCCCTGCCAGCGGGTAAAGAGATCTTTCGGCAGGTCGATGTCAAACTGGTCGAGAATGCGATTCACTGTCTGATCGACAATATCCTGCACACTTTCTGGGCGATGGTAAAACGCAGGGACGGGCGGCATGATTATCGCACCCAGCTCAACAGCCGTGGTCATCAGTCGCAAATGCCCTAAATGCAGCGGCGTTTCACGCACGCCCAACACCAGACGACGACGCTCCTTCAGCACCACATCGGCTGCGCGGGTCAATAAATTGTCACTGTAGCTGTGCACAATCCCAGAGAGGGTTTTTATTGAACAGGGCAAAATCACCATCCCCGCCGTTTTAAACGACCCCGAAGAGACACTGGCAGCGATATCACGCGTGTCATGTACCACATCAGCTAACGCCTGTACGTCACGCAGGCTAAAATCTGTTTCTAACGCCAACGTCTGACGAGCCGCCTGACTCATGATTAGGTGGGTTTCGATACCTTCCAACGTCTGTAAAACCTGTAGTAGTCGGATGCCATAAATGACACCGCTGGCACCGGAAATCCCTACAATGAGTCGTTTCATTCTTGCTGCCTCTGGCTGACCGCGTAAGCAGAAACGCGGAAAAATCATCTGCGCAAACTTTGCCGCATTGATTAGTGATAAGCAAGGACAAGCGCTGAAGCGATGTTTTTATATACAAACAGGTTTTCTATATACAACCTGTTTTCTATATACAAGAAGGGGGAAGACACTTTCGCGCCCTCCCCCTTAACTAAAGCCTTACGTGAAGCTAGCCGTTAACCTTCGTTGTGCAGTTCCAGATCTTCGACTTCATTCTGGCTACGCAACGCTTTGGCATCGTCGTTACGCAGAACTTCCAGATAATCCAGATAGCCTTGATCGACGTCCTTGGTCACGTAAATTCCGTTGAAGACTGAACATTCAAACTGAACAATATCTGGGTTGTCTTCACGCGCTGCGTCGATCAGATCTTCGAGATCTTGGAATATCAGCTCATCGGCACCAATAATCTTACAGATCTCATCCACTTCGCGACCGTGAGCAATCAGTTCATTAACGCTTGGCATGTCGATGCCGTACACGTTAGGGAAACGAATTTCCGGTGCCGCAGAGGCCAGATAAACCCGCTTGGCTCCTGCTTCACGCGCCATTTCAACAATCTGCTCCGACGTTGTACCACGCACGATGGAGTCATCCACCAGCAGCACGTTTTTATCACGGAACTCGGCACGGTTAGCATTCAACTTACGACGCACAGATTTCTTACGCGCCTGCTGTCCCGGCATGATAAAGGTGCGACCAACATAGCGGTTCTTCACAAATCCCTGACGATACGGTTTGTTGATAATGCGCGCGATTTCCAACGCAATATCACAAGAAGTTTCAGGAATCGGGATCACAACATCGATATCGAGATCTTCCCACTGGCGCGCAATCTTTTCGCCGAGCTTCTGCCCCATGCGAACGCGTGCGCTGTAGACCGAGATTTTATCGATGAAAGAGTCCGGGCGAGCGAAGTAGACATATTCGAACAGGCACGGGTTGCTCTTTGGATTCTCTGCGCACTGACGGGTAAACAGTTGTCCTTTTTCCGTAATGTAGATCGCTTCTCCCGGCGCAACATCGCGTAAAAACTCAAAGCCCAGCGTATCCAGCGCAACACTTTCTGACGCTACCATGTATTCGCTGCGGCCATCTTCCAGGTCGCGTTTACCAATGACCAGCGGACGAATACCGTTAGGATCGCGGAACGCCACCATGCCATGACCGATAATCATGCCAACACAGGCATAGGCACCGCGAATTTGCTGGTGCGTTGCAGCAACGGCCGCAAAAATATTATCGGCTTCCAGCGGATAATGTTGGAAACGGTCCAGCTCTCTGGCAAAAATATTCAGCAGAATTTCAGAATCGGACGTGGTGTTAACGTGGCGACGCTCCTGCTCGAACAGCTTTTTACGCAGTTCGTGGGCGTTCGTCAGGTTACCGTTGTGAGCCAGCGTGATGCCGAACGGAGAGTTGACATAGAAAGGCTGTGCTTCCGAGGCGCTGGAACTGCCTGCGGTCGGATAACGCACATGGCCAAGCCCCATGTTTCCCTGTAAGCGTTGCATGTGCCGCGCTTCAAACACATCCTTCACCAGGCCATTGGCCTTACGCAGGCGAAAACAATTAAAGGCATCGATGGTTACAATACCCGCAGCGTCCTGCCCACGGTGTTGCAACACCGTTAACGCGTCATAAATCGACTGGTTGACCGGTGTAAAACCGGCGATACCGACAATACCGCACATGGTGTCTTTTCCTCATCAGCGCTACCGCAGCGATAAATGCTGCGGCAAGAAACTTGACGTGCTTTGCAGGTAGTCAAAAAACCACCTGATAATATAACTGAACTGCGGGATTAACTGGGACTGTTTCCAGTCATCACTTTGTGAAAAACCGGTGAACGTATCCAGAAAGAATAGCAGTGCGGAAACGATCAGCACCCCGCGCAGCGCACCAAAACAGATGCCCAGAACGCGATCGGTGCCGGATAATCCGGTACGTTCAACCAGTGAACTAATCACATAGTTGACGATAGCTCCCACAATCAACGTTGCAATAAACAGAATGGCAATCGCAATGCCGTTACGCACCAGCTCATCATCAAAACGGGTGAAGTAGACCGCGAGGTAAGCGTAGTAATGACTGGCAACAAAAAAAGCACATCCCCAGGTTACTAACGACAGCGCTTCACGAACAAACCCCCGGATAAGGCTAACCAGAGCCGAAAACCCGATGATGCCAATAATGACGTAATCAACCCAAACCATGAACTATCCTAATAATGAACGATGCTACCGATAAGCCGCTACGTCATCCTGTTCGCGGCGCATTCTAACAGAAAAAGAAAACGTTTGCGTAGCGTATTTCCGCCGATTTCATCGATAGATAATCAGGCGTAAAAACCAACAATCCGTCACGCCTGATTCTATTATCTACCGGTCTCTTAGCGAACCGAATGTGCTCGCACCTGCCCGCTTAATCCGCTCAACTGTTGCAGTTCACCCAGAGAAGACTCTAGTTTCTGCTTTGAGGCATCCGGCCCGACATAAATACGGGTGATTTGCCCTGAAACTGGCGTTGACGGTACGGTATACGCGCGATAGCCAGAGAGACGAAGTTTAGCGACAATTTCGTTCACCTTATCCGCATTTTTCAGCGCACCAAGCTGCACAATATAGGCCTGTCCGGCTGGCGCTTGCTGCGTCGGCTGCGTTTCAGGCTTCACTTCCGGTTTCGGTTCCGGCTTAGGTTCAGGCTTCGGTTTCACTTCTGGCTTAGGCTCAGGTTTTGGCTGAGGCTTCGGCGTCACTGGCACTGGTGTCTGAATTGGCGGACGCTCAACCACTACCGGCGGCGCCGTCATGGCTGGCGTGTTTGTGCCTGAGCGGGACGATGATGGCGGCGTGGACGTTTCGGGAGCCTTGGTTTCAGGTAATTTAGCTTCCGGCGTTTCGGCTTCTGGACTGTTCTGCATCGCTGCTTCCGCCCCTTCCGGTGGCTGGCTCGGCAACGACGGGTTCAGCGCAGGCAGCGATTCCATCTCATTGCTGTCGCCCGGTTTAGGGATCAGCGGAATTGAGGCAAACTCATCTTCGTAGTGCTTTTTCTTGCCATCCAATAGGCCGGGTAAGACGATCACGCCCAGCGCGACCAGAATGACCGTGCCAACCAATCGATTCTGAAATTTACTCGCCATTCGCCTTCTCCTCATCCAGCGCTTCCATCACATGCGCTACCGTATGAAAAGATCCACACACAATGACGATATCCTGTTCTGTCGCGTCGGACATCGCCTGCTGCCAGGCGGTAACGACATTGGGGAACGACTGGCTGCGCGTCAGGTGTTCAGCGATCTGCTGTGCCGTTGCGCCACGAGCCCCTTCCAGCGGTGCGCAATACCACTCATCCACTAACGGCGTTAAGTAGGCCAGCGTACCCGCGATATCTTTATCCGCCAGCATGCCGACAACCGCCCGTATTTTTCCGTTTTTTGGCAACGCAGCCAAACGATTTGCCAGATACGCCGCCGCATGAGGATTGTGCGCAACATCGAGGATCAACAGCGGTGATTTCTGCACGACCTGAAAACGACCCGGTAATGCTGCGCACTGTAAACCTTGACGAATCGCCTCTTCGCTCACATTCAGTGAAGAATAGTGCAGTGCGGCCAATGCCGTAGCGGCGTTCGGCAATGGAACATTGGGTAATGGCAGACGCGACAATTCGCGCTGTTTATCCTGCCAGCTCCACGTCTCGCGCTGAACTGAAAATTCCCAATCGCGACCGCGCCGACGCAGTTGCGCGCCTTTCTCAGCGGCAACATCAGCAATCGTTCCCGGCATATCCGGTTCACCGACAACGGCTGGTCTATCCCGTCGGAATATCCCCGCTTTCTCACGGCCAATGCTTTCCCGATCGTTACCTAGCCAGTCGGTGTGGTCGATAGCAATGCTGGTGACCACGGAGACATCCGCATCCACAATATTGGTGGCATCCAGACGCCCGCCTAATCCCACTTCCAGAATGACGACATCCAGATTCGCTTGCTTGAAGAGTTGCAGTGCCGACAGCGTACCGAATTCAAAATAGGTGAGCGATACCGCTCCCCTTCCTGCTTCGATATCCGCAAACGCTTGAGTATGCAGTGCTTCAGGCAATTCGTTGCCCTGAATACGCACCCGCTCGGTATAGCGCACGAGATGAGGAGAACTGTACACGCCAACCCGTAGGCCTGCGGCCAATAGAATGGACTCCAGCGTACAGCAAGTGGTCCCTTTGCCGTTCGTTCCCGCAACGGTGAAAACCGTGGCTGCTGGCTGTAGCAGTTGAAGATGTTCGGCAACCTGCTTAACGCGTTCCAGACCTAAATCAATGGCCTGAGCGTGCAGGTGCTCAAGATAATGAAGCCACGTGACCAAAGGTGACGTGGCTTGAGGTATTTGAAGAGTATCCATGAGTCCCGTTCACCGGCTTACGGTTCATTGCGGGCAGAGCGTGCGCATCACTACTTGGTCGAGAACAACTTAGTCGAATGCCACACGCCCAGCCCATCATGTCAATTATGCGTCATCCTGTGATGATTCAGACGGCGCATCGCTGCGGATTTCCACGTCATCGTTGCCCGGTTCTGGATGATTCGTCAGTTTGGCAAGGATGGTGGCCAGCTTGTAGCGCATTTCCGGACGGCGAACGATCATATCAATCGCCCCTTTCTCAATCAGGAATTCACTACGCTGGAAGCCCGGCGGCAGTTTTTCACGCACGGTTTGTTCGATCACGCGTGGACCAGCAAAACCGATCAGCGCTTTCGGTTCGGCAATGTTCAGATCGCCCAGCATTGCCAGACTCGCAGAAACGCCACCCATGGTTGGATCGGTCAGCACAGAGATATAAGGCAAGCCGCGCTCGCGCATTTTCGCTAGGGCAGCACTGGTTTTCGCCATTTGCATCAACGACATCAGCGCTTCCTGCATACGCGCCCCGCCACTGGCGGAGAAGCACACCAGCGGGCAACCGTCTTCCAGTGACTGCTCAACGGCACGCACAAATCGCGCCCCGACGACAGACGCCATTGAACCGCCCATGAAAGCGAACTCAAACGACGCGACCACAACCGGCATGCCGTAAAGCGTGCCTTTCATGACAACCAGCGCATCTTTCTCATCGGACTGTTTCTGCGCAGAAACCAGACGATCTTTATATTTTTTGGAATCCCGGAATTTCAGGACATCCTTCGGCTCCAGTTCACTTCCCAGCTCGACAGTGTTTTCTTTATCCAGAAAAGCCTGTAGACGGGCACGCGCGGAAAGACGCATATGGTGATCGCACTTCGGGCAGACCCCCAGATTGCGTTCCAACTCAGCACGATAAAGAACCTGACCGCAGCTATCACATTTTGTCCAGACCCCTTCAGGGATGTTCGCTTTACGGGTCGGTGTGATATTGCTTTTGTTAAGAATTCGTTCAATCCAGCTCATTGATAACCTTTCTGCTTGAACCTGGCAAACGCCAGTCCGCTGTTCATGTTATTCCCTGACAACATTGCCAATGAAAAAATGCCTGAGACGCACGACAATCGCGGTACAAAGGCATCGGCACCAAGGGTGTTCCCGAGAACAGACCATAAATGCTGCCCATTAAACCATAACGCTCCGGGACTGTGGATAAAAAACTGGTCAAACCGGATGTTAAAATACTTCACTTATTTCACATTGCCGCGCGAGGCCGCTCTACGGTGACGGGCGATTTCAATAATACCCGGCAGGATAGAGAGAAAAATAATCGCAACAATCAGTAATTTCAGATTTTCCTGCACGACCGGCAAATCGCCAAACTGGTAGCCCGCATAGGTGAACGACAGCACCCACAGCAATGCACCAATAACATTATAGGCGGCAAAATGCCGATAGCTCATATGCCCCATCCCAGCGACAAACGGCGCAAATGTTCTCACAATCGGGACAAAGCGTGCCAGAATTATCGTCTTGCCACCGTGACGTGCGTAAAACGCATGCGTTTTATCCAGATAGCTGCGGCGAAAAATCTTTGAGTTCGGGTTGCTAAATAGCTTCTCTCCGAACAGTCGTCCAATCGTGTAGTTCACTGCATCACCGGTAATCGCGGCAGCAATCATCAGAAATACCATCGTATGCACATTCAGATCGTTCGACGGCAGCGCTGCCAGCGCCCCAGCGACAAACAGCAGCGAGTCTCCCGGTAAAAACGGCGTCACTACCAGCCCTGTCTCACAGAACAGAATCAGGAACAAAATGGCATAAACCCAGACACCATATTGCGCCACCAGTTCCGCCAGGTGAACGTCAATGTGCAGAATAAAATCAATAATAAACTGTATGAACTCCATCACAGCATCTTCTCCCAGAATGTATACCAAACGCACGCGGTCGATATACGCAAGGCAGCCGCACCATCCGTGTTGCCTTGCGTATAGCACGCTAACTCGTATCGTCCTGATCACGCATTGCACACAGCCTTTTGATTTATCGCCATCCGGCAGCATGCAATGCGCAAAAGACGCACTCGTTACAGCAAAAACATCAATCCGCTAAAAAGAGCGGCCCCATAGTAGGCTGTGGCAAAGCAAAACGCGCGGGGTAATCTACAGCCACCAAATACAGTCCTTCTGCTCGAGCCGTTGCACCTGCCAACGTGCGATCTTTGGCTGCCAGCAGCTCCGCAATCCACGACTCGGGACGATTGCCACATCCAACGTCCATCAGGCTACCGACGATATTGCGTACCATGTGATGAACGAATGCATTGGCCTTAATGTCTACCACGATATAGTCGCCGTGACGTGTAACCTTTAAATGATTTACATAGCGCCACGGCGTGCGCGACTGGCACTGCACCGCGCGAAAAGAGGTGAAATCATTTTCCCCCAGTAGACACTGTCCGGCGCGTTCCATCCGTTCCACATCTAGCGGGTGATAAAAGTGCGTCATACCGTGCGAGAGCACCGCAGGGCGATAGCGGTGATTATAGATAACATAACGGTAGCGGCGAGCCGTCGCACTAAAGCGCGCATGGAAATCTTCATCCACCGTTTTCACCCAGCGCACCGCGATATCTGGCGGTAAATTCGCATTCACGCCCATCGTCCAGGCGGCATCTTTTCTGATCGCCTGCGTGGTGAAATGCACAACCTGCCCAGTACCATGAACCCCGGCATCGGTCCGTCCGGCGCAAAACACTTCTGTCGGTGCATCCGCGACTTTGCTCAGCGCCTTTTCAAGACAGGCCTGTACGCTAGCGACATCATTCTGGCGCTGCCAGCCATAATACTGGCTACCGTCATACTCAATGCCTAGCGCAATTTTTAGCGTAGCGCGTTCGTTTTCCGCAACGGCGGTGGCTTGAATAGCCACCGCCTGAGTGGTTTCCGACATTACCCGAGATACTCCTGCACCAGACATTCTGCCGTTGCCACCGCCATCAGCGCACCGCCAAAGCGAGCGTTATCGGCGACAGACCAGAATTGCAGCAGCTCAGGAATACCATAATCATTACGCAGACAGCCGACGCTCAGTTGCCCATTGCCAGAAGCATCACCCACCTGCGTCGGGTAATCCTGCTCGTCGCTGACCTCAATATTTCCGGCATTGAGCAGTTCGTCACGCGCCTCTTCCGCAGACAGCGGACGCAGCGATTCAAGATGAACAATCTGAGCGTGGCCATAGAACACGGGGGATTGAACGCAGGTCACTGAAACGGGTAGACCTTCATCCTGCAAGACTTTACGCACCTGATCGACCAGGCTGCGTTCTTCACGCACACTGCCCACGTCATCCGGCAGTAAGGGCAACAGATTGAACGCCAGCTGTTTCGGGAACAGCCCTTCTTCGGGCGGAATACCATTCAGCAAGCGGGCACTTTGCCCAGCCAGATCGTCTATCGCCGCTTTACCGTGTGCAGAAACTGACAGCATATTGACGACATGCAGACGCGAAAGCCCAGCAGCATCGGTCAACGGTTTAATCGCCGTCAGCAGTTGGCTGGTCAGGCTGTCCGCCACCGCAACAATATTGCGGTTACGATAATCGGCCAACGTATGTGTATTCACGCCAGGCACCACCAGCGGCACATCCGGTTCAAGTGCAAACAAGCCGCTGCTGTCGATGACCAAACAGCCCGCATCCCCCGCGGCTTCTGCATAGCGAGCGCTCGCATCTTGGCCTGCAACAAAAAACGCCAACTGCGCCTGCGACCAGTCAAAATCCGCCACATCGGTGACCAGACAGGATTGCCCGTTAAAGCGTATGGTTTCACCCGCGCTACGTTCGCTGGCCAGCGGATACAGTTCACCCACTGGGAATTCGCGTTCCTGCAATAATTCCAGTAACGCCGTGCCTACTGCGCCCGTTGCGCCCAGCAGAGCGATATTCCAGCCGTTAGACATTTGGTTCTCTCCCAAATTTTGAATGAAACACAAATCATGAAGGAAACCGACAGACGATAGCGACACCGTTTGTCAGTTCCTGAATAAAAAAGGATCATACTCGTGCAACACCGTCGCAAGAGAAGCGCCGCTAGTGTCTGCCCCGCACCGATGCGGTGAATCCCAGCGCGTTCAGACAATCTGCGCTCTCAGCATCGGCGCAGATGACATGAAGTGACGACCATTCGCGTCGTTCCTGATAATGTTTACGTAGGCGGTCAAACTCGCCTTCCTGATGCGCAACATGACGTAACAGCGCATCGTCTCGGCGCACATCATACACCAGATGCACCAGACGTTTTAGCAACGCCTCATCTACCGGCGCAGTTAATGTCACTTCGGCAAAGTCCGGCACAGGTAAAAGCGATGAAAGCGCGACCTGCTGCGGGGTTCCGATAAACTCGCTCCAGGCTTCAAAAACCTGTGTGGTGCCACGTGCCTTTCCTTCCAACGTATAACCGGCGATGTGCGCCGTGCCAATATCCACTCGCGCCAACAGTTCGGTCGATAACGCGGGTTCGGGTTCCCACACATCAAGGATCACGCTAAGTTTTTTGCCCTGTTGCAGCGCCTCAAGCAATGCCACATTATCCACCACCGGACCACGGCAAGCGTTAATCAGAATACGTCCGTCCGCAAACGCATTCAGCACATTGGCATCAACCAAGTGATGGGTCCGGTATGGCCCGTCGAGATACAGCGGCGTATGCAACGTCAGAATATCAGCATCACGTACCAACGTTTCCAGCGGTAGGAAATCACCCGCATCCCCGCGGTCAGCACGCGGCGGATCGCACAACAGCGTTTTCACACCCCAGGCTTTCAGGCGAGCGTCCAGACGCCGGCCAACATTCCCCACGCCGACAATACCGACAGTTTTATCCCGCAGTTGAAAACCATCACGCTCGGCCAACATCAGCAAAGAAGAAAACACGTACTCTACTACCGCAATGGCATTACAACCGGGGGCAGCAGAAAACGCGATGCCGTTAGCGTTAAGCCAGGACTCATCAACATGGTCGGTGCCTGCCGTCGCGCTGCCGACAAATTTTACCGCAGTGCCAGACAGCAGATCCGCGTTCACCTTCGTGACCGATCGCACCATCAACGCATCAGCGCCTGCCAGCAGATCGCGCGGCAAAGGGCGTCCTGGTACAGCCTGAACGTCACCCAAACGGCTGAAAAGCTCGCGGGCATACGGCATATTCTCATCAACCAGAATCTTCATTCTCTTCTCCGGTAACCTGTAGCCAGCAAAAAAGCGGGGAGATATTTTGCCACCGAATGGTGCAGAAACCCAAGGCAATTACGATGCAATCCCTTTCCTCTATCGGTTCACGTCGCTCTCGTAGCATCATCGTTCCCGCGATAGACGGCAATTTATGGTAGCAAAGCCATGCCTCTTGAAGGATAGACTGGGTTGATCGTCGTCACGTGGCTCTGCTATGTTGTTTGCCATTGTGGCACTTGCCCATTTTTATCAACCAGACTGGCAACCGATACCTTTTCCGTCTGGTCTCCTACGAGAAGCTCAACGTTGAACGCCCTATTTCCCACCATTGCCGTCCTGATCTGGTCAGTTAACGTCATTGTCAACAAACTCTCCGCGAGCGTCATCGATCCCGCTGCCATTTCATTTTACCGCTGGCTACTGGCATTTCTTGTCATGACACCGTTTATGCTGCCAGCCCTGCGCCACCATGCAGCAACTATTCGCCAGCACGCAGGGAAACTGCTGGTATTGGGTCTGCTCGGCATGGTGTTGTATCAAAGTCTGGCCTACTACGCCGCACACACGATCAGTGCCGTGATGATGGGGATCATGGGGTCGCTCGTGCCGCTACTCACCGTCCTGCTCAGTATTCCTCTGCTACGCGTCGCACCCACGCTGGGCGTACTGCTCGGGAGCCTGCTGTCGCTGGCAGGAATCGTCTGGCTGATTGGCGAAGGACACCCCGAACAGATTCTGGCGCAAGGCATCGGCCCCGGTGAATTTATGATGTTTTGTGCTGCGTTGTCGTATGCACTCTATGGCGTATTAACCAAACGCTGGAGCATCCCCCTGCCCAACTGGGTATCGCTCTATGTGCAAATTGCCTTTGGCGTGGTGGTGCTGATTCCCAATTTCTTGCTAACCGACAATGTCGAGCTAAATGCCCAAAATCTGCCGCTGGTCATTTTCGCCGGTATCATGGCTTCCATTATTGCACCTTTTCTGTGGATTCAAGGGGTGATGCGTCTGGGAGCCAGCAAGGCCGCCATCTTTATGAACCTGACGCCAATCTTTGCGGCGGTGATTGCAATCGGTTTTTTGCACGAACCGTTGCACCATTATCATCTGGTCGGTGGGGGCATTACGCTACTTGGCGTTATCCTCGCCCAGCGTTTGCGCATCCCGTTAGGGCGTACTTCAAGTGATTAGTGCGTTTTAGGCGATGCATGACTATCGGCCGTCACGGGAGATTGCTATGATTCATTTCAATCATGACGGCAGTGAGGATAACCGATATGCAACCTGTAAGTGGCCCAGGTGCCCCGCTGCCCGGCGAACGTGCGGTTACGCCGACAACGACATCGTCAACCTCATCTACATCCTCTAATGCCGCAGGTTCTACCAGCGGCGATCGGCCACTGACGCTGGCACAGCGCACGACGCTGGAAAATCTGGTAATTAAAGTTGCCGCGCTGACAACGTCAAAAGCAGCGGAAGTCTGGACGACGGTAAAACAGGGATTAGGGCTGGCAGAAAATAATGAACTACAGTCCCGTCACTACCAGCCGGCCGAGCAGATACTTCAGACGCGTCTAACGCAGGCGCAAGATAGCAGCGGTCGTCAGCCGTTGCTCCAGCGCCTGACAGATATGCTGCATCAGGGTAATAATCGCCAGGCAGTCAGTGATTTTATCCGTCAACAGTTCGGCAGCACCACGCTAAGCGCACTGAGTAAAACACAGCTACAGCAGGTTGTGACACTGCTACAAAATGGGCAGATTCCGCAGTCAACAGCACCGGCCTCAGCGCCGCAAGCGGCTCAGGCACCTAATTCGCCTGAGCGTCCGCTCTCGCCAGTTGAACAGCGCAGCTTGAATCAGCTAGTCACCCGGTTAGCAACCATGACGGGAGAACAGCCTGCGAGAGTGCTGAGTAACCTGATGACGATGCAGAATCTTACCCCTGGCGACGCCATCCCGTTCAAGCATCTGCCGCTACTCACGCAGTTCCTGCAAGCACAAGTTGAGCTGCAACAGACACAGACGCTGCTTCGCACCACGTTGACGCCACAGGGAACGCCGACCAATACGGGAACGACTGGCGCGCCGCAGGAACCGCCGACAGCCAACACAACCAGTACGGCTAACGCGACAAATGCCAATTCGGCATCAACAACCACGCTATCATCATCACAGCCACTGCCAACACAAAGCGCACTGCTTTCCCCGAACCTCGCTCCGTTACAGGCGCTGTTACCACAGCCTATGACCGCGCAGGAACAACAATTATTGATAGATTACACACAGAATCGTTTTAATATTGGCTTGCAAACCCCGTTGACGCCGATGCAGGTCAGCGATCTACTGACGCTCCTGTTTACGCAACGAATTCAGCGCTCACAGGAAACTGACTGGACGACGACCTCACAGTTGCTACATCCGCTGTTTAACCCGTTGATTGCATCGCTACCGCTCAGTTGGCAATCCCTGTTCCATAAGCCGATGTTTCTGGTGATTGTCAGCACCTGCGTGGCTGCGTTTCTGCTCTGGGTACTGCTGTAGCGCAAAATTAGTCCACGCAATACGTGTTAAACCTAACCACACCACGATAGTACACCTTAATCACGCAACTCAGCTTTCTTCCATCAAAGGAGACAGGATGACTCTTGAGCCAAACATCGCTGAACTCGTCAATACGTTTATCCGTAATGGTCGCCCTTCAGTAAAAAATCAAACGTTGGCAGAACGCCGTGAAGGATATATCGCCAGTACCGTGCTGGCAGGAGAGGCACCTCCTGGCATCCATTGTGAAGAGATAAATTGGCAATCACTCACACTGCGGCTTTACACGCCACCGACCGCACCGCCACACGCTTCTGCTGTAATTTACTATCATGGTGGATGTTTCGTCAGCGGTGGGTTCGCCACACACGATTGCCAATTACGACATATCGCCTTTCACAGCGGCTGTAAAGTCATTGCCGTACAGTACCGTTTAGCCCCAGAACATCGCTACCCGGCTGCGCATGATGATGCCTACCAGGCTGCTGAAATGATCCATGAACGGGCCAACATGCTGGGTATCGATCCCGACAATATCATCTTGATGGGTGACAGTGCTGGAGGCCACCTAGCGTTAGTGACCGCCATACGGTTACGCGATCGCGGTACATTCAAACCCTGCGGACAAATCCTGATCTACCCCATGTTGGATGCCACAGCCAGCAGCGATAGCTACCGTACAAATGGCAAAGATTATGTCATTACACGAGAAACATTGGTGAGTGGATATGAAGCCTATTTTGATTCCTTGCCCCCCAATCATTGCGAAGCCAGCCCGGCAATGCACAGCCCATTATCAGGTCTACCGTCAACGCTGATCATTACAGCGGAATATGATCCGCTGCGAGACGAAGGAGAAGCATTGTTTCGCACGCTAACCGAGCAGGGTGTCAATGCACAATGTCGGCGCTATTTGGGGGTTATCCACGGTTTTTTCCAGCTTGGTGGCATCAGCCAGGCGGCAAAAGACGCAATGCAGGATGTGACTGCCACAATCAAAAAATGGACAGTACCTCTTCCATAACAGCACCTCACGCCAGTTGAACACCATCCAAAAAACAAAACCCCGTGGCTTACGCCTGCGGGGTTTTTATTACTTTTCATAATAATACGCGTGTGAGAAACCGATTATTTATCGAGTTTTCTCATCACCAGCGCGGCGTTAGTGCCACCGAATCCGAAGCCGTTAGACATCACGGTCTTCAGTTCACGGTCGGTGGTTTCGGTAATGATATTCATACCTTCCGCACGTTCATCCAATGTATCCACGTTGATACTTGGCGCAATAAAGCCATGTTCCAACATTAACAGGGTATAAATGGCTTCCTGAACGCCAGCAGCACCCAGAGAGTGACCCGTCATCGCTTTCGTCGCAGAAATCGGCGGAACCTTGTCACCGAAGACTTCGCGGATCGCCCACAGTTCTTTCACATCGCCCACTGGCGTAGAAGTACCGTGCGTGTTGATGTAGTCGATCGGCGTGTCAATGTCCTGCATCGCCATCTTCATGCAACGCACTGCGCCTTCACCCGACGGAGCAACCATATCCGCACCGTCAGACGTCGCACCGTAGCCGACGACTTCCGCGTAGATATGCGCACCACGCGCTAGCGCGTGTTCCAATTCCTCTACCACAACCATACCGCCGCCGCCTGCGATCACGAAACCATCGCGATCGGCATCATAGGTACGAGAAGCTTTTTCTGGCGTCTCATTGTATTTGGTAGACAACGCGCCCATAGCATCAAATTCACAGGCCAGTTCCCAGCACAGCTCTTCGCCGCCACCAGCAAAAACGATATCCTGTTTGCCCATCTGGATTTGCTCAACCGCATTACCGATGCAGTGTGCAGAAGTGGCACAGGCAGAGCTGATGGAGTAGTTCACACCGTGAATTTTGAACGGCGTTGCCAGACAGGCAGAAACCGCAGAACCCATTGATTTAGTCACTACATAAGGGCCAACCGCTTTCAGGCCACGCGGGCTACGCATCGCGTCAGCACCAAACACCTGATAGCGTGCAGAACCACCTGAACCAGCAATCAGGCCAACGCGTGGGTTATTCTGATAAACCTCATCAGACAGCCCAGAATCTTGAATCGCCTGCTCCATAGATAAGTAGGCATAAATCGACGCATCACTCATAAAACGCACAACTTTGCGGTCAATGAGGCCAGTGGTGTCCAGTTTGACATTCCCCCAGACGTGACTACGCATGCCGGAATCTTTCAGCTCTTGAGAAAAAGTAATGCCCGAGCGGCCTTCCCGCAAAGATGCCAGAACTTCCTGCTGGTTATTACCAATGCTTGATACGATCCCCAGGCCAGTAATCACTGCACGTTTCATTTAATACCTCTTCTTCCACTTATAGAGTTTGGGATTTCGCTTCGCACTTTAGCGTACAGTTGTAAGCTGAACAAGTCCGATCAGCCGAACTATCGCGAAATTATTGCTAAATTTGCACCACGATCTTCAGCCCGTTAAAATCTCGCCATCACTTGAATAATGAGCTTTTGCCGTGGCGAACCTTCCCATCCAACATGCGTCGTTAAGTTGGAACACTCAGGGTACACCTGTATCGCAACAGTTTGATGACGTCTATTTTTCGAATCAGGATGGGTTAGCAGAAACCCGTTATGTGTTTTTACAGGGCAATCAATTTCCTGAGCGCTTCACTACACACCCGCGTACAAACTGCGTGATAGCGGAGACTGGCTTTGGCACCGGCCTGAATTTTCTCACGCTGTGGCAAGCCTTTGCCCACTTTCGTCAACAGCAACCACAGGCAACACTGCGGCATCTGCATTTCATCAGCTTCGAGAAATTCCCCCTGCGCCAGCACGATCTGGCTGCCGCACACGCACAGTGGCCGGAGCTAGCAGAATTCGCAGATGAACTGCGCCAGCAGTGGCCATTGGCGCTACCAGGCTGTCACCGTCTCATTCTGGCGCAAGGCAGCATTACACTCGATTTGTGGTTCGGTGACGTCAACGTCTTACTACCTGAGCTGGATGACACCCAAAACCATCAGGTCGACGCCTGGTTTCTGGACGGTTTTGCGCCCTCTAAAAACCCCGATATGTGGACGGATAACCTATTTCAGGCGATGGCACGCCTGTGTCGTAAAGAAGGGACATTCGCCACCTTTACCGCTGCAGGCTTTGTGCGTCGCGGTCTGCAACAGGCGGGGTTTCACGTCAGTAAAGTCAAAGGATTCGGACAGAAGCGCGAGATGTTGAGCGGTATCCTTCCCGACGCGCTTCCCATCACCTCGCCGACACCGTGGTATGCACGTCCCGCGGCCAGCACAACTGACGATATTGCAATTATTGGCGGCGGTATCGCCAGCTTACTTGCTGCACTGGCTCTGCAACGGCGCGGCGCAAACGTCACGCTCTACTGCGCGGAGGCACAGCCAGCCACTGGTGCATCCGGCAATCGTCAGGGCGCGCTGTATCCTCTGCTGAATAACCGACACGATGCGGTATCCCGCTTTTTCTCGCTCGCCTTTGACTTTGCCCACCGCAACTACACGGCGCTGGCGCAGCAGGGACTGGAATTTGAACACCAGTGGTGCGGCGTCAGCCAACTTGCCTGGGATGAAAAGAGCGCACGTAAGATCGCGCAGATTCTGCGAGGGGAATGGCCAGAAGAACTGGTCGTTAGCGTGGATGCCCAGCAACTGGAGAAACAGAGCGGCCTGAATCCCGGCGTAAATGGCATCACCTATCCCGACGGCGGCTGGCTGTGTCCGGCAGAACTGACAGCCGCTGCGCTGAAGCTGGCACAGCAGAACAGCCTGTCGGTACAGATGAATACTGCCGTTTCCGCTCTGGAGAAAACGGATAACGGCTGGGCGCTCACCTTAAGCACGGGCCAACAGGTAAATCACGCGGTTGTGGTGCTGGCGAATGGTCACCAGATTACCGACTGGCCACAAACCCGCGATTTACCCGGCTACGCCGTGCGCGGACAGGTCAGCCACGTTCCAACTAACCCTGTTCTGGGGCAGTTAAAACAGGTGTTGTGCTACGACGGCTACCTGACGCCAGTTAGTCCGCAGCATCAAACGCACTGCATCGGAGCGAGCTATCTACGGGGCGAAGCGCATTGTGATTATCGGGAAGAAGAGCAGCAGGAGAACCGTCAACGGCTACTGAATTGTTTGCCTCACGCAGACTGGGCCAAGACGGTCGATGTCAGCGATGGGCTGGCTCGTCAAGGCGTCCGCTGCGCACTGCGCGATCATCTGCCGCTCTTAGGCGCGGTGCCGAACTATGAACAAACGCTGACAGAGTATGAAGATCGGTTGCATCCCCAGCACCGTGCCGACGCCGTACCGAGCGCACCTTATTGGCAAGATCTGTTTATTCTCGGTGCGTTAGGCTCACGCGGGCTCTGTTCTGCCCCACTTGCGGCGGAAATTTTGGCTTCGCAGATGTATGGCGAGCCTCTACCGCTGGATCGCGATACGCTAGCCGCGCTAAACCCGAATCGCTTCTGGATAAGGAAACTGCTGAAAGGCAAACCCGTGACGCGGGATTAATGAGGAAGATGTGCTGGCTCGACTAAGCCAGCACTGACAGATCACACATGAAAATCAGTGCGTACTGTTTTGCGCCTGCTGGAACAAACGTTCCCACATGCCGTTAACCAGTACCTGATCCGGCGGTGACAGTTCACCGTTTTTGATCGCGTTATTAATGCTGCCGCTAACGCGCACATGCAGGGCTTCAAGCGTGTGTTCGCCGTTTTCTTCCGCTTCTGCGACTGACACCGTCAGATGACCACGTAAATAGCCACCGGCAAAGAGTTCATCGTCGCTGGCATGCTCTACCATGTCATCAATCAGCGCCAGAATGCGCGTTTCAAATTCTGCGATCATTTCTTATCCTCAAATTTTTTGCAGTTCCCGCTCATCACAGATCGGCTGGATACGGGAAGCTCGCCGCCGTCAGCGGTGGCGTATTGTAAAACGATTGTAACGCACGAATAAAGCTCGCTGGACGCGCGGGAATCCCGTCGTCCAGATACTGCATCACTTGTGCATGCACACGCCGTTGGAAATCAATACGGTCTGGCTCGCAATCGCCGTTCAGGTTGTCGCAACTGACGTTAAACGGAAAGCCTGCCGCGACGCAGAACAGCCAGTCGAAGGCCTGGGGTTTGATTTCCACCACTTCAAACTGGCTTTGCGTCGTGGCATCGCGGCCATCCGGGCAATACCAGTAGCCGAAATCGACCTGCAAACGCCGCTGTGCGCCGGCAATGCACCAATGCGAAATCTCGTGCAGCGCGCTGGCATAAAAACCGTGAGCAAACACAATCCGATGATACGGAATCTCATCATCTGCGGGCAGATAAATAGGCTCATCGTCGCCTTTTACCAGACGGGTATTGTATTCGTCGCCAAAGCAATCATTAAATATATCAATTAGTTGCTGATAATGGTGCGTCGTTGTCATGTTATCTGTTGTTATCATAAAATTGTTATCATAAAAGCTGCTCCAGCCAGACAGCAATTGTGTGTCCATGGCTGTCATAAATCAGCTTGCCGCTCATGATGGCAGAAACCAACACCAGCATAGGACGAATCAGCTTTTGCCCTTTCGTCATCACCATTCTGGCACCAAGTCGCGCACCGAGGATCTGCCCGACCAGCATCACTCCCCCGACTACCCAGACGACTTTTCCGCTGAGCATAAAAAACAACAGCCCACCGAAGTTAGAGGTAAAGTTCAGGATTTTGGCATTCGCCGTCGCTTTTGCCAGGTTGAAACCATACAGCGTGACAAAGGCCAGCGCGTAAAATGATCCGGCACCGGGACCGAAGAAACCGTCATAAAAGCCGACGCAGCCGCCTGCCACAATCGCAAACGGAAGTGGCGACAGACGACGCTGCCGATCTTCATCGCCGATTTTGGGCGTGAGTAAAAAGTAGAGGCCGATACCAATGATGAGAAACGGCAACAGTTGGCGTAGAAAATCGGCGTGGATTTGCTGAATCAACCAGGCACCAAAGGTCGAACCGACAAACGTCAGCGCAATAGCCAGTTTCTGCTCGCCCAGATTCACCGCACGACGACGAATGAAATACAGGCTGGCAGAAAAGGAGCCGCCGACAGCCTGAAGTTTATTCGTTGCCAGCACCTGCGCCGGGGATAAACCCGCCGCCAGCAAGGCAGGGATCGTCAATAACCCACCACCTCCAGCAATCGAATCAATAAACCCTGCCAACGCCCCGACAAAAAACAGCACGACCAGCATGTCTGGCCCAAGAACTAACCAATCCATCGTTATTCGTTATCTCGCGGCAAAATGTCTGTCGAGCAATGCCTGACAAGAAGGCGGCAACGGTGGCGGCGTCGTTTTCTCTGGGGCTTCGCTACTCGGCTGCTTCGGCTGGAACCAACTGGTTAACTCAGCACCACATCCGTCTCCGATAGGGGGATCGCTCTGTTCCTGACACTCCAGGCTATCTGCCGGGCAGCGCAAGCGAACATGCATATGCGCACGATGCGCAAACCAAGGACGGACTTTACGTAACCAATCACGATCGTGGCCTGCTTCGGCACACAGTTGTTTTTTAATCGCCGGATTAACAAAAATACGCGTCACGTCACTATCCAGTGCTGCGGTCTTGATCAACGTGGTGACTTCCGGCCGCCAAACGCGCGGATTAACACTCAGCCCGCTGGCGTTAACCAAATCGATAGGCTGTGGTTTCAGCAACTGTTGTTCACTCCAGCGCTGTCTGGGCAATTGCAGCCAAATGTCCACATCCAACCCGGATTGGTGACTGGCGTGGCCGCTGCTGAAACGCCCACCGACAGGCATTCCCATATCCCCCACCAGCACATTACCCGATGTCGTGCGCTTAACCTCGGTGCTCAGGCGCTGAATGAACGCCAGAAGATCAGGGTGACCAAAATAGCGTCGCTGGTCGGTACGCATCACCTGATAATCCAAAGACTGCAACGGTAACGGTTGGGCACCGATGATACAGCCATTGGAAAAGCTACCGATTGACTGTGCCGTACCCGCAACCGGATGCGCAATCTCCTGCCAGGGCGTTTTCGCCCACGTGGCGTTCGACAACAACGATGCACTCAGCGCCAGAACCCCGATTAACCCTTGTTTCATTATTTTTTACCAGCGAGGAACTTGACTGTTCACATCCCCACACTGCGCGCGTTGGCGCAACAGGTGATCCATTAACACAATCGCCATCATGGCTTCGGCAATCGGCACCGCACGAATCCCGACACACGGGTCGTGACGTCCGCGCGTCACCATTTCTGTCGCTTCCCCCTGACGGTTAATCGTTTTCCCCGGCACCATAATGCTGGAGGTCGGTTTCAACGCCAGATGCGCAATGATGTTCTGCCCGCTGCTGATCCCACCCAAAATGCCGCCAGCATGATTGCTCTGGAAACCTTCCGGCGTGATTTCGTCACGGTTTTCGCTGCCACGCTTGGTGACAACCGCAAAGCCATCGCCAATTTCAACGCCCTTCACGGCATTGATGCTCATCAGCGCGTGAGCCAGGTCAGCATCCAGACGGTCAAAGACCGGTTCGCCTAACCCGACAGGCACTGATTCCGCTACGACGCTCACCTTCGCACCAATGGAATCACCCTCTTTTTTCAGCGCGCGCATTAGTTCATCCAATGCGTCCAGCTTGTCGATATCGGGGCAAAAGAACGGGTTTTGCTCAACCTGTTCCCAATCTTTCAGCTCGCAGGTGACATCGCCAATCTGTGACAGATAGCCACGGACCTTCACACCATGCTGCTGTTGCAGATATTTCTTCGCAATCGCACCCGCGGCAACGCGCATCGCGGTTTCACGCGCGGAAGAGCGGCCACCGCCACGGTAATCACGCTGGCCATATTTTTGCTCATAGGTGTAATCGGCATGACCGGGGCGAAAGACGTCTTTAATTGCGCCGTAATCCTGAGAACGCTGATCGGTGTTTTCAATCAACAGGCCAATGCTGGTGCCAGTCGTCACGCCCTCAAACACACCGGACAGAATCTTGACCTGATCCGGTTCACGGCGCTGCGTCGTATAGCGGGATGTCCCCGGACGACGGCGATCCAAATCATGCTGCAGATCCGCTTCCGTCAGCGGGATACCCGGCGGTACACCATCAACAATACATCCCAGAGCAATACCGTGGGATTCACCAAATGTAGTGACGCGAAAAAATTGCCCAATACTGTTGCCTGCCATCACAACTCCTTCACATGTGTTCTGTTTCCACCTGACCGTCAAACGGTAAGGTGGATGAATATCGTTATGACCGTTTAATCACGGTAAGCGCTAAAATGATCTTTGCAATCAACCAACTGTGACTGAGTTAGCATAAACACGCCGTCACCGCCGTTATCAAACTCCAGCCAGGTGAACGGAATCTCTGGATATTGATCGATCAGGTGCACCATGCTGTTACCCACTTCGCAAATCAGCACGCCATCATCGCTAAGATAGTCTGGCGCACAGGCCAGAATACGACGAACCAGATCCAGACCGTCATTGCCCGCCGCCAGCCCCAGTTCAGGCTCAAAACGGAATTCCTGCGGCAGATCGAACATATCTTCTTCATCGACATACGGCGGATTGGTCACGATCAGGTCATAGCGAATCGCCGGTAAATCGCGGAACAGGTCGGAGCGAATCGGCGTCACGCGATATTCCAGACCGTGCTGCTGAATATTTTGCTCGGTCACCGCCAGTGCATCGCTGGAGATATCGACGGCATCGACTTCCGCTTCTGGGAACGCCTGAGCACAGGCAATCGCAATACAGCCGCTGCCGGTACACAGATCCAAAATATGGTTTGGCGCTTTCGGCAGTTGCTCGCCAAAATAGTTATTGATCAGTTCACCGATAGGAGAGCGCGGCACCAGCACGCGTTCGTCAACGTAGAATTCCAGGCCGCAAAACCAGGCTTTATTGGTCAAATAGGCGACCGGGATACGTTCATTGACGCGACGGATCACGCGTTCAACAATGCGCTGCCGTTCGCTGGTGATCAGACGCGACGTGTACATATCTTCAGGAATATCGAGCGGCAAATACAGGCTAGGCAGTACCAACTGTATGGCTTCATCCCAGGGATTATCCGTCCCGTGACCGTAATAGACGTTAGCTGCGTTAAACCGGCTGACAGCCCAGCGCAACATATCCTGAATAGTATGAAGTTCACTGACGGCCTCATCGACGAAAATTTTGTCCAAGGGTGTCCTCCGCAGACAGTTCTGAATAGGAAATTGGCGCTTAGTTTGCCACGAAGCCCACGACAAATCAGCAGATATAACCGACTGAACGCGCCCCGATACAGACTTTTATTTAGCGACAGCGGAGAGACAAGGTAAACTGCTCGAATGTTGACGCAAGATGAATGAAAGATGAGTAATAAATATTCGCTGAATGACGACGAATTGCAGCTTTTTCGCACGTCAATCACTGGCACAAAAAAGTTGCGTCAGGATACCTATACCCATAAACCGCTGCGCAGGAAAACAGGCGAACTGCCGGCAAAACGGGCATTGCAGGAACAGGTTGATGCCAGTTTTTATTTTTCGGATGAATTTCAGCCACAGTTGGATGCAGAAGGCCCGACGCGCTATGTCCGGCCAGGCACCAGCCATTATGAATTGAAGAAACTCCGGCGGGGAGATTATTCACCGGAACTGTTTCTGGATCTGCACGGTCTGACGCAGCTTCAGGCAAAGCAGGAATTGGGCGCGCTGCTGGCAGCCTGTCGCCGGGAGCACGTTTACTGCGCCTGCGTGATGCACGGGCACGGCAAACATATCCTTAAGCAACAAACGCCGCTTTGGCTGGCGCAGCACCCTGACGTGCTGGCTTTTCATCAGGCACCGAAAGAATTCGGAGGGAATGCAGCACTGCTGGTACTGGTTGCGCTGGAAGCCCCTTCGCTTGAATAATTCCGGTCATACTCTTGAATGAAAAGGCGTGTAAGTGCGTGACACACCTCATAGTATTTATGGGTATAGCCTATGAATTTAGGGGATCGAAGTTAGCACTCAGGGTTTCGCGGTCAATTGTGCCGGACTAACCTGCCAGTGCAAAACACCGTTACCGGATTCCCCTTCTACCTTCACGCAGGCAATGGCAGACGTGGCGAACATTGGAGCCGTTTCATTCCGGCATAATTCGGCAACCAGATAACCCACCAGCGGCAGATGCGAAACGACCAGAACCGCACCAACACCTTCTCTCGCCAGCGTTTGCAGATAATAGCTGACAAGTTGCGCATCACCGCCGGGCGTCAGTTCATTGAGGCAGTCCGCTTCTTCTGGTAAAGGCAGTGCTTTTTTCACCACGTCGAGCGTTTGCTGGGCGCGTAAATAAGGGCTCACCAGAACACGCTCAATATCGATATTTTGCTCGTTCAACCAACACGCCATCTGGCGAGACTCATCACGACCACCGGCACTCAATGGCCGAACAGCATCACTTGCTGCATCAAGTACCGCATCACCATGACGCATTATCAACACTTGCATATTACACCGCTATGTTAATGAAATATATGATATATCCTTCATGCTTTACGTTGTATGAGCGCTGACGTTCCTGCAACATAAGTGTATGTAGGGTATAAACAGTCTTATTACTGTAGGTTACCTGAGTTTTTCATGTTGATAAACTCACCCGGAGCCAGGTTTCGGGTACGGATACATCCGACACCCATTCTCCTGAAGTAATCACATGATAAATAAAAGGTTTAAAGACACACGGCAGAAGATATTCTCTACAGCACAGATAACCACGACCTTAAAATGGGTATTAAAATAACTTACAACAAGGTCATTGTTTGGCCTAAAAAACCACATAATATTAATTAATCAGCATAAAAATCCAACTATAAAACCAACATCAATCATTTTCACTTTTTTAACACATATCAATTTTGAGATATTGTTAAATAACCACTCTACTTCTATCTTTATCTTAAATAGCGTTTTTTTATATTCACTTTATATAAACAAAGAAATCATACGGAATATCACGTCATATAATAAAAATAAATTACTCTTCTATTTTATGGACGTTCGTGCAACTCAGGATAAAAATCGAAGAAATTTTTTATTATTCTTATATGTTCGGAATTCCCCATCATCATGGAAGAGAGAATTAGCAGCACATTTTTCCTTTATAGATTTATTTTCACCATGCGAAAAACACTGAAATTTTAGCAAGCTATATTTCAGCAGTGCGGATTTGTTGTGTCAGTGGCTCGACCAATCAGAAAAGAGAATAATCCTCTGCATTTTTCCGATAGGTTACCCCATGCCATATAAATATCCGGACTGATTAAAACGACTCGTTATGATTTCCTTTGTCATAGTCACTCGTAACGAGCAGTTTTCACGAAAAAAATACACTTTCGTGAAGATACTTTCGATGAAAATAAGTGAGATACCTATAAAGGAATCGTTATGAATTCTAGACGTATAACATTACCTATTCTGGCTACACTATTCACCACATTCGGCCTCTCTCCCATCGCCAGCAGCGTGACGATTACTGGCGAGATCCCCGTATCGCTGACCATTACTGCCGCCTGTGCGGTCAACAGCGGCGGAGGTGCCGGCACCACATGGGGAACCATCGACTTTGGCTCCCATTCAAACCTGATGACCAATATTGACAGCCAGGTTACCAACAGCGGGAGCAGCGGGATTACCATCAGTTGCCCTGTCGGCCTATCAGCAGCATTGAAGATAGGTCAAGGCGGAAACCCACTCAACTCGCTACGCAGGCTCACTCCGGGTACGGGAACCTATAATGTGCCTTACCGTTTATACAGTGACTCAACACGCTCGACAGAAATTCCACTCATAGACGCCACGGGTATTGCTATTCCAGCAACAGGCAACCCACTGCTGATTCCGATTTATGCACGCATCGCTCCAGCAGACCAAACTGTTATGTCCCCTGCCGCTGGATCGTATACCGACACCATCACTGCCACTATCGAATGGTAATTTTTATAGGCTGACATGCTTACATGTCGGCCTTTTTAGGGGTATTGCCCCACAAAGAAAGGAACGGCTATGTCACTACATTTTATACACGCTGCCGCGTTTACTGCTTACGCCCCGCAGTCGGCTTCCGACATGTTCCGTCTCGCCATTCAGGCTAAGTAACCATCGGTATCGCAATGCGTTTTCCTCTGGCATTGATTTCATTACTTCTGCTGTTTGGCCCTCTTGTCCCTACGGTGACAAGGGCGCTCACGGTTAGCAGCACCTTTGACGTCAACGCAACCATACAAAAGGGCTGTGTATTCGGCACCAGTACAGCAAATAGCCAGCCCAATATGGGCCCACTTAATTTTGGGACACGCAGTTCTACAGCGACCAACGTGGATATTGCTAGTACGGACGGGGGCGGATCGATTATCGCCACCTGTACACCGGGCACTAACGCCATTATTGAACTGGACTACGGCACTAATGGCGGCAGCAGTACGCAGCGTTATCTGATAAATGCGGCAGGAACGCGCCTGCTGGCGTATCAGCTTTATCGCGATGCTGCACGCACACAGGTATGGGGGACGGGAGGTCTGGCTCTTAGCATTGTCTCTTTTCCCGCCACAACCCAGACCTACACGGTTTATGCCCGCTACTTTGGCGGCACACCTCTGCCTCCCGCGGGGGTTTATACCGATAACGTAACCGTCAGCCTGACTTATTAAAAATAAAACAGGGTAGATACAGGATGAAAAGGAAAATGACGTTTTTTATTCGGGTAATGGCTTTTTTGTTAAGCAGTATCAGCTTATCTTGCTTCGCCGCCAGTTCTATCCTCGTTTGGCCGATTTATCAGGTCATTGAATCAGATGAGAACAGTTCGGCGCTGTGGCTGGAAAACAAAGGCAATGCGCCCGTCGGTTTACAAATTCGCATCGTGTCCTGGAAGCAAATTGACTTTCAGGATCGTTATGCAGAACAACGTAGCGTAATTGCTACCCCGCCGTTCATGACGCTGGAGCCGGGTAAGCGCAATATGGTGCGCCTGATTCGTGTCAACCCAGCCCCCGCCAACACCGAGCAGGCTTACCGTATCATCATTGATGAAATCTCTCCCTCCTACCAACAAGACGCACCGCAGATGGGGCTGCAATTCCAGATGCGCTATCTACTGCCCCTGTTTCTTGATGGGGAAGGGATCTGGACACATACTCGCCCAGATAAACGGCGTGCCGGCACTGAGCCTACACGGCCAGTGCTCAGTTGGCGAGTCCGTGCAGCAGAAGGGAAAAACTATCTTTATGTCCGCAACCGAGGCGTAGTACATGCCCGCCTGAGCAACGTCTATTGGTCCACCGACCAGAACGGGAAAGGGAGTCGAACAACGTTAACCGACGGCTTTTTAGGCTATGTGCTACCGGGGCAAGAGATGCGTTGGCCGTTGCCAGCAGGGGTATCCACACCGAGTGCGGCGATGCAACTCTTTACCCACCTGATCGACACCCACGATCCCATCTTGATCAAACGCGAATGATGGAACGGTTAACGACAGAGCTGTGTTTATTGCCCGTGCAGCCAGGGTGAGGCCAGATATGAGGATCAGTACGGGTCTCTTCCCCTTACTCATGTATGCCCCGTTTGCGCTGTTTTATTCTGCGATGGCTCTCGCGGAAGAGTACACCGATCTTCCCGCTCCCCCTCGTGCCATGCCCTCACTCAGCGAATCCGTTTATTATTTAACGCTTTCCGTTAACGGACAGAGCGATAACACCGTGGTGCCCGTCACGTATCGTGCTGGAAATTATTATGTGGATGCCGAGGTGCTGCGGCAGAATCACGTCCGTTTGCCGCAGCAAAGCACGGGGCTCGTCAGTGTCAGCACGCTGCCTGAGGTCACCGCTGATTACGATCAGGCCATACAGCAGCTACAGCTCACCGTGCCCACGCTCTGGCTGCCCGAACAATCCGTTGAAGGTGGCGGGCAGGACATGGCGCACCTCCCCGCTCGCAGCAGCCCCGGTTTGCTATTCAACTATAATCTGTATTACACCTCCCCCGCAGCAATTCGGATTCACTCAGCAGTTGGATGGAACAGCGCTTTTTTAGCCCCTATGGAACCTTATCCAATTCGGGGATCTACAATTTTATTTCGGGCAGTAATAACACGCAGCAAGGTGGTTATCGGCGTTTTGATACCTATTGGCGCTATAACGATAGCGAACGCATGATCACCTACCAGGTTGGCGACCTGATTAGCAACGCCTTAACGTGGAGCAATTCAGTACGTATGGGCGGCCTACGTGTCGCCCGTAATTTCGGCCTTCGCCCGGATATCGTAACCTATCCGATGCTGCAATATACCGGCACTGCCGCCGTACCCAGCACGCTTGATCTGTTTATCAACGGCTATAAAGCCAACAGCACTAGCCTGAATGCAGGTCCTTTCACCCTAACCAATACGCCTTACCTGAACGGTGCAGGGGAAGCGACCGTGATTACGACGGACGCTCAGGGGAGGCAAGTCTCTACCACGATCCCTTTTTACGTCTCCAACGTATTACTGAGAGAGGGGTTAAGCGATTTCGATCTGTCGGTTGGAGTTTTGCGTCAGAACTATGGGGTACAGAATAATGCCTATACTAACGATCCTGCCATCAGCGGCATCTATCGATATGGGTTGGCCAATAAACTGACGGTTTCAGCGCATGGTGAAGCGGTACAGGATCTGTATCTGCTCGGCGCAGGGGCCGACTTTACCCTTGGCCGCTGGGGAACATTGAGTTCGTCCTACAGTCAGAGCGAGAAGGACTCGACTGGACACCAATACACCGCAGGCTACTCCTATTACACCTCCGCATTTGGCCTGAGCACTCAACATGCCAAACGCAGTGAAGAATACCGTGATTTAACGGCTGTGCTCACAGAAGGTCGTCTCAGCCGGGAAAGCAATCAGGCAACGCTCAGCAGCCAAATTTTCGGTAAAGGCAATGGCTCGTTCGGCATGGGTTATTTCGATATCCGTGCCTACGATTCAACCCGCACCCGCCTGCTGAATCTCTCTTTCAGCCGCCAGGTCTGGCAAGGCAGCTCCATCTATCTCGCCGTTAACAAAGCGTTAGGGGAAAACGGCTACAGCGCTCAACTTCAGTTCGTGATGCCTTTTGGTAACAACAGCAGCGTCAATGCTGGGGTTCAGCGCGACAGTAATGGCGATTATTCACCGCGCATAGGGGTGAACCGTACCGCGCCGACAGAAGGTGGCTTTGGCTGGAACGCGGCGTATGGCGCGGGCAGAAATCCTTATCATCAAGGTGCATTAAATTGGCGCGGCCCTTATGCCATGCTGGCTGGCGGGGCGTATGGCAATGAAGGAAATACCACACAGTGGGGGGAACTGAGCGGTTCGCTGATCTACATGAACGGAGGGCTTTTTCCCAGTAACCGCATCAACGACGCCTTTATTGTCGTCGATACCGAGGGATACCCCGACGTCCCGGTGAAATATGAAAACCAGTTGGTGGGGAAAACCAATAAACGCGGCCATTTACTCGTACCGTGGGTCGTATCCAATTACCCCGCGAAAGTGGAAATTGACACGTTACAACTGCCGGCCAACGTCACTACCCCACAGGTGGAATCACGCGTGTCGGTAAAAGAAGGCAGCGGCACCGTCGTGACGTTCCCCGTTCACGTCGTGCGCTCAGCCAACATTATGCTACGCAATACAGATGGTAATCCTCTCACCATCGGCACCTGGATAACAGACGAAGCCAGCGGCAACACTACGATCAGCGGCTATGACGGCCTGGCCTACTTCGCCAATCTGGGGACATCAACTCGCTTACGCTTTAAACAAGAAGATGGACGACTTTGCCGTGTGGCGTTCTCACTGCCGGAATCACAGACCATGATGGCAACCATCGGCCCGCTTACCTGTCAGACTGACCCAAAAGGATAAAATGATGCTGACCCCAAGACCGCAGATCCATCGCCTTCCTTCCGTCAACCGGCACGCCTCCCGTTGGCTGCGGCTGGCTTTCCTGCTGGTGGCGCTGCATTACGCCCCCTTCAGCGACGCCGCTTGTACCACGCCCCCCAGCAGCACCACGCTGGGGCCTTATAGCTCTTCTGTGGTCGGCGTTAACGGTACACCGCAGGTCGTGGCATCGGGAAGTGGGTTTCGCTGCTCAGGAGGGGTATTGAATGTGGGGACGACCAATACCATTGACGCCACAATACTGAATGATAGCAACTCCAGCGGTACTACCATGCGGATGCGCAGAGGAACAAGCACAGACTACGTTCCTTATAGCCTTTGCATGACTTCTGCCTGCAATCCTCCCTATTACACCATTGGCTCGACCTACAACTGGACCCAAACAACGGTACTGGGCATACTCGGCCTGTTCAATTCATCGGATGGCACCATGCCAATTTATATCCGCACCAGCATCGGCAACAATATTGCCGCGGGTACCTATACCGATGTGGTAACGATTAAATGGGATTACAATATTTGTTCTCTGGGGATTCTGTTCGCCTGTATTCCTGATCGAGGAACGACGACGTCAACCCTCAATATCTCTATGACCATCACCAATGATTGCCAGATTACCAGCGCACCGAACATCAGCTTTGGTATTGCGGCGTTTCCCGCTGATTTCGTAGCCGTCAATAACAACCTCGGCGTTAACTGTACGCAACTGGGCGCGTATACCGTCAAACTCGTCAGTACCCACCCCGATGATGCCAACTGGCGTAGGATGACCGCAACCGTCGGTGGAACGCCTTACTACCTGCAATATCAACTCTATCGCACCGGAAACATCGCCTGGACAGAGACGAACGACCATAGCGGGACGGGAACGGGAATCACACAGAATATCCCGTACACCGCCCGTATTAACGCCAGTCAAACCAGTAAACCGGAGGGAGCGTATAAAGACACTGTCACGATTAACGTCACGATCAACTAACGCGACTGTCTTCATCGTCTGGCGGATAGAAGGTCTGCCGCTCTTCGCGCATCGTGAGTAAACGTTCACAGGGTGCGAACCGCTCGCCATACTGTTGTTGCAGCACCAGTAGCGTTTTCACCACCGTTTCCATCCCCAGACGATCCATATAGTGGAATGGCCCGCCAAGGAAAGGGGGGAAACCGATGCCAAATACCGCGCCAATATCGCCGTCACGGGCACATTGAATCACCCCTTCATCCAGACAACGTGCCGCCTCATTTAACATCATCATCACGGCACGCTGGCTGATTAACGCAGGGTCGATATGAGCCTTCGGCGTGACATCCAGCAGCGGGTAAACCGAACTATCGACCTCTTTTCCCGCGTGCCAGAAGCGGCGCGTTTTATTGTACCGATAGAACCCTTTGCCATTCTTGCGCCCTTTGCGCCCATCTTTCAGGATCGCATCAAACGCGGGTGGGGAGGTAAAGCGTGCGCCGAATGCTTCGCTCAGCACCGGTACGATCTTGGTTGCAACATCAATACCGACTTCATCAAGTAGCGCGAGCGGACCGACAGGGAAACCAAAACGCACCAGCGCATAATCAATCGATTCAACCGGCTCCCCTTCCAGCAGGCAGTACGCGGCTTCGTTGATGTAAGGTGCCAATATGCGGTTTACATAAAAGCCGGCGCTATCACCGACAACAATCGCTATTTTCCCCTGCTTTCTCGCCAGAGCAACCGTCGTCGTGACCGCCTCTGCGCTAGTGTGTGCGTGGGGAATGACCTCAACCAGCGGCATTTTATCTACCGGGCTAAAATAGTGCAGGCCAACCACCTGCTGTGGACGTCGCGCACCCTCTGCGATTTGATGGATCGGCAACGATGAGGTATTTGATGCGAAAATCGTGTGCGGCGCGGCATGCTCTTCAATCTCCGCCACCATTTGCCGCTTCAGCGCCAAATCTTCAAAGACCGCCTCAATGACGATATCCGCATGCTCAAAACCACGATAGTCCGTACTGCCGGAAATCAACGTCATCACGCGTTGGCACTCTGTCGGCTTCATTCGCTTACGCTCGACGCGCTTGGTCAGCAGTTGCCAGTTGTACTTCAACGCATGGTTGATGCCCTGCTCATTGATATCTTTAATGCGCACTGGCAACTGCCCGCGCATCGCCGTGACGCTGGCGATCCCTCCCCCCATCAATCCACCGCCGAGAATGCCGACGCGATGGATTGGCTTCGCGTCAGAGGCCGCACCTGCGGTTTTCTTTAACGCATTCGAGGCGAAAAACAGATGACGCAGTGCAGCAGACTCCGGCGTCATCACCAGCTTGCCGAACGCTCGTGCCTCCTGCCGATATCCTTCTTCACGGCCTTTTTCTATTCCTCGACGTACCACCTGAATAATCTTTTCAGTGGCTGGGTAGTTGCCGTGTGTTTTCGCGCGGGTCTTGCGTTTCACCATCTTGAAAAGCAAATGGCGTATACCCGGGCTGCTCAGCAAACGCGAACGCCAGCCTAACGGCACCGTCTTCCTTTTGCCTTTTTTGATAATCTCGACTGCCGTATCCAGCAGAATATCGTGCGGCACCGCCTCATCCACCAGCCCTTGCCGCAGCGCCTGACTCGCGCGGAGATGACGACCTGTCAGTATGAGATCCAATGCGCTATCCAGACCAATCAAGCGTGGCAAGCGCTGCGTTCCGCCCGAACCAGGAAGAAGGCCAAGCTGGACTTCTGGTAGCCCCAGCACCGTCTTTTCATCCAGCGAGCAAACGCGATAGTCACAGGCTAATGCCAGCTCTAACCCACCGCCCAGACAGGCACCGTGAATGGCAGCCACCACGGGGAAAGGTAACTCAGCAATTTGATCGAACGTCTCCTGCCCCTGTTTCGCCAGATTTTCTGCCTGTTCTGCGCTGCTGCACTGGTTCAACATGGTGATATCCGCTCCGGCAATAAACGAATCAGGCTTGGCAGAAATAAAAATGAGTCCTCGGAGCGTCGCATGCTGTCGCGCCAGTTCGAAGACCGAGATAATCTGTTCTGCAAATTCGCGCTTTAACGTGTTCACTTTCTCACCGGGGACATCAATGTTGATCACACCAATATTATCCGGCCGAATGGTGAAAGAAAAAGCAGAGGGGCTTTCCGTTGCCGCAAGGAAAGGCTGTTGATCGTTCATGGCGTCACCTCCAGTACCATTGCCGCACCCAGCCCGCCCGCCGCGCAGGCGGTGGTTAATCCCAGTCCACCACCGCGCCGACGCAGTTCATTCAGCGTTTGCGTGATCATCCTCGCACCAGTGGCGGCAAAAGGATGTCCATAGGCAATAGAGCCACCCAATACGTTGAACTTAGCGCGATCCACCTCACCCAGTGCGGCATTTCTGCCCAATTGGCTTCGGGCGAACTCATCGCTGGCAAACAGCTTCAGATTTGCCAACGTCTGGGCGGCAAAGGCCTCGTGCATGTCAATGAGCGTCAGATCGGCCAGTGCTACACCCGCCCTTGCCAGCGCAAGCGGAGACGCATAAGCCGGCCCCAACAACATATCACGTTGCACGCCGATGGCGCTGAATGCATAGCTGCGCAGGTAGCCTAATGGCGTAAGTCCCAGGCTTTTGGCCTTAGATTCACTCATCATCAAGACCGCCGCCGCACCATCCGTTAGCGGCGTACTGTTCGCTGCCGTCACCGTGCCATGCCGACGATCGAACGCCGGACGTAAGCGCGAATACTGCTCTAAGGCCGAATCGTGGCGCACGTTGTTATCTTCACTCAGTGCTTTCTCATAAGGAGGAACATACGCCGTCATCACCTCATCGCGCAGCACGCCAGATTCCCAGGCCTGGGCCGCTAGCCTGTGCGAACGATGCGCCAACTCATCCTGCTCTTCACGCGTGATGCCGTAAGTTTTTGCCATCTGTTCAGCAGTATCGCCCATGCGCAACCCGGTGGAATATTCCGCCACAGCAGGCGCAACCGGCAGCAGATCTTTCGGCCGCAGGCCACTTAACAGCTTCAACTTCTGACTCAGCGTTCTGGCCTTGTTCATATCCACCAGCGCTCTGGCCAACGCTTTGCTGACACCAATGGGCAGCACGGAAGAAGAATCTGCGCCCCCGGCAATGCCGACTTCCACCGTTCCCGCCATAATGCTTTCCGCCACATTGGCAACGGCCTGAAAGCTGGTAGCACAGGCGCGTGAAACGCTATACGCATCGGTATATACGCTCATGCCCGTACCGAGCACGATCTCTCTGGCGATATTCGGCGCTTCGGGCATTTGGACCACCTGCCCGAACACCAATAGCTCGATCAGTTCAGGATCGATACCCGTTCGAACCAGTAACTCACTGGTGACGAGCTTGCCTAACTCAATGGCAGGAACGCCATGATAGGCCGTTGCCTGCCGGGCAAATGGGGTGCGTAATCCGCTCACGAACGCAATGCGATCGCCACGGCGGGTTATCAGAGGTAATACCTCGCTCATAAACGCTCCTGTTAACCGAAAATAAAGTACGCGCACAACAGGTCTGACCTGATTTCATTGTTAACCAGATAGTTACATTACGCAAAGCTGCGCAACATAAAAGTGTGAAGAGCATGCGCGTCGCGGCGAACAAAGATGAATGAATGGCAAAAAGCGAAGGGGGAACCAGTAGTCAGGCGATTCGTTAGGACAAGACAGGAAACAATCAACAGGAGCCAGGAAAAGACTCCTGCCAACACAAAAATTAACGCAGGCCGAGCTGGAAAATCATCGTTTCAGCCTGACAACTGAATGTGAAATCGATGTCCAGTTTCACGCCGCCGTCTACCTCTTCCAGCGTGCTGGCAATTTCGCAAGGTTCGGATTCTACCGCGCGCGCTTTTGCCGTCAGAGCAGTGAGTGCCGCCTCAGCATCAGAACGATCGCCGAACACTTTACTGTAAGACGCCGTGCAATCCGTATTATCCATGATGGTACCGACATCGACACAGCAGCAGGCTGCGGTTTCTTCAGCGCTGCATTTATTGATTACGTTCGTCATGATGCTTTCCTCTTAAGACTTAAGACGCGGGAGATTTGATCCAGTTCAAATATTTCTATCTTCCTTATATTTTACTCTCTCACCCTAAAGCAGTACCAGCACTTCATGCCAGCCAGTAATTTTAGTGATATCAGTCACATTAAAGCGTTATTAGGCAGTGAAAACCGCGTAACACCTCCTCACACAAATTAACCAAAACGTTAAGCAGATCTAAATTCCGCATCATTTTGGAAATATTTAGAACACACAAACGCAACATTACCGTATTCACAACTTATACTTTGGCAACTGGTCTGATTTGTCAGGCTGAGTGCGCCCCCTACAATGCGCGTCCCTTGTTACCTCGTGTAACAACGTTAAATAACAAGCATATAAAGAGGTTTTGGTCATGAGCCAGAAAAACCTGTTCAAACAATCCACAATTGCTGTTGCGGTGGCCCTGTTTTCAGCAAATGTGTCCGCGGCTGGTTTCCAGCTTAATGAATATTCATCATCGGGTCTGGGACGTGCGTTTTCTGGTGAAGGTGCCGTAGCCGACAACGCCACCTCCGGCAGCCGTAACCCAGCGACCATGACTATGTTTGACCGCCCATCGTTCTCCGGTGGTGTCACCTATATCAACCCGGATATTGATGTTCAGGGGAAAAACTCCCAAGTCCCAGGGCAGAACACCAGCGCCAAGAATATCGCGCCACACGCCTGGGTACCTAATCTGCATTTCATCATGCCGCTTAATGAGCAGTGGGCGATCGGTGCTTCCGCCACCACTAACTATGGTCTGGCGACTAAATTTAATGATAGCTATGCGGCTGGTTCTATCGGCGGGGAGACCGACCTGTTGACGTCAAACCTGAACCTGAGCGCTGCGTATCGCCTGAATCAACATTTCAGCTTTGGTCTGGGCCTCAATGCGGTCTATGCCGATGCTAAGATTGTTCGCCGAGCAGGTGAACTGGCAAACATTCCTCCCGTCATTAACGGAGTACCGTCTGGTGGTTTGCAAGGCGTAGTTGCAGGCCCATCTTCAGAACTGGTTCACATGGAAGGTAAAGAGTGGGGCTACGGCTGGAATGCCGGTATCCTGTATGAAGTGGATGAAAACAATCGCTTCGGCCTGACCTACCGTTCCAAAGTCGACATCGACTTCGATGGTGATTACCGCAGTAATATCCCTGCCGGCCTCCCAGGAACACCTGTCGGGACAGGGGGGGCAACAATTCCCGGTAAGCTGACGCTGAACCTGCCGGAAATGTGGGAAGCCTCCGCCTACCACCGCGTAGCGCCTAAATGGGCGGTGCATTACAGCCTGACCTACACCAGTTGGAGCCATTTCCAGGAACTGAAAGCGACAGGTAGCAACGGTAATACGCTGTTCCAGAAAGAGGAAGGCTTCCGTGATGCCTACCGTATCGCACTCGGCACCACCTACTATCATGACGATAACTGGACATTCCGTAGCGGTATCGCATTTGATGATAGCCCGGTACCAGCCGACAGACGTTCTATCTCTATCCCCGATCAGGACCGTTTCTGGTTAAGTGCAGGCACTACCTATGCGTTTAACAAAGATGCCTCTGTTGATGTTGGCGTGTCTTATATGCACGGTAAGCAGGTTGATATCAGCGAACCTATCTCTGATAGAGCAGGTTCTCCAAGTTACAACTTCAGCTCTAAAGGTAAAGCCTGGCTGTACGGCGTGAACTTCAACTATGCGTTCTAAATAAAAAATGGCGTTCTAAATAGAGTACGCATTCTATTTGTTACCAGTCAGCGTGATAAAGCAGGTAAGGCAACTTACCTGCTTTTTTTTTGCTCATCACAAGGCATTTGTCTCTTTCTTACTGGCGTAGTGATTAGCTAATGATGAACAATCCACGAACATCATAATGTCAAATCAGTCATTCAACAGACGCCCGCCATCTACGACGATCTCACTACCGATTGTCCATCGGGACTCATCTGAAGCCAGGTACAACACAGCCTTGGCAATCTCCTCCGCCGTGCCGAAACGGCCTGAAGGGATGCTCTTGACGATCTCCTCATTGACTTGTTTACGATAGCTTTCAGGAATACCCAGTTTGTCATACAGCGGGGTATCTATAGGACCTGGGCTAACCGCATTGATGCGAATACCACGTTCCATCAGTTCGCTAGACAGCGTTTTTGACAGGCTAAGGAAAGCTGCTTTAGTCGCAGAATAAACGGAGGAGCGGCTCGATCCTACATGCGAACTAATCGACGTATTGAGCACGACTGAAGCGGGATTGGCGAACACAGGCAAAAGCGACTGGATCAGAAAATACGGCCCCTTGACGTTAATATCGAAGGAGCGATCAAACATTTCCTCTGTCCATTCTTCGATCGGCTGCCAAACGGAAACACCAGCGTTGAGAAAGACAACATCAACCTTTCCGTAATGTGCCTCCACGGCTTGAGCCAGTTCATTCTGTGCACTCACGCTGGCCGAGTCAGCACGCAGCACCAGCACTTCACTGCCAAGTTCGGATTTTGCCGCGGCAATAGAATCGGGGTTGACCCCGGTGACGATGACGCGAGCCCCCTCAGCGAGGAACTGCTTTGCGGTTTCCAACCCAATGCCGGAGGTGCCGCCAGTGATAAGGGTACGTTTATTGTGTAATCGAGACATTAAGAACTCCTGATCATAATAGCCGGATGCAGCAATTTGCTGCCAGGGACAGCGCTAATCATATGTGTATGCATAAATAATGATAAGATTCTTATTTCGCATATGATTTATTCCATTACCGCATGAATCAAGGAGCCTTCACGTGGATCGTTTTCTGCTCATGACCTGTTTTAAACGAACTGTCGAAACGGGTAGTTTCTCTGCGGCAGCGCGCGACCTGAATATGGGGCAACCCAACGTAAGCCGATACGTTGCCGCCTTAGAAGAGCATTTGGGCGTAAGACTACTTCAGCGCACAACACGCCAACTTGTGCTGACGCCCGAGGGTGAGCGGTACTACGCAGATGTAAGCCGAATTCTCGATGCAGTTGCAGAATCAGAGTCATCCTTGAGCAATGAGACGGAACCCACGGGACTTCTGCGAGTGGCCTGCCCAACGGCAATGGCCCATAGCTTCCTGGTACCACAAATCCCCGTTTTTCTGGCACGCTACCCCGGCTTGTCGCTGGATTTGCAACTGAGCGATCGTTTCGTCGATCTGGTGGAAGAAGGTGTCGAGTTGGCGATCCGAATAGGCCATCCCTCCGACAGCGCACTACGAGCACGCCGGATTGGTCTTTTCACTCGCGTGTATGTCGCCTCTACAGACTATCTGAGCCGTCGCGGTATACCGCAAACACCGGAAGATCTGCGCGATCATGACTGTATTCTGTATTCTCTGTTAAACACGGGTAATACGTGGCATTTTCGAGATACCGAAATCAACGTTTCGGGGCGATTCCGCGTCAACTCACCACAGGCCATACAGGAAGCCGTCATAGCCGGTCTTGGGATCGCGAATGGGCCCGCATGGTTATACGAGGATGGATTGAAGAGCGGCAGACTGTGTCAGGTGCTTTGTGACTATGAAGCGCCGCCCGTGCCAATTCAGTTTCTCTATGTTGCCAATCGGCTGCTACCGAAGCGAGCGATGGTATTCATGGACTTCATTGCAGAAGCGTTTTCCAGAATTCCAGGACTCAACACTGGCCATCATTACCGCTAGCGCATATTGTTCTCGATTGCTGTGACTTGCTTAACCCAATCGATATTGGTGCTCAATTGCAAATGTAGTATTCCACTTCAGCAAAGTACAGCAACCCTTTTCTCACCCGGTTTACCGAGTCAGAGAGACGAAAAAGGCCGCTTTCGCGGCCTTTTTCGTGACTTCCAGCTAACCCGATTACTCAGGCTTAACCTCAATATAATCCAGATCCAGCGTGCTGCTGGTGTAGCTGCGGATTTTATTGGTCATTTCAATATTACCGTCCAGTTTCTGACCATAAGACGGAACAATCTCTTTCAGCTTGCTCTGCCATTCCGGCGTCGCCACTTTATCTTTAAATACTTTTTGCAGCAGGCTCAGCATAATCGGCGCGGCGGTAGACGCCCCCGGAGAAGCCCCCAGCAGTGCGGCAATTGAGCCATCCTGCGAGCTGACGATCTCAGTACCCAATTTCAGCACGCCGCCTTTATCATCATCTTTCTTGATAACCTGAACACGCTGGCCTGCGATCGCCAGTCGCCAGTCTTCTTTCTTCGCATTCGGGAAATATTCCTGTAATGAAGCGAAGCGATCGTCATCATCCATCATGACCTGGCCGACCAGATATTTCACCAGATCGAAGTTATCCAGACCGACGTGCGTCATCGGCATCACGTTGGAGAAGGTCACTGAACCGATCAGATCCCACAGCGAACCGTTTTTCAGGAATTTACTGGAGAAGGTGGCAAATGGCCCGAACAGCAGGACTGGCTTACCGTCAAAAATACGCGTATCCAGATGAGGAACCGACATCGGTGGCGCGCCTACCGAGGCTTTACCGTATACTTTTGCCATGTGACGCTTCACGATTTCCGGATTTTCTGTCACCAAGAATTCGCCACCGACCGGGAAACCACCGTACAGATCGGCCTCAGGAATGCCAGATTTCTGCAATAGTTGTAATGCCGCCCCACCTGCACCGATAAAGATGAATTTCGCCTTAATCACGCTCTCTTTTTCGCCGTTCTTCAGATCGGCGTAAGTCACGCTCCAGGTGTTGTCTGCATTGCGCTTGATATCGCGCACTTCTGAATTCAGGTGCAACGCAAAGTTGGACTTGGTTTTCATCGCACCAACCAACTGACGTGTGATTTCGCCGTAGTTCACGTCCGTACCGATAGGCATACGGGTTGCTGCAATTTTCTGAGCCGGATCGCGACCTTCCATCACCAATGGAGCCCACTCTTTGATCGTATTGGGATCGTCAGAGAATTCCATACCACGGTACAACGTGCTGTGCTGCATCGCATCATAGCGGTGTTTCAGGAAGGCGGTATTTTCGTCGCCCCAGACAAAACTGATGTGCGGCACACTGTTAATGAAAGAGTGCGGATTATTCAGCACGCCGTTTTTCACCTGATAGGACCAAAACTGGCGCGAGATTTCAAACGCTTCGGTGATTTCCAGCGCTTTGCTGATATTGATTGGACCGTCGGGATTATCCGGCGTGTAGTTGAGCTCCATGAAGGCCGAGTGGCCCGTACCGGCATTATTCCAGCCGTTAGAGCTCTCTTCCGCAACGTTATCCATACGCTCAACCATATCGATGGACCAATCTGGCTGTAGTTCCTGTAGATACACACCCAGCGTAGAGCTCATAATCCCCCGCCGATCAATACCACATCCGTTGTCTTCTCTGTCGTTTTAGCATCTTCAGCCATCGCCAGTGGGGCGCTAACCACCACACTCAGGCTGAAGAACATAGCAAGTAGTTTTTTCATGCTTATATCTCTATTTTTATAAGTGCAGGTAAATAGAACTCCAGGCATTCATTAACACGACCGCACTACCATCAGTAAAAGGCATCATTCTTATGACCTTTTTGTTAATCATCTCGCTAACAAAAAAATCAGCGTACTGACACATTCAGTCATGATGAGCATTCGAACCGGTTAACGACGTGACATTATTGTTATCTAACGGAAGGAAATAAATTTTAGTAAGTAAATAAATACACAACAAAGTAATAACTTTTAAGAAACAAACCACAGAATCAGTAGGGTAAAAACACGTTTAGCCGTATTTTATAAAAGAAAAAGGCACCCACAGACAGGTGCCTTTGAAATGAGCGAGATTATGCAGAACGACCTACATCCCTATTTCGCTGAATCGATCTCGTCGAGCGAGTCTTCAATCGCGGCGGCATTTGGATTCTGCTGCGGGGTGATTTTCCCGTCGCTGGCAAGGAAGTCATGCCGTTGGAAGTAGGCTTCACGCATCATCAGGTATGGATCGGAAGAATTACGCAGCAAACCATCGGAATCCAACAGTTGCGCTCGCGTTTCTAGTCCCTCGATAGCCCACTTGCCCGCAGACATCCAGAGCGTCAGATAGCTCAGCATCGGATATAGCGTATCCACGACGTCACCGCCATCTTCACGCAGGGTAGCACTACCGTAGCCCGGCACGACCAGATAAGGCCCATAGCCCATGCCATAATTACCCAATGTGCTACCAAAACGGCGAGGCTCTTCTTTTGCCAATTTAGGATTAGCCATCGATGCAACATCAATCAGACCGCCCATCCCAAGCAAGCTATTCAGGAAAAAACGGTTAAAGTGAATCATCGCTTTATACGGTTTACCTTCAACGAAGTAGTTTACCATCGTCGCTGGCTCTTCCAGGTTGCTGAAGAAATTCCCCAGCCCGTTACGCGCAGGCGTCGGCACATAATCGCGCCAGGCAACAGCAGCCGGACGAACCAGATAAGGATCCAGAACGTCGTAATTGAAGTTGAACATGGTACGGTTAAAGCCTTCAAGCGGATCTGAACGTCCTTCTTGAGCGCGATCCCCGGAACTGGCGCAGCCGATCAGTAACACGCTGGCAAACACCACCCCACTCAGGCGGTAATTCATATCTGTTCTCCCTGATTTATAGTGTGCTATACCCGCGACCGAAATGGGTATTCCCACGATCGGCCCTAACCTATCAGGCTGGACGATAAGGACGGGATATCGGCCAACAGTGTAACATTTTATTGATCTATCGCTACGCTGGCTTACGTATTACTGCCTTTTCAGAGGCTTGCCATTTTTTCTTATCAGGACAACATGCTAGTTCGTTGTTCCGCTCAAAGCATAGCATTGCCAACCTAAATCAGTGAGGCATAACGCGGCATCCCGCGTTGTAAAAAAGACTACGCCTACCCTCGGGGTTATCGCTATTCACGTCAGCACCGCTAGCCAAGTATCAACGGGTCCAGACATTGAGGGGATTGCTATGAATGCATTTTCAGAATCCAAACATACCCGGCAAGAGAAAAAGAAGGACGTAGGGGTAGAAAACGAGAAAAAAGAACATTGATAAGGCACTGATTGACGACACTTTGAGCAAACGAACCGTTAAGTGCTTATTCTCAGAGCAAAAATGCGTATAATAGCCAAGCTTTATGTCCCCGTAGTTAAACGGATATAACAAGCCCCTCCTAAGGGCTAGTTACTGGTTCGATTCCAGTCGGGGACACCATAACGCCCTCTTACACACTCTCTGAAAGTCTAAAAAACCCTTTAAAAACAGCGAATACACCCTATTCACTGTCTTAGTTAATACCATAAAATCTTGTAGAAGCTATGCACAGATGCGTATAAAATCGTGTATACATTTGGTTCGATCTTTTTCTTATACACATGCTGCTAACCGATCTCAAAATCAAGAAGGCGAAAGCCCAAGACAAACCCTACACACTCAATGACGGCAACGGGCTGTCTTTGCTGATTGATCCTAAAGGTACAAAGGGCTGGCGCTTCCGCTATCGGTTTGCCAATAAGCCTAAACTTATATCGTTTGGCACTTACGATACCGTATCCCTTGCCGATGCCCGTAAGAAGCGCGATGAAGCCCGATCCATGTTGGCCAATGGTATTAACCCCAGCGACGCACGCAGAGCCGATAAGCTCTCTTTGTTGTTCTCTACGGAAAACACCTTTGAAGCAGTAGCGAGAGAATGGCACACATCAAAACTCACTACCTGGTCGGAAGGGTACGCCAAAGAAGTTATACACTATCTGGAAAAAGAAATTTTCCCGTTCCTGGGTAAGCGCCCGATAGACCAAATCACGCCGCTTGAACTCTTAGCCGTTCTGCAAAAAATCGAAAAACGTGGGGCATTAGAGCAAGCCAGCAAAATCCGCCGCCGCTGTGGTGAAGTATTCCGTTATGCAGTCGTAACCGGGCGTGCTATGTATAACCCAGCGCCCGACCTGGCCAGCGCCATGAACAAGCCAAAGAACAATCACTTTCCGTTCCTCACCGAAAGTGAACTACCGGATTTTGTTCAGGCGCTCAATAATTACAAAGGAAGCCAAATCACCAAATACGCCACTCAGCTTTTAATGTTGACCGGTGTTAGAACCATTGAATTACGCGCGGCTGAATGGGTTGAATTCGATTTAGATAATGCACTGTGGGAAATCCCCAAAGAGAGGATGAAGAAGCGCCGTCCGCATTTGGTACCACTATCCACGCAGGCGGTTACCATTCTGAAAGAACTGAAAGTGCTTACTGGCTATTACCAGCTTGTCTTTCCTGGCCGAAATGACACAAGAAAGCCGATGAGCGATGCCGCGATTAATAAAGTGATCAAGATGCTGGGTTATCACGGCAGGCTTACGGGTCACGGCTTCAGACACACCATGAGTACCATATTGCATGAGCACGGATTTAACAGCGCATGGATTGAAACCCAGCTTGCGCATGTGGATAAAAACTCTATCCGTGGAACTTATAACCATGCGCAATATTTGGAAGGGCGTAGGGACATGTTGCAACACTATGCAAACTTCATTTGTATATAATTATTTTGGCCATTCCCAATTTTTATATTCTCTAAAAATTCTAGTTAGTTCGGTTGGAGCTAAGCTATCGACAATATTCGCGCTGTAAGAATGAATTTTACTTGTCACGATATTTTCAAATCTATTCGGAACATAAGGATCGAATTTTTTAAATCCAGCTAAAGTTACTATATCAGTATTAATGGTTTTCAACCATGAAACCATAATAACCTTCGATCCTGTTTGTTCAATATAGGCTCTAGCGGACTCTAAACTATATCCACGAGTGGTTATATCATCGATGAGTAATACTGTTTTACCAGAACCTAACGGGGGGTTTTATAAGTGGTTGTTGCGGTTTTGTGCGGAATAGGATTGAGGTGAATTGTGTTTAACTGATTTGCATGATCAATGTCTCTGCCAGAATTCCTAGCTGTTTGAGATTTTATTGACTGGGTATGTCTCAAAATAAGGTCAGGTATATAGTTTTTCCTGAAGCACTTACCAAATATAGAAATAGCCTCATCCATAACATTATTACCGAAACCTACTTTGTGACCGGGATAAACACTGACATAATTAATTCTATTGTGAACCCCACTAAAATATAAACTAGAAATCAAGGCTCCTGTCCAAAAATCAGGATGACCAAGGCCATGCTTGGCGGCAGCTTTTGCATCAGCAGAATACAAAGTATACTCTTCTTTCATTGTACTAAATGGTGCCAATGCATAAAACTGGAAGTCACCATCATGTATCTCATGACACCATAGATGATCTCTTAAACAAAATATATCAATAAATCTCGCTATGTCTTTAGGGGTAGAAAATTCAAAACCATAATCCGTTTTATGTGCCCACCAAGTCGCTCTCAAGAACAATAAATTCCCATTTACAGCTGTTTGCATATCATTTTCTGAAGCACCGATATAAACAGTTTCAATACTTTTCCAACCCATTAGGTCAAGGACATATTGCGTTGCTTCCTTTTTAGGCTTTCCTGGAATTTTCCGATCCGTTGACCTACATAGATAATGAAAATCCCCCCAACGAGCCTTTAACATTTCTTCAAGAGGGAATCTTTCTGAGCCTACAACCCAAGATCTATTCGTAAACACTACAAAATCTATATTCTTTGAGCGAAAATATTTAATTAACCTATCAACTTCAGAAAATATTTTCCCATCAACTTTACCATGCGGCACTAATATATCTTCAACACTAAGGATAACACCCTTTATTTTGCTCATTTCTACTTCCTTAGAGATCTAAGCTCTGCTGTATTGGCTGTGCTTTTTCGTAAGGGTCTTCATTCAAAATATATTTCACAATTTCATTTAATTTTTGTGGAACTTCGAAAGACTTCGCGTTTCTATGTTCTTCAGAAAATCTCAATTCAGGTCTATTTTCATATGTTTTGGGAAGAAATGGGCTAGCAATTTTTCTCGAATATTTGAATGCATACTCTACGGTATGAGATGTTCCACTTTTTATCTTCCACTCTACAGGAACTAAGGTAGTGCATAGTGCAGCTTGAATTCTATTACGTCTTACAAAATTTTCGGCACTGTAACCCTGATCAGGTAGATATTCACTAATTATAGCTCCACCGTTAGCAATAATCTCGTTGTAAAGTGAACGAGATCCTTTTGGATATTCAACAAAAATACCATTACCTAATACCGCTATGGTTGGAATACCATATCTGAGTGACTCATAATGACATGATTGATCTATACCTGTAGCTAAACCACTTACTGTCGAAACCTCTGTTCCATACAGGGCAGAAACGATTAGCTTTACTAAAAAAATACCATCATTGGTTGGTTTTCTAGTTCCGACAATTGCAATTGCTTTTTTATTTAAAACATTAACATCACCATGAATAAATATCCAAAATGGTGGGTCATTTATAGTTTTCAACAACGAAGGGAATGTCGATTGATCATAAAAAGACAAAGTTATCCCTTTTTTATTTAAATCCCTTGCTCTTTCAAGCCCTTTATTCCATAAATCTTGTTGGAAATCTTCCCAAGACATTTCCTCAGGCAATGAAACTCTTAAATAACTAGCCAAAGCATCAGCCGAAATTCCCTTTAAAAGATTTTTAAATCCCACTTTAGACTGATATATTTTTCTTAATGTCCAATACCCAACACCTTTCAAACAAGTTAATGCAAGAAAAGCAATGATTTCATTTTTCCAGAAATCTCTAACTTCAGCGTAATTTTTATCTTCCATAGTCATATTTGCCTTATGGATTACAACTTAATCGCAACTAATAAAGTGTTTATTCTTCACCACCGCTCTGTTTGAACATACTATACATAACATCTTGGTGCAGAATAGTGAAGTTTATCATATTACTTTTTATGAGTTTACTACATAAGAACACTTTCATTCTGCCCACCACACTCACTAATCACAAATATAAACATTTGAATGACAAAATCGGCACTACACCGCACCCGCCTGCGGTTTTCGGATCATAAAAATTTTTCAGTTTTCCTTTTCTACAAACCAACCCGCCAGGCCGCGCCATATCTGGGCTTGTTCGCTTCGGTGCCAACTGAAATCATTGAAAAGAATTTCAGCTTTTTTCAGTTTTGCCGTTTTTTGTCAGTTTTGAAACCCGCAAAAAATCACGCTATCTCTTTGAATTTAAAGACACGGTATTATTTTACGTGACGTGGAGAAAAAAATTAGACGGAGAAAGAAACGTGCTACCGTTCCAGCAATCCCTTGCAGGACGTGGCCTACAGATGAGTATAGGTGTTGGAGTCACTGAAAAACGTGAACAGCCAGGCACAAAAAAACCCAACTGGTGAGGTTGGGTTTTTTCATGACGCTTGGGATTCGCAGCCTCAGATAAAGCGCGGTTAATCCACCACTAACGTTGATGAGTGTAATTCCTATCTATAAGCATTACAACATCATGCTTCCACTAACAATCAACAGTTTAGTCCCTATCCACAGGGATAACAACAGGCCGTTACCTTTACCCAACTTTACGCCGCACCACAACCAGAGAACGTTCTGGTTCGTCCACGGCTTCGGCCTTTTTGTCGTCCTCCTGCGCCTGGTTCAGCATGTCGATCATCTCTTTGCGCTTCTCCGGTGCGATACCGTCTATCACGCTCTTAATCACATGCCCGTGGTTTTTGGCGCTGGGGCTGAGAGTATGCGAGAACGTCATGTTCATCACGAATGTATGCCCGCATTCCACATCCGCACAGGCGCAGTAAATATCTGAGATATGCGGATGTTTACGGTGAGTTTTCTTCACCGTGGCCACCGTGCCGCATTCAGGGCAGTAAACACGCATTATCCTCATGTCGCTCACTCCTTCCATTCTGTTAACCCCGCCCGCCAGAAATAAAGCCCTCACGGACGGCCATTTTTACTGTGTTTATCTTCTCTGCGCGTGGATACAGCGGTTACAGTGGTTACACGATTGATATAAAAGGGTTTTTACTGTAACCACGCCATTTTCACTACTGGTGACAGCGGTTACAGGTCGTGTTTTGTAACCTCTGTCACCACAGACTATTTATTCATGGTGACAACACCAGCCCTTGCCTTGCCTGCTTGTCACCTCTGTAACCGCTGTATCCTCAGAAAAATAAGATACGTGCGAGAGTATTAACCCAATACGCTGCTATTAAACTGGTACACCCACTTGACGCCTATTTCTGGCAGGCGGATGTTTTTCTGTGTGCGGCTGCTGCCCTCTGCCACATCCAGATAGCCCGCTCTGACACAAAGCTGTGCCACCTTCTTGGCATCAAACCCCTTGCAGATTTCTTTCCAACCCGATGACAGCACGTAAAACGTGGTGGCGGCATCCTCGGTGTTGTTGCCTTTCACTACCTGACGGAAACCCACCAAATTGGCCGGGCGGCTGTACTCGTTGTGCCAGTCGGCAAAGCGGCTGAACTGGTTACGGGTGATGAAGTCTTTCACCTGCTCCAGCGCGGCGGCTTCCTCCTGATTGGCCACATGCCCGCGATCGACCATCCACGCATCCAGACAAACTTTTGCCGCCCGCAGCGCTTCCCCAGCAGGCCAGCCGGTTATCCCCGCTTCGGTGGCCAGTTCACCCGCCATCGCGACCAGGGCAAAACGCGTGACCGCCCGCCCCACCTGGTTGCCTGCCTCGTGGGGCGTTAACTCGCGGGTGTAGGTTTTCAGCAGCGCTTTGGCTTTGGCCGTCATGCCGGATAAATCCGTTGTGAGGTGGCGCAGCCATTCGCGGAAGGCCGCGCCGTGGCATTCCGTCACCGCCTGTTCTAAATGCTCGGCCAGCGTCTTGCCGCCTGAAAAACCGTGCAGTTCTTCAAACACACCGTACTTGCCCGAATCGCTGGGGATTTGCACCATACGCACTTCCACACCGGCATAAGTGCGTTCTCCGGCGTTGGCGGCGTGTTCAACCAGTGATAGTTCTCCGGTGGAGAGAAACAGCAAACACCAGCGGTTCGTTTCCCTGACGCTGCCGTCCGTTCTGGCTCTGGCCTTACCCTGACCGTTAGCCAGCATGTAGGCGATATTTCCGGCTTCCCGTCCATCTACCTCACGGATTTCATCGAGCATTAACGTGGCATCGTTGCGGCGGCTGGCCGTGCCTTCCAGCGCATTGCCGGTTGACCGCCAGGTGTGCCAGAAGTCCGAACCGCCGCACACCGACGCCGCCACCTTCATCGTGGTAGTTTTGCCGTCCGTCGATTCCCCTTTCAGGTGATAGCCACCGCCCCCAACACCAACCAGTTTGAGCAACGGCGCGGCAAAGGCCAGACTGACGGAAAACGCCACGCGAGCATTACCGACGCAATACCGAGACACCTGATCGCGCCAGTCGGCCAACGTTCCCGCCGTGCGAAAATCCCGCCCCTGTACGCTGGATGTTTGCAGAATGACCGATTCCGCCCCCTCACCTATCACCTCGTCTTGAAGCACGTACACCGAACCGTGCCAGCCGGTTTTACTGACGCACGTCACCTTGCGATCTGGCTTGCACAAGGAAAGGTATTCCATCAGGTGTGCCCGTGCCTGGCCGTTGGTGTTGATGTACGACAGGCCATTAACCAGCAGTACGCGGCGCAGCTCTTCCCCGCTGCCGCCTAACAACTCCATCGGCATCGCCCATTTGCGGCTTATGCCGTTGGTGTCTTCCCATTCAAGTAAGCGGCCGTAGTTGCTGCCGTCCATATCGCAGGTGATAGCCGTCACCCGTACCGGGCTGCACAGTTTGATATTGCGAATTTCCGTATCGCCGTCTGACTTGTTCACCAGTTTGTCAAACCACAGGTATTCTTTAGTCAGTCGGAAGCCTTGCGGCAAGCGGGTCTTACCCTTGCCAAACAAAATCATTTCTTCGCGCAACGCCTCTTTGGTGCGCTCCTGGCCATGCTCCTGTCTGAAATCATCCCAATCGGCTTTATGGCGCGTCGGCGGTAACGTCACCCAGCCGTCTACTGCCTTGGCCGCTTTCTCAGCCCACTGTTTCCCGGTATTTTCCTTGCCGTCGTCAAAGTCGTTATCGCCAGCAATCACCAGCCGCACATCTGGCCAGTTCTGCCGGAACGCCTGCGCCACGTTCAGTAAATTACTGGCGGCGACAGCGGCTACCGTGACGCCCTCGGTCAGTGCCGCCACCGTCAGCGCGGTAGCGTAACCCTCGGTGATAGTCACCTGCTCCGGTGTCTCACTCGGCAACGGTTGCAGAGCAATAAAGCTGCCCGCCAGGGTGGAATTGGCCAGTAGCCGTTTATCCCCCAATGGGCTGATTAGCTGCGCTCCCGTTATCTGACCGTCGACGTCAGTCAGCGGCAGCAACAGCGAACCGGCAGGGAAAGCCACGCCGCCGCTGTGCTTCTCCTGGCGAGTCAGGGACAAGCCCTGCCCCGTTAAGCCTTTATTCATCAGATAGGCGCTTTCGCCGGTTTCACAAGTCGCCCACAGTGTGCGATAGCTGGCGCTGAACTGGCGGCGCTTTTCGGCTTCATCGGCTTCTTTCCTGGCGGGCGGGGTTGTCGGGTGTTGCACCTCCGGTAAGCCCAGAACGGACGCCACTGCATCGGCGGCGGTTTTGTTGTCGTCCCCGCTGACCAGTTGCACCAAATCCAGCCCGTCACCGTTGCCACACTGCGAACAAAACCACGTCCCGCGCCCGTCCTTATCATCAAAGCGGAAACGGTCTGTACCGCCGCATTTCGGGCAAGCGCCATGCTTGCCGTTGGCCGGAACCGTAATTCCCAGCGCCGGTAATATCTGCGCCCAGCGGTTGTTTGCTGCCTTCACCGTCTCGGAGAGTTTGGGTCTGCTCATTGTGCCGTCCCTCCCGTCATTAGCGTTTCCACCACAGTACCGGGTGGTAGTTCGCCATCCGTCGCACCATTCGCAATCTCCGCATACATGGCTAACAGACAGCGATAGCCATACGCTGACAGGCGCACAGCCTCACGCATAAAGCCCGGTTCAAGCATTTCATACAACGCCTGCGCCGCCATCGCTTGCCCCATCGCACAGCCGAACTGGTCGATATAGGGCGCTTCAATATGGCGAATGATGTTAATTGCCACCTTGTCGGCGGTCAGCGGAATATAGCTATCGTTCAGCACATAAACCGCCTGGCCATACTGGGTTGTCATTGCTTCAAGGAAAGCGCTGGCGATGTAATGGCGCAAAAGCGCCATTTTGAAAGCCGGTGAGGTCGGCAGGTTAATTGCGCTCATGGTTCACCCCTCCGGCAAAGAATTCACTGGTTTCTACCGCGCCGTTGAGTTGGTCACGAACACATTCAAAAATAGCGGCCAGGCCGTCTGAATTAAGAGGCTTACCAGGGTGATCGGCATGGTGGCGTAACAGCTCGGCCATGCACTCGCTGGCCTGTAAAGCACGATTTATACGCTCTTCACCATTCTGCGTGTAGCCACAAGGAAACTGAGCATTAGTCATGATCGCACTCCGCTACCGGCTGGTTAAAGGTGCGGTGCAAGCAGTCCAGCCGCTCTGACAGAACAAAGGTCAGCACCTCTTTCGCCTGGGGCTGATCCAGTTCAACCAGCGCATACGCCAGCGCCCGGCATTGGTCGATGATTTCTTCCAGATCCAACGGAGTGTTATCAAACATGACGCGCCCCCTCAATCGGCAGACGGCCAGCAAAAGCGAGCACATAGTCACGCGCCAGCAGACGACGGGCGCTGCGTTCATTCGGGGCAATAACGGTTTCACGGTGCGGAACGGCGTGAACATCAGCACGGCGCACAGCCAGAAATAAAAAGACAAATTCGGGGCGAGTTTGAATAGGGGTAGATGACATGGCGTCAACCTCCAGTGAGTAGTTAAAACACTACCACCAGAGTTTCCACGCTCTTGATTGGTGGTAGCCCAGACGGGGGTGGAAATACCGGCCTCACTGGACACCGGCCAGCCCGAAAGCTGCCCCGCCTGAGCCACCATTGATTCGGTACGGATCGGTGCCGTAAAAAATGGGTGTACAAAGGCTACGATACAAAAAAAGACGCAATCGGCGTCTGGTATCGCCAGTAAGTTACACGGGTTTCCACGCCCGGTTGCCGATTTTGCGGCAACGGGCAGACTATACCCCGCGTATTCTGGCGGCAGCAAGCAATTTTTATCCGAATCCCCGTGATTGACCGGGTGTGTTATCGCGTACATAGTGTTTCCTGCTCAGTGATGAGCCATGACGTTAGACGACAAGGGAGTGTTACCCGGTGCCTGCCGCACCGGGTATTTTTTTACCTGTGTTCAGCCGCCTGAAATCGCGGAATACCAGCCGGACGGCGACAGCGAAAACTGGCAGGGGATCGGCTGGCTGAGCCGGGCGCGTTTCCCCCGTCGTGAGAAGTACGCCCGATTAGCGCTAAAGCGGATGCGATCCGTTCCCACACTGGCGGGGCTATCCGTTACAGCCAACCCACTGAGATAAAACCGCCCCGCTTCGGGGAAATCCTCTTCAATCTCAATCGAGCAAAACAGCTTTTGCCCTTTCTCGTTGTAGCTAACCAGTTGTGCCGTGGGACGAATACGCACAAACAGCCGGGACTCGCCATCGATAACCTCATGTTTCGCGGCCAGCACTTCCCCCAGGTTATCGCCGGTACGCTTGTGTTCTCCCCAAATCAGCGCGGTATAACGTGACGGGTTGTAGGTCGCGCCCATGTCTTTTAGCCAGGTCGGATCGATATAGCGCCCGTCAATGGTGATGCCTTCGGTAGCCACGCAAAACCAGCCGGTGGTTAACTGTGAATCGTTCATGTACTCCCTCACGGTAACAACGTAATGGCCTGTTCATCGGCAGCGGCATACAGATAACCATCCCCCAGCGCGTAGCCCTCATTGCGCCAGTAGCTGTGCTCATACACGGAACGGTCATCCACGAATTCCGCCCGGAAATAGCGGCTGTGTTTTTGCGTGTAGACGTGCAAGTTTTCCAGCGTGGTCACGGCCAGTCGTTTACCCGGCATAAACGGTGGAACAAAGGCAAAACGTCCCGCTACAGAACTGGTGACCATCTGCGCAGCCGCGAGATCCGCTGGCCGGTCTGCCATATTGAATAGTCGTAGCCGTTCCGCAGCGGCCAGTTCTGCACCGACTAACACCACCAGGCGCGGATCTTCACGCAATCCCTCTGGTATCTTTTTGGTGATCAGATGATTGGCCAGTGCATCCAGATGCGGGAAATCGCCGCCATTTCCCAGCGTGATCGCATCAGCCAGCACTTGTGAGCCGCCGTTAAATTGTTTGGCAATGGCATGCCAGCCCAGATTGATATCTTCCCCTTTGGGGTATTTAGCGGGGTTGGTTTCGGGGCTGAGAAACGCGCCATTTAGTCCGATACGCAAAATATCTAACGCCATTGCGCGTTCAAAGAACGCCGCCACCGTCCGGGTGAAGTGATCAATACCGCCCACGTTGGCAATCAGTGACATTTGCGCATACGACAGCGACGCGCAGGAATCCGTTTCAACCAGCACATACGGCGTACCATTGACAGCCAGCGGCTTGTTAAATCGCCCTTCTAGCGCACGCCCGGTATGTAAGCTGCTATCACCAAGCGTGATCGCCTGGCCGGTTTCCTCCGCCATGTCCATCATGGTAATGCCCTGCGTCATCCAGCCAGATTCCAGCAAGGCAACGCGTAATTTATTTTCGGCCTCATCGGATATCGAAAAACTTTTTTTGTTACTGCTTAAATAATTTGCGCCGCGGGTGAAATTGCGATGGAATTCCCCCGCCAATGCTGGAGCATTAACGTGATGCATAAAATATCCTTTTATATAAATGTGGTAATACAGTGAATTACAGTGTGTCTCGCATCATTCTATTTTTATATTTTTCGCCCTTCACCATTTCTATCATTAATTCCACATAATCATTCACTGGCATGAGTTGGCGAAACAGCTCACCTTCATGACCGTAATACAAACGGCATAACTCAGATTTTTCGATCCCATTATTATTTAACTCATATCTTTCTATTGGGTGACGACATTTTTTAAAAATTTCCTCTACCGCTTTCTGTAATTCATCCATCGCTGACCAGGCATAAATATGGGATTGACTGCTTAGGCCGTTAGAATAGGAATCCATTCTATAGGCGTATGCAGGCAATGAGGCAACCGGCAATTTCTCCATCACCTTGTTCATAAAACCTTTGATGTTCTTTTTCAGCATGGCTTCCACAACAGGCCGCAGTAAACCTAATAACCCCTGCCGTGCCTGATAGATTAATTTAGCCCGTTCATAATTATCCAGCGCCCGTTCCCGCTGCACTTGCAATTGTCTCAATGCCTCTTTCATCGAGATAAGGCCTTGCCGGGTATAAGGCATATTGTGATTAGGATTATCCGCTTCACCGCCGTAGCGGAGAACGCCCTGATGGGCTTCATTAACCGCTTCCTGTGCCGCCTCACAAATCGCCGTACCACGCTCAATCAGGAAGTTGATTTCGTCCGGGTCACACATGTAGCTGGGCATGTTATAGCCCGTCAGCGTTTCCAACTCGGCTAATGAACGTTCCATTTTAAACAGGCGATAAATCTCAATGATGCGGATCGCATAACCGCCATCCCCGTATTTAGGTTCAAATGGAACCGGCTGATAAGCCGAAATGACATTCAAGGCTTTATCATATTTGCAGCGTTCTATTTTTTTCATTTCCTTACTCCGCACTTTTCCTATTTACCAGATTGCTATTAATCCAATCGATAATTTCCTGCTCCACCCATGCCACCGTTCTTTCCCCGATCGATACATTAAGCGGGAATCGACCATCCTTCATTCGATGATAAATCGTTGAACGTGGAAGCCCCGTTTTAGACATTACATCCTTCAGACGGATTAACCGTATCTCTTTGTTTTTAATCAATGAAGCATCCATAGCCATACCTTCCACACATTTATTTGAGATGCACGTTCCCTCTGAGATTAATTCAGATTCAAGAGGAGTTCGTAAGATGTATATAGATTTACATGGCGGGATTTTGTTGTAAATAGGGGTAATCAGGCGAGTATCACCATTCAAGTTAATCAAAAGCCCATATTTATCTATATATCGCTATATATCTCTATATTTAATAAAACTGGTTCATTAAAAATAAAAATGTAATTTTTTGTAATCGAGAATTTTACCAAGACTCCAACAAGATTTAGCTCAATCTCACTGGGTTCATAAATCCTCGCACAAAAACATTAATTCGTAAATGCACCTGGATTTCACTTAAAAGATGCCAGCCTGAATAAAGCTGGAATTTTGAACTATTGAATATAGACGAACATAAGTGAGTGTTAACTGGCTGTAAACTTATGTTCACAAAATGTATACTCGAATCGACCGAAATTCATTTTGTAAAGTTAGGTAAACAAAATGGTTAGATTAACCGGTTGCCAAAATGAAGTCAGAAGATCGCTTATGTATAAATGAATGTATAAATATTTATTCTTAATGAAAATTAATTCTTAAAAATCAGCATGATGATTTATATTATCGATTCCAGTCGGGGACACCATTCACACTTCTCAACACGCGTCGTAAACTCCACTTTTCCTTGTAAATTCATAAAATTAAGTCATGTTCGTCGTTAGCAGCACACAGCAATGTTGTATCAACGCCTAAATAAAAATAGTGCTCACTATCGACGTTGACCGAGAAGATTATCGACGGGTCTAATTTTGAAGTCAGGGTAAGCGCTATATTGTTCTGATAGGGTCTGAACATGATGAAACGTAGCAGACGCCCCCGTAAAGCATCAATAGTGACTTGAATAACAAAGAATATATACTTGCAACCATGAATATCCTTATAATATCAATAGGATTTATTCACTATTTGTAAGGAATGTGTGTTTATTATGAAACGGAGTTATATAAAAAGCATCATTTTGCCTTTTCTTTTTCTCTCCATCGGGGCATATGCGCAGGATTTCTCCACCTTTGTTACAGACTTCACTGCAGTGTTGCAAAAGAGTAAATTATCACAAAAAGACTACAATCAATTCATTGAACTGAAAGATTCACATTTTATCCCAGCCCATTATCGCGCAAACGTAGCGAAAAAAGATGCGAACCGTGATAAAAACAATAAAATAATGCTAAAAATGGAATCTGACTCCAGTTTTATCTTCACTGGTTCAAATGGAAAAGAAGCGTTTATTTCTTTTTTGCAAGAAATAAAAAACCTACCGCCGTCAGAAAAATATTTCGAAAAATCTTATACGAGTGCGGGTTCGGTTTTCGTTATGAATTACTATATGCTGTCATCCGGCATCATTAATATTCAGATGGACATCACTTCCCCTCCAGGCTTCAAGGGAATAGTCAGAAAACTCATTAACAAAGGGACGCCAGATCTTGAACAGGAAGCAGGCGAATTCGCTTATATTTATCGATTCTCAAATATAAATGGCATTTATAAAATGGTCGACGCGAATTCATATTCAGATAAACGAATCTGCGCGTCCTGCTAACACTATTTAAATGGAATTTAAAATGATAAAAATCATAACAAAAACCATATTATTAATAATTATTTCATCACACTATGTTAACGCAAATAATCTTGTATGTCGTAGTCCTCTCGTCATTCAATCACTAATAAAAGAAGATCAGGAGAAAGCACAACCTATCCGCGATCGGGTCTCTTTAGACACGATTAGAAAAATAGAATTTGAATATGATGTTATTATATCAAACCTCAAAACAAAAAATAATCTTAGCTGTGTTGGCACTGCAAAAATAAAAATCCCGGCAGACACGTTAAGTTTCTTAAAATATTACCCTATTAAAGATAATGCAGACCCTAAGGCAAAAAGCATTTACCGTTCCAATCTCTATCTTCATAAAAAAGGGGATGAATACATTGCATCGGATCGTGTGTATTACAATGTTCACATTGCTGATAACCAGCAAGAAATCAATATTACCTATCCACACGGTGAGCCAATTTCACAGGTGCTTTATGGTCTTGCCTGGTTACAGGAAAATTCGGCAAGGTTGGAAGAACAATCACCACGTTTTAAATATAATAAAGCAATTGTCGAGTTCAGAGAGGCTGATAGTGAGTTAAATACTTACTGGAGTAGCCTACCTGATTATATTAAAGGGAAATTAAAAGAAGATGCTCGGCGGTGGATAAAAAATAAAAATAAAAAATGCGGTGCAATAGAAACTATCGCGAATAAACCTCGTTCGATGGAAGAACATACAAAAATTTATACCTGTCAAAAACAAATGACCAAGGAAAGACTGACGCAACTTGGATTGATTGAAAACAAGGACAAAAAATGAAAAATATTCTTTACGCCATAATTGCAATTATCTTTTCCGCTACTTTAGCGTATGCAAAGAATGATTTTCAATGCAGCAATCCCAAAGCGGTTGAAGTCGTTAAAAAAACGTTTTCCGACCGCGCAAAATCCATGTTTTTTAAGTCTCCCTCTCAATCGGTTGATGCTGTAAACGTTATTTATTCTAAAATATCAACCCAACCACGCTGGGGAGAGGCGTTCTCATGCAGCCTTAGGGTTGAAATCCCAGTGAGTCAGGAGGTTGTCGATATCATTCTTAATGAAGATGATCTTTTGTACACAAAAGATGAGATGTATAAGATCGAAAATGATCTTTTCACTAAAACAGGTGAAAGCAGAGATAATAGACTCACCGACAACAAGATCGTCATTCCGTCCTTTGCTTACGACCTCAGCGTTCTTGATAATGGCAAGGAAATAAAAGTAGAAAAAGACACTTATGATGAACTATCCAGCGCGATTTATGCAGTTGCCTGGCTCAGTGAAAACGCAGAAAAAATAACAAAAACCGCACAAAATAAAAAACTTGCAAGCGAAAAGGACGAGTATCTTTTCTTTTTCACTGATGTATATGGAATATTGGAAGACGCCCCCGAAGACATGAAGAGAAAATTCCACGCCTCTCAAGAAACATGGGTTAAAGACAGAATTAAAAAATGCGGGAATATCGAATCGTTAGAGGCGAGTAATCTTTCAATCAAAGAGCAAATTCATGCTTATCGCTGCCATAATGCAACGATGAGTGAACAAGTATCGAGTTTAAATCCAAGTGAGGATTGATAATAACGCAGATATGGCTCCGGGCTATTGTTTCGTATTTTAGCAATAGCTCGGATATAAAATCCTCGTCCTATTAACTCACCAAGATGAGCAGCTAATCAACTATCGCTCGATTGTTCAGGGCGTTAAAGATAACTCTACAGAATAATATACCCATTCATAAATATATTATTCCAAAAAATAATTTTATCTTGCTGAAAAATACGACAATAGGGAGAGGTATGTTTGCTCACACCTCTCTTATCATGATTATTTCGATGCTGTTAGACTGGCAGCCGTAAATTCTGGATAACCTGCCGGACGACCATTATTCAGGTTAGTCAGAAAATTGTTGTCTTTGAGAGGAATCGAGGCTGACCCATAGTCAAACGCGTTTAATCGGTTTCGCAGTTCCTGATTATTAATGCCATCACCAGACATGGTGTACCAACTGATGATGTCTGGCGTTACAAATTTTTTATACGGGTTTTCCGCATTTTCATTCGCTTTAGAGAAACGGAAGGCATGGGTTAATGCCCCATCTTTGTGATAAACAAATTTCAGATGACCATCCTGTTTATCGATGCTCGCCGCATCTTTAGTCGTCAATTTTCCATGCGCACTGTAGCTACCATGCGTTACCACACCATTTTTAGTCCAAATAGCCACATGCTCCCAATCATGACGATGCCCTGAATTGACCCCATTCAGTATCTGGTCTTTTAAAAAATAGAGTGAATAGAAGCTACCACAATAGCAAGCACCACTAGAATTTACACAGGCGTATCGGTGCAATGTATTTGATGAGTCGAGAAAATTACTCCACCGGCACCCACCCGTTATATTTCCTGATGGTTTCAACCCTCCGTTCTGCACGCCATTACGACTGACTCCCGCGCTGGGAAGGCAGCCATCCGAATCAAAGTCAAATACAGGCGAAATTGCTCGCGCATCAATTCCTGATGGCAACGCCTGATTCAATTTAGGGAAATTATCTGCATATGAAGAAAAAGTGATGAATAACATTGAGAATACTAGCGTCGTTTTCTTTCCTGAAAGCATATTAACTCCTTTAGCAAAGGACAGTCCTTTTAAAGCCAATACCATCAATAGTCAAAAGTATAACCATGATGAAAGTGTAGGAAGGAATACTTTTAACAAGAAAGAAGAGGAAGTGAAAATCATTTATTTACAACAATATAATACTATATATTTAGCCTGCAAAATAATGCATGGGATTTATATATAAAAATCAGTAAAGATCCTAACCCGTTAGGATCTTTACTCGCTGACCACCTCATAATGCTGGTTGACCACATCAAAACGGTATTCCAATAGCACATCGCCTCCACCATGGGAATAGCAGTTCAGCGTAATGCTGCGGTTATCTACGCCGTTCTCAATATTCATATAAATTGGGGTCATGAAAAAACCAAACTGGCATTGCTGAAAATCAGGCTTAAGAACCTGATCGACATTGCCGCTCTTCTTATTGATCGCCTTGATTCCCTCAACAATCATCCCCGTATCACTGTTTTGATACACCCCAACGAAGCTATGCGTCGCCGTTTGCCCCCAGAAAGGGATATCAACCTGCCCTTCTAGCTTGGCGGGCTGTTCGCTATCGTCAAAGGATGCAACACGCCGTAAACTTACATCATAACGTGCCTTTCCGTTTGACCATTCGCCACGGAGCTCTTCCCCCATTTCCGTCAATTTAAACGGGCACTGGGTCGTATCGATACCGGACTTAACCCCCTGAATGATATATTTATCATAATCCTGCGGGGAATGGATTTCGCAGATTTCGAGCGACGTTTCCGAGAGTCGCCCATACAGGGGAATCGGCGCTCGGTATTTATCGTAAAAGTAGCTCCCCAGAAGATTTTTATCTTGGTCAGAGCTGTATTTCTGCAATGAAAAATGTACCGGATAAGGCCCAATGTGGCCTTCGTAATTGCTCACGACATACCAACCGGCATGCACTTCCCATGTTGCCGTCAACAGTCCACAGGTTATTAAGGTTGATACTGCTAATCTCATACATTCACCTTGTTTACCCGCCATACTTTAGCTGCATGTGCATTGGTTTTTCCGTAACTCGTGTTATTTAGTGCGTCAATCATGAAGCACCGTCGTTCAAAAATGACGAGCAGTTTCAGCGCGTCAATCTAATCATGGTGGCAGCAGGGACAGATTTCCACCTCAGAAACCGTCATAGCTGTTGTTCCCAGGCAATCCCATTCGACACGTACAGGCTGCACTTCTGGCTTCGAGTAGTGCAAATATTTATTAACCGGGGTTTCCGTCATACCGGTAATCACCTCAGTAGCGATAAGCTCATCACCGACAAAAACACGCGCTGTCGCCTGTGAGGCTTCTCGCGTTTCACCGGATTGCCGATACAAATAGTTAACCGTGAGTTTAATGCTAGACATAACGCTTCTTAACAGGGAAAAGACTAGGAAAACAGTGTATCGCGTTCACCTGCGCTTGTAGAGCACATCCGTTGCAAGCGCTATCGTAGGATGATGTTAATACCATGATAGTTTTACATTTTTTAAAAATAGAGGGGTTTAGTCACATAAAATCGCATAATTGGTAATCAAAAAGTTAAATCTTATATCTTTTGGATATTAATGAAGTATAAAAAACAGCCGATACCTTTTCTGATAGGGTGTTTTTTAATGCAATTGCATTTTTCATAAATAGAGTTTGGTATAAATACCGTTTTATATTAACTGTGTTCTGACTGAACCATTTCATTAGCGTCATCGTGTTGAAGAATAGGAAATTATACTCAGCAGATTGGTGACTCTTCCAAGGAAGATAATTAACCTGCTGGTGTTGGTGGCACGAATCTCAACAATGGTGGCATTACTGTATGTGGTTTTAACACACTGAAGTAACTCACTGGTAAAAACCATTACCAGCATTAAATAGATATAAGAAGGAGTTATACTGTGGTGATTCCAGATATTCAAATCGTGAGTACAACAACCCCGGCCACCATGCCACCTATTGGTGCTGCTGCCAATCCAACGGTTGTCGCCGCTATCAGTCCGGGGAATAAAACCGACACATCAGCAAACTCCGACTCTCAAAATATGCCAAGTTCGAACGAAAGTACGAAAGTTACGCTGTCGTCTCAAAAGAAACGTGCCACTGAAGAGAAAGATACCTCACCGCCGGAACAGATTAAGGCACAGCAGAAAGCCGCTACTGAACACTCTATGGCGATGACGGGTATTCCTTTGTACAACGGCAAGCTCATTTCAGTGGTTAAGTACCCAGATGGTAATTCTGAAATGTTTGATGCCTTTACAGGACAGCGTATCACACAAGAAGACCTGGCACTCATGGACGCACTTCATAGTTCTGATGGCGAACAGGTATTACATTTTGAGAGTAAAACGTCATACAGCAATTTGTCTGCAGCCGAAATTTATCAGCAAATTCAGGAAATGCTGCATGGTTCAGGCGATCAAGAAGAGCGGTCTTAATAACAACGAGATGCCAAGACAAATAAACAGATTGCCTTGGCATTAGAGAAAAATATAACGTTACCTTAATACTATAAGATAGCTACTTGATAGCAACCGGCCAATTAGCAATGAGCGCTTGCGCAAACTCAGCTAATCTTCTCAGGCCATATTCCCAGGGACCAAACCCCGCTTCTGCATTAATATGTCCGGCCTCGCCCACGTCAATCAACTCACTGTCCCACGCCTGCGCCCAGTATTGGGCGCGAGTGAAACTCATCAACGGATCGTTATGGCTGGCAAATGTCAGCGTAGGAACTGGCGGCGGCGCTGCCTGAATGCGATCGTCGATTTCAAAGCGCAGGGGTTCGGCAGGAGCCACCAGTATCACACCCGCGATCCCTTCCTGACCCTGTTGCGCAATATGGCAGGAAGCCAGTGCGCCAAAGCTGTGACCGATCAGAATCACAGGCTGTGTACAGACGCTAAGCTCACGGCGGATCGCCAACACCCATCGGTCCAGATCGGCCTGATACCATTCCCGCTGGCGTACACGATGCCAGTCAGGAAAACGCCGCTCCCAATGGCTTTGCCAGTGTTCGTCATCGCTGTCTCGCAATCCCGGCACCAGCACCATCGTTAGCTGCTGGCTCACTTCCGTCAGCCGCCGATCGATTTCTGTTGTCTGCATCCGCCCTTAACACTCCTGTCCGCTCTCTCAAACACCAGTCACTTTAACAATCTGGCCTTACAGCTTTTCCCTTTGATTTTGCCTTTCTGGAGCTGCTGCAGTGCACGTTTAGCACTGGCTTTACGGATAGCCACATAGGCATGCAGAGGGAACATATCTATTTTCCCGACTTCTGCTGCCGTTAATCCCGCATCGCCAGTTAACGCGCCGAGGATATCGCCGGGACGGATTTTGGCTTTTCTGCCACCATCAATGCATAGCGTCATCATCTCAGGTTCGAGCGCAACCTCACCGCTGCGGCTAATTTCATCCGCCGGTGTCCATTTAATTCGCATACCGAGATAATCTTCAATCAGATTAGCGCGATTCATTTCCTGTGGCGTACACAGGCTGACAGCCAGCCCCTGCGTGCCCGCGCGGCCTGTTCTGCCAATGCGGTGTACGTGAACTTCAGGATCGAAAGCCAGCTCAAAATTCACCACCAGCGCCAACTCTTTGATATCGAGACCGCGAGCCGCAACATCGGTTGCGACCAGCACACGGCAGCTACGATTAGCAAAGCGAACCAGAACCTGATCGCGGTCGCGCTGTTCCAGATCACCATGCAGCGCCGATACGCTAATTCCGCGCATGTCCAGTGCGTCAAACACGCTCTGGCAATCACGTTTCGTGTTGCAGAACACCACGCAGGAGGCCGGTTGATAATGGCTCAGAATGGCAATCAACAGCGGCAGGCGTTGCTCTTTCGTCGTCTCATAGAAGCGTTGTTCAATAGCCGACTCTTCGACATTATCTGCAATCTCGAAACGCTGCGGCTGGCGCTGAACGCGGGCGCTGATCTGTTCGATCTCTTCAGGGTAAGTAGCGGAAAATAGCAATGTTTGACGCTCGGACGGTGTATAGGAAATCACATCATCAATGGCGTCAGTAAACCCCATGTCCAACATGCGATCCGCTTCATCCAGCACCAGCACTTTCAGGCTATCCAAGGATAGTGACTGCTTGCGTAAATGATCCTGAATACGTCCTGGCGTCCCGACAACGATGTGCGGTGCGTGAACCAATGAATCGAGCTGCTGCCCCATCGGCTGACCGCCGCACAGTGTCAGAATCTTAATGTTTTGTGCAAAACGCGCCAGACGACGCAGCTCTTTGCTAACCTGATCGGCCAGTTCACGCGTCGGACAGAGTACCAGCGCCTGTGTCGTAAAGTCACTCACGACAATACGATCCAACAGCCCAATGCCGAATGCCGCCGTTTTGCCGCTACCGGTTTTCGCCTTGGCCCGCACGTCTGCGCCGCTCAGAACGGCTGGCAACGTCGCCGCCTGGACTGGCGTCATGTCGGTATAGCCCAGTTCATTAAGATTGGATAACTGCTCTGCCGGCAGCGCGAGGGAAGAAAAAGAGGTTGTACTCACAGTGATTACTCTACCAAGGACGATATAACGAAGGTGACGCCGAGTCAAAAAGCGGCGCAGATATGCCGCAATCATAGCAGAGTTCGCCATCGTTGGCCGATTTACCTCCCGTTAGGCTATTAAAACAACGAGGCAAATCCTTTACTCACCAAAAAACCCTGTCCTTCGGGTGATAAAAGGTAGTTCGCCAGCAGCCGTGCCTCACGTCGAGCCGGCTTCATGATGGCCAACATGTACTCGGCATCAATACGATAGGGATCGGGTAGGTGAACCACGTGCAGATCCGGTTGATTGAGCAGCAACGGCAGATAGCTGGCATAGCCAATGTGCATATCGCTCTGTCCGTTACGGATCAGGTAACTACCCGCCGTCATACCGGCAGGAATGGCATGGTCTAGCCCCCCGCCTACCAACGGTTTAGCCTTGTCCCGCAGTTGATTTCCCCATCCACGATGCAGACGTTCGATGCGATCAAAGAGTTGAAGCGCATAATCCCCGCCGGGATCACTGCCGGGCGTTGAGGTAGAAAGCACAAAACGTGGGTCAAGCAGCGCCATCAACCAGGATTGCGTGGTGAGTTCAGGCACATTACGCATGACGATGCAAAGATGGTTGCGCGTAAACACGGTGGTTTCCTCCGCCAGCCCCAGCATCTTCAAGCGTAAAGGGTGCGCGCAGTTTGCCGATGCAAAAATATCCGCCGCGTCACCGTGCAACACCTTTTCACTCAGCAGTCCCGCTGGGCCGAAAGTCGGTATCACCTCCACCGCGTAACGTTCACTGAATGTCGTCAGCAAAGGCGCAAACGCGAGGCGCAGGCTGCCAGCGGCATACAGGCGCAGAGGGTCGGTCACGGTCGCTCCGTCATGGTTAATATCGGTATCAACGCACGATACGGCTGCGGTGCGATTTCAACACAAACCTGCCGTACCGGGATGCCGTACAAACGCGACAAATTAGCCTCAGTCAAAACCTCGTCACTGCGGCCATAAAGATAATGCTGATTATCCATCAGGAGCAGCGCCTGCTCGGCAATGGCTAACGCGTGGGAAGGGTCGTGCGTGGTCAGCAAGATACTCAGATGCTGCGTTCTAGCCAGATCAGCCAATAGCCGCAGCACCTGCGCCTGATTTTGTACATCAAGCGCCGCCATCGGCTCATCCAGAATCAGCGTCTGACACTCCGACGCCAATGCCCGTGCGATTAACACAAGCTGTCTCTGTCCACCGGACAGCGTGCTAAATTCACACTCGGCAAGCGAGGCGATTCCCAGCAGGGTCAGCGCATTCTGAGCCACGCGGATATCATGGGCTGAGGGCATCGCAAACAGCCGAACACGCGCCGCGCGCCCCATCAGTACCATATCCAGAACGCTATAGGAGAACGGTGGGGTAAATATCTGTGGCACAAAACCAATGCGTCCCTCGCGCTGAATCGTCCCGGCAAGTGGCGATAAGTGGCCCAGTAAGGTATTCAGCAGCGTGGTTTTTCCTCTGCCATTCGCCCCCAGAATTGCCGTAACCTCGCCTTCCCGACAGCATAGGTTCAACGGTGAAAAAAAGCCCCGTCCCTGTTGGTAGCCATACACCAGTTCCTCTGTCGATAACCTGATTTGAGGCATGCTAGCGTCCCCCGCCCTGTCGCTGTGTTTTATACAGCAGCACAGCAAAAAGTGGTGCACCGAGTAGCGCCGTCAGAATGCCCAATGGAATCTCGGCTTCGCTGAGATTGCGAGCCAGATCGTCTACCAGCATCATAAATCCCCCGCCAAGCCACAATGACACTGGCAGCAAGCGACGGTGGTCGGCTCCCACCAACCTACGTGCGATATGAGGGATCACCAGCCCAATCCAGCCGATGCTGCCGCTAACCGCTACCTGAGCAGCCACGATGGCGGCACACAGGCTCAAAATCAGCCAGCGCAAAGGTTGTACGACGACACCCAGCGCACGTGCGTCCTGCTCCCCCATCGACAACACATTCACGTGCCAGCGCAGCCGCAACAGCAATCCCCCCGCGAGCGCTAATGGCACCGCTAGCGTTATCAGCGAGTTCCAATGTGCGGTGGCAAAGCTGCCCAGCAGCCAGAACACGATACTCGGCAGTTTCTCTTCGGTATCCGCCAGATATTGCATCAGGCTGACCAGCGCGCCAAAGAAGCCGCTGAGGATGACGCCCGCCAGAATCAGGATCAGTACGTTCTGCCTGCCAAATGCGGCAGCCATTACGAAAATCAGCAGGAGCGCCAACATGCCGAAGGTAAATGCAGACAGCAGCAAGAGCAGCGGCGTCCAGCTTAATAAAATTGCCAGCGTGCCGCCGAAAGCGGCGCCAGCGGAAACGCCAATAATATGTGGATCCACTAGCGGATTACGAAAAACGCCCTGCAGCGTGGCTCCACTCAGCGCCAGTGCCGCACCAGCACACCAGGCCAACAGCACGCGGGGTAAGCGTACACTCCACACCACCTGCCGCTCGATATCACCAAGTAAAGGATTACCGCCAGACAGTGGTTCAATAAGGATCTGGATGATGCGCCACGGGGATAAGCTAAAATGCCCTATCCCCAGTGAGCACACGGCAATCAACAGCGTGGACACCACCACCGTCAGCAGCGTGATCCGATAGGTGCGATAACTCATTGCGCCGCAGAGGCTTCTGCACGGTAGTCCATGCGATAGAAGCGCTGGTAATACTCATCGGCAGCTTTTTGCATATCGATATCAGCGAAGCGTTCGGGATACAGCTTTTTCGCCATCCACAATTCGCCAATCGCTAACGCTTCCGGCATCGGATAACCCCAGGCTTTGGCGTATTCCGGCATCAGATACACGCGATGCTGCTTCACCGCATCAATCGCCTGCCAGGCGGGATCGTTGACGATCTGCTTCACAACATCCGGGTAGCGATCCTGCACAAAAATAACCTGTGGGTTCCAGGCCAGTACATTTTCAATCGATACCTGTTTGAAGCCTTTTATCGAGGCTGCCGCCACGTTCAACGCTCCGGAATGCGACATCATCAGGCCGGTATATTTTCCTGAACCGTAGGTTGTCAGATCTGGGTTAGCCATATACACGCGGATTCGCTTTTCTTCTGGGATGGAATCCAACCGTGCGCTAACGCTTTGCCGCTGCGTAAAGGTATAGTCAATCAGCGCTTCCGCCTGCTTTTGACGTTCAACCACTTCACCAATCAGCCGAATTCCTGCCTTGAGCCCTTCGTTATACGCGGTGTTTTCATCACCCATGGTAGGATTGATCTTATCGGCTTCTCCCGGCTGGTCTTGACGTAGCGAGATCGCCACAACAGGAATCCCCGTCCGCTCAATCTGTGAAATCATTTCTGGCGGTGCATAGTTAGCCACAAAAACCACCTGCGGCGACAGCTTCAGCAGGCTTTCAATATTAACCTGCGTGAGATCTCCCGGCATCGGTAGATCCGCTAAACGCGGTGCCAGGCGCAAGTAATGCTCGCCCAACTGTTTCTTCCAACTGGACAACACCCCAACGACGCTCTCCTGTGCATCCAACTGCACCAGTAAATTTAGTGTTTGATGCTGCAACACCACCACGCGATTAACATGGTCGGGGATCGTCACATCGCGCCCCAGTTGATCGGTGACCTGACGCGCTGCCCAGGCGTTGGAAAACACCAAAAACAGCCCGGTAAGCCACAGCGTGTAGCCAAATTTCTTTATCATGTTCGTATCCTGATTTTCGCTATATATAAAATAATACAGCGTAAGTGAGAAAGAAAATACTGATCTCGCTCATAATAATATTTGGATACCAACTTCGGGGTAGATAAGCATGACAGCGTTTTACCCTAAAGGTTATTTATGGGAAAAAAACAGAAATTATCCGATCAACACGCCATTTACTCTGCAAGCAATCACTCAGATAAACTGAATTATTACGTTAAAAAAATGACATTTATTCTCATTATTAATCGCGTAGAGTGATCGCACTATTGCGTTATGCCTTGCTACACGCGCACCTATGCTAAATATTTCGCTGAATATAAGGATAAATACCCTATGAAAAAGATTGGATTTTTATCATTTGGCCATTGGACACCGTCGCAGCAGTCCGGCACACGTTCAGCGGCAGATGCATTACTGCAATCCATCGATCTTGCTGTCGCGGCAGAAGAGTTGGGCGCTGATGGCGCTTATTTCAGGGTGCATCATTTTGCCCGCCAACTGGGCTCACCTTTTCCACTGCTGTCGGCGATTGGCGCGAAAACCCGCAGTATTGAAATTGGTACAGGCGTCATCGACATGCGCTACGAAAATCCGCTGTATATGGCTGAAAACGCCAGTGCCGCCGACTTGATATCTGGGGGACGCTTACAGCTCGGCATCAGCCGGGGTTCCCCTGAGCAGGTGATCGATGGCTGGCGCTATTTTGGTTATCAGCCTACAGAAGGTCAGTCTGAAGCTGATATGGCACGACATCATACCGAGGCACTGCTGGATGTGCTGCGCGGAGAAGGGTTTGCAAAACCGAATCCGCAGCCCATGTTCCCGAATCCACCGGGTCTGTTGCGCCTGGAACCCTATTCTGAAGGGTTACGCGAACGAATCTGGTGGGGAGCTGGCTCGAATGCCACGGCAGTATGGGCAGCGAAACTGGGAATGAACTTGCAAAGCTCTACGCTGAAGGATGATGAAACTGGCGAACCTTTTCATATTCAACAAGCACAGCAAATTCGCGCGTACCGGGCAGCCTGGGCTGAAGCCGGACATGCACGCACACCTCGCGTCTCCGTCAGCCGGAGTATTTTTGCACTGATGGATCAGCGCGATCGCGCCTATTTCGGCGGGAGCAGTAACGATAGCGATAAAGTCGGTTTTCTCGATGAGAAAACGCGCGCGATTTTCGGACGCAGTTATGCTGCCGAACCAGAAGCACTCATCCAACAGTTAAAACAGGATGAAGCGATTGCCGAAGCAGATACATTATTGCTGACTGTGCCGAATCAACTCGGTGTTGATTATAATACGCATGTTATCGAGGCAATTCTGAAGCATGTTGCGCCTGCGATGGGATGGCGGGATTAGCCTCGTCGCCTAAATCATTAGCCTGATGAGCTCGTGACAATACCGTCACGCGAGACGTTAACTCGAAGATAACGTCGCCAAGAGTCGGGGGAATAAGGTACGATTTTTACCGTAATTCCCCCGGTTTTTCCTACCGCTGAAACGACGCAACGCTTTTTAATGCTATTTTAAAAATATAGTGTCTGGACCTCTTGAATTCCCCCCCTAACTCGGCGTAAATTTAGCGCCGATCCCGTCATAACTAGTGTGATTCTGGTGATGACAACGGGAAAGATTACCCTTCGGTGATATAACCAACAGCGTAATTATTTCCTTCCATAATAAAACGCACAATCGGGATCGTTGCTGGCGTGGTTTCTGCTGGAGAATAAATCGGTGAAGTATTTTTTTATGGGTATCTCATTCTGCTTAGTCGTTTGGGTGAGTACCTTTATGCTGATGGTAGAATAACCTGTCATTTGCCCGGCAAAGATGTATTCGCTGAAGGGCACACACAGAGATAAAAAAGGCTGATGGTATTGATACCCTCAGCCTATTTTTATGCCTTTTATTCGCCTCGAATAATGATTCGGCCATGTCTTTGCCATTATCTACAGATTGAACCCATTCATTATCAGACTAAACACGCCGCCAAGTGCCAGCCAGGGGCCAAAGGCCAACGGTTTATTCGTCTCTTCTTTACGCAATCCACGCCAGACGAGCGTCACAACCAACCCACTCAGCGCCGCCACCAAGACGAGATTCGGCAATGCCCGCCAGCCTAGCCAGGCGCCCAGCGCAGCCAGTAACTTAAAATCGCCGTACCCTAGCGCCTCTTTGCCTGTGGCATATTTAAATACCCAATAAAGTAACCACAGTGACAAATAACCAGCTATTGCACCTACCACCGCATCGCCCAATAGGACAAACGTTTCCGACAGATTAAACAATAACCCCACCCACAGGAGCGATAGCGTAAGCACATCCGGCAGCAGCAGCGTTTTTATATCAATAACGGTCAATACCAACAGGAAAGACAGCAGAATCAACGCTCCCCACAGCGCCATACCGGGCGGCCATAGCAAACCCGCCGTTAGAAAAACCAGCAGGGTGATCGCTTCCACCAGCGGATATTGCACAGACACGGGCTGATGACAGCAGCGAGAGCGACCGCGTAGCCACAACCAACTGAACAGCGGGATGTTATCTTTCACCGCAATAGCCTGCTGGCAATGTGGACAAGCCGAAGGCGGCCACCACAGGTTATAGCGAGTACTATCACGACTGGAATCCGTCATTCCCGCCTGAAGATCGGTGTCCTGCTGCCAACGCCGTTCCAGCATAATTGGCAGGCGATAAATCACTACATTCAGAAAACTGCCAATAATCAGCCCCAACACGCCTAGCGTGCAAAACCACCATGCTGGAAAAACCAGTGCAAATTCCCTCAAATCGTCCACGTTAATCCCTGATTATTGATAAAGAAGCGGCGTAGATGAGCGTTTCATTCTTTAATACCAGACTTAACCTTCATCCGCCCGTTCTAACATCAACCGGGTAACATCCACCATCCCCGGGCTTTGCTCGATGGCATTCACATCCAGCGACACGACTCGCACACCGTTTTGCTGTTCCAGCTCGCTAAGCCACCGCAGCAGGCTATTGAAATCGCTCTGAGCGAGCGTCACCGATGCCTGATTGCCCTGCGGCTGCAAGCGTGCAACGGTCAGTCCATAACGCTTGGTGCTTTGCGAAATCAAAATAGGCAGACTGGTTTCCCTCTGACCACTTTCCCCCTGCGCCTGATTTCCCTGCGGAATCGATAAGGCCTGTTTCTGCATCCAGTTGACCGTCTGCTGCTCACGGGAAATTGTACGTTCCCACAGATCTTCCCGCAGTTGCCACGGCTGAAAAATAGCGTAATACACCAGACAGAGCAGAAGCATCGCCGCACACACGACCATAAGCTGGCGTTCGCGCGGACTCATGGCCTGCCAGCGTTGTCGTAATTCATTCATTGCAGGCTCCTTAATGTTAACCGGCCTTCAACCCGCTCGTTTTCCTGCCGCATCTCACCCGCCTGTACCTGATAATAGGCAGCAGCCTGCTGCTGAAACTGCTCTAGCTCTTGATAAGACGCCCCCTGCAACGCCAGTCGGAATTCACCCGCAGAACCGTCGTAAGACAGCGACTGGATTTTGATCGCGCTATTCTGCGTCATGAGTTGCTGCAAAGGGTTCAACTGCTCCAGTAGCCCCTTCCCTGCGCCCCCGGCCGCGGTACGTTGCAGATGCTGCTGCATCTGTGCTCGCGGGTTAACGACATTCGTCTCGGAAGGGAAAATTTGCCGATAGACACGCACGCTCTCCTGCCGCCAATGTTCAGCCTGTTGATAAAGCTGATAGTGCGCCCAACCCGCCTCCGCCACGATCAGTAGAAGGTAACAGGCAAAAGCGATCCCAACGCTACGCCACGGCAGCAGGGTGTTTTGCCACGCTTTCTCCGGCGCATAATCGCCTTGCCGCAAATCAACCGAGGCAGGGAGTTGCGCCGTTGCTGCCAACGTGAAGAGATCTGTTTCCGGCTGCGCTTTCCACTCGCACGCCTCCTGCCATTCGTACTGTGACAACTCACCGCCGCCCAATGTAACGCTGTAGCTGTATATTGCTGGCAGCGGCATGGACGCCTTGAGTAAATCGCCGCACCAGGAGGACTCCGCTGCCATAACATGGCCCGTTGGCTGACGAAACAGCCACATGCCACCATGTTGTAGCGCGCTCCACCCATCCTGATGTTTTGGCAATACGCGGGCATCAGGCAATAGAGCATCAACGCTGAGATCCAACGCATCACTCTGAGCCAGCCACTGCCGCATCCGGCTTTTTTCCACCACCGCGACCGTACCGTCATCACCATGAATTTCCAGCACGGCAAAATGCAGCTTTTCAATGTCCGTAGCCAGTTGGTCTTCCAGCATAAATGGCACGACTTGCATCAACTGACGCCGCGCCTGCCGGGGTAGCGTCAGGGCATAAAAGGTCACGTCAGTTGCCGGAACCAGAACGCGTGTAAACGTCACAGACGGGTAAGCTGCCAACGCTGGGCGAACCTGCTCTACGCTACCACGCCCCTGGCTTAGTAAATTTTCCCCATTGGGTGAACGGAGCTGCCATTCGATTTCTCCCTGTTCCTCTACCGGAAGACGCACAATGAGGCACGGATGTCGAACCACCGAACCTCGATTTAATGGGGCTTTCGCGGCTTTTTGCTTCCATTTTCCCGCTAATTTCATGGATTCACCGTCCTATATCCTCCATATTGCCGCTGTACGACCTCTACCTTTTGTCCACTCAGATGAAGCAAACTGCGTTGGTGAAAATCACTGTCGCCAACACGCACCTGAAGCTTTACAAAGAACCATTCACTTTTCACTGCCAGCACCCGCTGCGCAGTATTTTTACTATTCGGAGGCAATAATCCGGTTTGCTGCAGGACTTCAAGGCTTGCCCACCCCATTTTTGGACGTTGCTGCACCAGCGCTTTTGCCTGCGACATTGTCATTTCATTCAAGAAAACGGCAGATAACAGCGGCGCATCAAACTCAGTTAATGTATTGATATTTATGGACATCGCATCCACCGGCAACGCACAGACATAGGGCAATAATCGGCGATAGAGATCGCTGTCCATGCCGTAAACGGCCCGTAATTCGCTGATTTCACTCATTCTTTGATTGGCAGTACGATAAGGCATCGGCAACGTGGCATAGACCTCGTCTTCTGCACCATTCGCCGATGGATAGTTATCGGCATCAATCCAGTCACGCACTGCAGCAGTGATTTTCTCTGCGCGATCCGCTTCCTCGCCCAGATTTTTCAACAGAAAACGAAAAACCTGCGCCGGATAAGGTGTCTTCACCAGCGTACTCTCGTTATCCACGCCTTGATTGATCGCATTCAGGTTAAAGCAGGTACGTGCATCACTAATCTGACCAATGACATCCCCACCGTCCACGGGAAAACGCTGGCTTGGCTGCGACCAGTTCTGCCCGACAAACGTGCGACCCGGCATATTTCGGGTATCACGCAGCAATATCTGCCCGCTTAGCGTTTCCGCCCCTAACGCAAACCATTTCGCCTGCTGGCGGCTTAAATGACTTTCGGTACGCAAAAACGCTTTACCGGTACGTTCCGTGATCGCTGAGGCTATCATCACCATTAATGCCAGAATCAGGAGCACCACCAGCAGCGCTACGCCGCGCTGACGCGACTTCATTTAACTGGCCCGGTGGTAATCAAAAATATACGCGACATTTCTCCGTAATCCCTTAAGGTCAGAACCACTTCAATACCTTGTGGCAATTGCGTACTGTTATCCCAGTGGTCGCGCCAGGTTTTATTGCTGAAAAAGCGCAGGCGGAAACCGTCAACCTGCGTGAGAAGCGGTTTTACACCAGGCTCAAGCCCTTCAATAGGATCGGGAACCGCGTGCGTTAGCCGTTCCAGAGTATGCTCCCGCAGTCGATAGGCCACAGGCTGCAGTTCAGAACGCGGCAGAATGCCAAACGGGTTCTGCCAGCCATTGCGCATAAAACTAACGCCCCAGTCGTCACTTTTTAGCCGATCGCGACCCGCATAAAATATCGAGGTGCTCCCCCGGCTGCCGCGTGCGATCATCTGAGAAAAATCGCTGTCCATTTGTGAAAAAGCGCGCTGTATTTCAGCCAGACGCTCTGCTTTACGCTGTGAGATTTCATCGTTACGCATCACGCCGTTCAGCACCTGAAACGCGCTGAGGCTCAGCGCCGCAAAAATAGCGATCGACAGAATCATTTCCAGCAGCGTAAAACCCTGCTGGTGCCTGTGCCGCACGGTCTCTCGCATTCTTCTGGTTTGACTACACATCCTTGTTTTACTAAACATCATGGCTTCACCACATAGGTACGTAGCGAGGCATCGGCGGCAAAGGCATCTTTATTACGCCGCACTTCCACATCCAGCGCTTTAGTCTGGGGGTCGCCAGTTTCTATACCTTGCCAGCGCCAATGCCAGCGCACACCAGCGAATTTCGTTTCCCCTTTCACCCACGACGCTTCCGGCCAGCGCTGTTCCAGTCGCAGTTGAACCTGCTGGTTTTCCGCCACCCAGCTAGCAAATGTCTTCTCTTCCAGCCGGCTCAGGCTGCTTGCTTGTCTAGCTGTCGTTTGTAAAACGGCAATGCCTGCCAGAGCAAAAACGCTCAGCGCAACCAACACTTCCACCAGCGTCATCCCTTTCTGCCGTCTCATTGTTTCTTACCCTGACTCATCGACGTCACAAACCGTCCGTTGGCATCGACCTGAAGCCAATTTGAGAGCGCTTTGTTTTCAGACTTAAAGGCCAGACGGAAAGGCGTGATTTCACCACCGGGCAAAATCAGGATATCGGGGTCGTCGCCGCTCTGCGTTTTATCCACTTTTTTCCCATCGGCCTGCAATAGCTCAAGTCGTAACGCATCGGGCAACGTCGCCGAGGCACGCACCCGATACGGTTGCCACGGCTGCCACTTGTAGCCCTGCCAGCGGTCGTTGCCTGGCATTGGTACTCCTTCCGCTGCAGCGGGTCGCTGGAGTTGATAAAACTGCCAGCGATCGGGATAGATGCGAACACCCAGCATATATTCGTTAATCTGACTGCTTTCAGCGGCAAATTCCAACTGCGCCTGAAAACGGGCCAATTGCCAGGCGCTGTCATTCTGGCGCTCGGGAGGAAACGCCATGACCACCATGCTAGCTGCGATACCAGCCAGTAATACAACCAGCATCATTTCCAGTAGGGTAAACCCCTGCTGTTTCCTCATTGACCGCTTCATTGCGCTTTTGCCGTCCTTTTTATGCCGTCATTTATAACGACAGACATGCCGCCGCATATCTTTATTTCTTATCAAGATTCCAGTTGCCGATATCATCTTCCGTTCCCGGCATACCGTCTGGCCCCAGGGAGAAGATATCTAACTTGCCGTGCTGACCTGGGTTTAACAGTTGATAGTCTGTACCCCACGGATCCTGCGGCAAGCGGCGAATATAGCCATCGGCCGGGTAGTTACGCGGTTCCGGTTGTACCGTCGGCTTCGTCACCAACGCTTTCAGCCCCTGCTCTGTGGACGGATAACGGTTGTTATCCAGCTTGTACATATCGAGTGCGCTTTCCAGAGAGACAATATCGCTGACGGCTTTTTGTCGATCCGCCTTTTCTTTATTCCCCATCAGATTGGGCACCACCAAACTCGCCAGTACGCCGAGAATGACGATCACCACCATAATTTCCAACAGGGTAAAACCACGCTGACTATGACCACGTTGATACTGTTGCATCCTTACTTTTCCTTGTTCAATTGTTGGTTCTCTTACGAACTCATTAACGTATTCAGTTGCAGAATCGGTTGTAAAATCGCCAATACGATAAACAACACCACCGCCGCCATACTGACCACCAGCAGAGGTTCAAATAACCCCAGAGCCAGCGTCATCTGCGAGCTGAATTCACGATCCTGATTATCCGCTGCCCGTTCCAGCATGCTGTCCAACTCGCCGCTGCGCTCACCGCTGGCAATCATATGCCGCATCATCGGGGGAAAGAGCGCCGTCTGTTCCAGCGCCTTGTGCAGACTGACGCCCTCTCGCACCGCATCCGTTGCCATCGAGAGCCGATGGCGGGCGTAATCATTGCTCATCACATCGCCGCTAATGCGCATCGCCTGTAACAGCGGCACGGCACTGGCGTTGAGAATGCTGAGCGTCCGCGCGTAGCGTGCCGTATTCAAGCCGCGAGCGATACGACCAAGCAGCGGTAAATGCAGCAGGCGTCGATGAAAACTAACGCGCCGTTTCTCCTGCCGCAGCATCACGCGCAGCGCCATAAACCCTGCCAGCAACGCCAACAGGAACCACGGCCCAAACGTGCGCACGGCATCACTCATCCCCATCAAAATTCGAGTTGAAAGCGGGAGCGCCTGCTTCATATGAATAAATTGCTCGACAACTTTCGGCACCACAACGGATAGCAAAATACTGACCACGGCAATCGCGACCACGGTTAGCACACAGGGATAAATCATTGCTTGCTGTATACGGTTACGCATCTGTTGGCGCTGCTCGGTGTAGTCCGCCAACCGATTTAAGACGGCATCAAGGTGACCAGACGTCTCGCCTGCGGCGACCATTGCGCAATACAGCCGTTCAAAGCTACTGGGAAAACACTTCATGGCATCGGCCAGCGAATGACCTTCCATCACCTTGCTGCGCACCGCCGCCATCAACTGGCTCAGATGCGGCTTTTCACTCTGCTTCGCCACCGCATCCAGCGCTTCTTCCAGCGGCAACGATGCCGCTACCAGCGTGGCTAGCTGGCGCGTCAACAGTGCTAAATCTGAGGTACTAATACGAATTTTGCGGCGTAGGGAGAACCCCGTGGAACTGGATTTCTGCTGATCGCCTCGGCTTTCATCAACCGACAGCGGCACCAGTCCACGCTCCCGCAATAGCTGGCGTGCCTGTCTGGCTGAGTCGGCTTCCTGACTGCCACGGCATTTTTTCCCCTGCGCATCCAGCGCTTGATATTGGTACTGTGCCATATCATTCCTCTTTGGTTACGCGGATCACTTCTTCCCAGGTTGTGAGCCCCGCCAGTACCTTCTCCAACCCGTCCTGACGGATCGTCGTTCGGCTCTCCCCCAGAATCTGCGCAATCGCCATTTCACCCTCACAACGGTGGATCGCCGCACGGACGTCGTCATTGATCAACACCAGTTCATGAATGCCGATACGTCCCCGGTAACCGGTAAAGCTACACTGCGGACAGCCAACGGGATTGTGCAGCAGCGTATCCGGTGCAATCCCCATCTGTTTTGCCTGAACCAGATCGACAGGCTGCGGTTGACTACAGTCAGAACATAACGTTCTGACCAGACGCTGTGCGAGTACGCCCAGCAGAGAGGTTGAGAGCAGGAAGGGCTCGACACCCATATCCTGCAAACGAGACAGCGCGCCCAACGCGCTATTGGTATGTAGTGTGGAGAGCACAAGGTGGCCGGTCAGCGATGCCTGAACAGCAATTTGTGCAGTTTCACCATCACGAATTTCCCCCACCAACACCACGTCCGGGTCCTGACGCAGAATGGCACGCAGTCCGCGGGCAAACGTCATATCCACCTTAGCATTGACCTGCGTTTGCCCGATGCCTTCCAGTTCATATTCGATGGGGTCTTCCACCGTCATGATGTTACGTTCCGAAGCATTCAGGCGACTAAGCGCAGCATAAAGCGTGGTACTTTTCCCCGACCCTGTCGGGCCGGTGACGAGAATAATACCGTGTGGGCGATGGATCAGGCTGTCCAGCAGTTGTCGATTGCGTTCCGACATCCCCAGCAATTCAAGATCGAGCTTAACGCTGTTTTTATCCAGCAAACGCAGCACGACACGCTCACCGTAATTCGACGGCAGAGTAGATACACGCACGTCAACCGCCCGTCCTCCCACCCGCAGCGCCATGCGCCCATCCTGCGGGATGCGCTTTTCCGCAATATCCAGCTTTGCCATGACTTTGATACGCGACACCAGCAGTGAAGCTAACTTACGCTGTGGACGCAAAATCTCACGCAATACGCCGTCAACACGGAAACGGATCAGCAAATAACGCTCATAGGTTTCGATGTGAATATCCGACGCCTTATTCTTAATCGCTTCGGTTAACATGGCATTGATGAGGCGGATAATCGGCGCGTCATCATCGGCATCGAGCAAATCATCACTGTCTGGCAGTTCTTCCACCAGCGTATAGAAGTCCATCTCATTACCGATGTCCTCCATCAGACGGCGTGCTTCTTCTGAATCGCGCTGATAGCTAATGACTAACTGCCGTTCAAACTCGTCCTCCGTCACTCGCTCAATCCTGAGTGGGCAGCCTGCAACCCGACGCGCCTCCAACAGCGCTATCGCTGGCGTCTGCGCAACACAGATCGTCTGGAGACTTGCATCATTATCCCCCTGCAACAGCAGAATTTGCTGCGATCGCGCATAGGCGAAAGGCAATATGGGACGTAATTCTATAATCGAAGAGGCAACGTCGCTCATTTCCCGCCTGCCGGGTAAAATGCCACGATAGAGGACTGAACCTGACGGAACGTATAAGCGTTCCCCCCCTCAGGTAAGCGCAGCAAGTCGTTATCCAGCAGTCCGCCCTCACCGTTGCTCACGTTCCGTTGCTTCTCTTCTTCAGCATTGAATGAGTGATACTTACTGGCAGAGGCGCTCTGATATTGGCTGCGATCGCGGATAATAGAAGGACGGATAAACAACATCAGGTTGCGCTTTTTCGTTTCCTGACTGTTGGAACGGAACAAATGCCCCAGAATCGGAATATCTCCTAACAAGGGGACTTTACTGGCGGACTCATTCGTACTTTTATCCAGTAAGCCCCCACCACGACGGTTTCACCGCTGCTGACCAGCACCGCGTTATTAACAGTACGCGTATTGAATGTTGCCCCGAGGTTGGTGCTACTGCTGGAGGCCGCATCTGCTACGCTGGAGACTTCCTGTTCGATTTCCAGCAGAACGGAGTCGCCTTCATTAATTTGGGGTTTCACCTTCAGTTTGATACCGACCGTTTTACGTTCCACCGTTTGGAAAACGTTGTCACCAGATGTTGTCTGCGAACCAGCTAGCACGGGGACTTCCTGACCGACGTTAAACGTCGCTTCCATATTGTCCAACGTCACAATACTGGGCGTTGCCAGAATATCGTTCTTGCTGTTGCTAGACAGCGCCGTCATCAGCATGCCCCAGTTGCCCTGATAGAAACCCGCAGCAATCCCGTTGAAACCGCCAAGTGCACTCGTCGCTGCCGTGCTAAGCGTTCCGTCACGCCGAAACTGGTCTGCTCCCGCCATCATTGTCGTGATCGGTAACCCGGTATTCGTGAACTGCGTCACCCCAGCATTCTTATTGGCCCATTGCACACCGAGGTTCATCCCATCGGCATCCTGTACTTCCGCGATGATCGCTTCGACCAATACCTGTGGACGACGGATATCCAACTGCGCAATCACCTGTTCCAGATCGCGCATAATGTCAGGCGCGGCATTCACAATCAGCGAGTTGGTTTGTTCATGCGCCTTAATCGAAATGTCTTTACGCAGCGCGGGCAATGCATTTTGTTGATCAGTTTGGATACTGTCGCCTACGCCCGTGAGCACTTCGACCAAATCGGCAGCCTTGGCGTATTTGAGATAGATAACTTTAGTATTACCCTGCACCGCCTGCTGGCGATCGAGTTGCTTGACCATATCGATAACACGCTGGCGTGAATTCGGTTCGCCACGTACCAGCACGGAGTTGGTTCGTTCATCTGCCACCACATTCGCGGTCAACATCCCCGGCAAGGCAGATTTTTCATCCATCTTGTTCAGTTCATTCACCATCTTCACCACTTCCGTCGAGGACGCGTAAGACAGTGGAATACTGGTAACATTCCGATCGCCCGTCTGATCAACCCGTTCGACGATCGTCATCAGCCGCTTGATGACGCCCGCACGCCCAGTCATCAGCAGCACGTTCGAGGGTTCGTAATGCACCACACTCCCAGCGCCCGCGTTGTCGTTCAACTGGCGCAGCAGCGGTGCCAAATCGCGTGCCGCCACATTGTTGACTGGCACAACGCGCGTAACAACTTCATCGCCGATACCCGGCTGCTCATCACTCGCCAGCGGCATAGATGTCGATTTCGCATCTTTTGAGCGAATAATCTTCAACACATTGTTATCCATAGGAATAACAGTAAATCCGTAGACATCCAACACACTCAGGAAGAACTGGTAATACTGCTCTTCGTTCATCATGTCATAGCTGCGAACGGTAATCGTTCCGCTGACCGACGGATCGATAATAACGGTCTTATTCAGATTCTTACTGACGGTATTGATAAACTCCTGAATATCCGTACCTTTGAAGCTGGCGGAGAACTCAGCGCTCCACGCTAACGATGATGCCATCAGCAAAACACTCCCGCCAAGCAACAACATACTCTTGCGGCGTACATGACTAAGCCATTGGTTTTTATATTTCGAAAAAACCTGACGCTTAAAAAATCCCTGTCCCTTGCTAAACAAATTAGTGGTCTCCATCCAGTGCCAGATATATATCTTGCTGTTGACCATCACGCTCGACGGTCAAATTAAATTTGCTCATCCCTGCCAGTTGCGCCATCGCCTGCTGTGCCTGATCCGTATCGCGTAAATCCATGCCGTTTAATGACACAGCGAGATCGTTATCCTGCAAGCCTGCGCGGTAAAAAAGATCGGGGTTTTTGCCGGGGTTTAACTGATATCCTTTCAGTACATCTTCTTCCGTGACGGGGGAAATGGTGAGGTAATCCTGTGCCGTAAAGGGATCTTTTTGTATCTCGCCCTTCACCTGACTAAAAGCATCAGGAGACGGCAGCGCATCGGCAGCGTGTTCTTCCTGATACAAATTCAGCGCCTCATAGCGCCCCTGATACTGGAGCACGACACGATCGGCAGAGATAGTCACAATTTTGGCTTCATAGCCGGGAATAGCATCGCCGACGTTGCGACTGTATTGCTGACTATCTTTAGCGATAATGGCAATCGAGCGTTTGGCATCTCCGCTCGCCAACACCCCAGTCAGACTGATATTTAACGATGTCAGCGGGATATCACCGGATAACGCAGCATCATTAACCACAGGCGCATCGGGGGCATGGCCGAATAAGGTAAAATCGCCCGGCGTAGCGGGCTTTTCTTTCGCCTGGGCAGGCGTAACTGACACGCCAACAACGCGTGAGTCTTCAGGCAGGAGAAAACGCCAAGCCAGTACGGCCAACTGCTGACAAATCAGCAGCAAAATCACCCCCAACACGATGCGTCGAATCAGAGGAGTTGGCAGTGACCGAAGAGTGGCAACCAACGAATTAAAAGACGGTTCTTTGAACGCTTGCAATCGTGCCATAGAGTAATCATCCATAATACTCCCCACGCCCAACGACGTGGGGAAAATGCCTTATTCCGTTGCGGCTTCCCGACTGATGGTCTCATCATCACGGGTCGTCAGCGCGGCATCATTATTTACACGGTCTTTGAGCCCGATATTTTCAATATGGCCGAAATTCCAGGCTCCCGGTACATTCTCAAAAACGACATTCTTAAATTCACTGTTCTTCAGGAACGTGATGTCAGTGGCTTTTACATTTTTGAATTTTACATTCTCAAAATGCAGGCCTTGGTGATAAGCATCTCGTCCAAAAGAGAACTTATACGCATCAGCCATCTCAGCGATGGTCATCCCATCGACCATGATGCTGTTTTTCTTCGCTGAACCATCAACCGTGACGTTGGAAACGGTCACATCGCGGAACTGTGCAGGTTCTGCCGCTGGCTGGGTATCGTTCACGTCCGCTTTATATTTGATAGTGAACACGAACGGTTCTTTGACAATATCACGCATCGCGTTATTACGGAATACCACGTCACGCGAGCCGCCACCATAATAGGGACGACTCTTCATGCGTAGGCCAACATCCGTCTTATTCATTACGTTATCTTCAGCAACAATTTTTTCTATCCAGGCACCAGTATGGCTACCCGTGACCACCGCGCCATGCCCGCGACGGAAGTAGTTATTGAAGATCCAGGCGCCGCTCTGCGCTTTTTGCCCCAGTGTCACTACTTCGGCACCATACCCTGCGGCAAAGTTTACGCTGTCATCACCTGTATCAAAAAAGTTATTGAATACCATGACATTCTGGCTATTTCCGAATTCAATACCATCCGCATTATTAGCATCATACGTTGTGTGCACCAGCGCATTCATCGCCACATTTTCGGATTCCAACACCATCACACCGTGGTATGCAGGATTCAGAATTGTCAGCCCTTCCAGATACATATTGCTCACACCGCGCAACGTCATCAGGCTGGAGCGTCGGTTTTTGTACGCCTCATCCAGTAGCATTCCTTCAGAAATGGCTTTTGCCGTTTGGTCTTTTGCCAGAATGCCGTCACTACCAACATTAGTCGCTTTGCTCGCACGATAGAGTGGCAACGCATTCTTTAATTCATCAATTTCAGTAATGTTTTCATCACTGGCTTTAATGCCACGCATCCAGCCATTGCCATCAATCGTACCCTGTCCGACGATACGAATATTTTTAAAGGTGCCTGCATGACTGCTACCCTGATCGTCCGCTTCCAATACGTTAATCAGTGAGGGGGGGCGCTTAGGCAATTTAGGTGCACTGTACGGGTAGAGATAGTAGCCACGCGCGAGCGGGTAATCGTCACCGTTTGCCGACCCCAGCAACGTAGCACCTTTCGCAACTTCAAACGTCATATCGCTATGCAGGAACAGCGCTCCGGTTTTAAACGTGCCACCTTCAACCACGACTTTACAGCCTTTCGGATACGCGGCTGGCGTACAGTCATCAATCGCCTTCTGAATCGCCAGCGTATCGTTTGCTACCCCGTCCCCTTTCGCACCGTAGTTAGTCACGTTCAGTGAGGCTGGTGTAGCAGTCGTTTTCTGCACAACCGCTTCACTATCAACAGATTCTTTGCCGTCGTCATAAAGCGCGCGCACAGTGAAACGGTACTCAGTTTCAGGCGACAGGTTAGCCACCTTGAAATTATGGAAGCTGACGCGGACGTGCCAGTTGGCGGTATCGATCGAGTTATAGAAGTTATCGATATACGGCTTGGCTGGTGAATGAACGTTCTGGTTATCAATGGTTCCGCCCAACAAGGTTCCATTCATATAGACACGATAATCTTTAATGCCTGCGGCAGGTTTAGTCGGTTTTTCCCAAGCTAGTACCACGCTGTTATCATCATAGGCCAGCGCCGGCACTTTAACATTCTGCGGCGCAGCGGAACGATCGACACCAACATCCGGCGTTGCATCGCTATCGCTGCATCCGGCAATCAGGCCACTCAGGACTAATGTCGCGCAAAGCGTAAGACGGGTACGAAGTAAAAAATAAGTCATAACATTTCCTGTATTTTTACTATTATTGCCCCGATATCCCCCACCCTACAGCAGGTTCATTACCGCAGAATGATAGATATTGGGCTGAAGAATTACAGATAACTATTTCAATAAAAATAATGTGCTAATAGATAATTCCCTTCAATGGTGACCCAGCATTCCCCTTTACCTCAGCATTAAAAAAATATAGAGAAAATAAACCCACACAAAACCCTGCAATATTAATTACATATTTTAAAATTTTGCTTATACTCTAAAAAATTCGAACTTCAGACAAGCGGCAAGTGGAGGCGTCCCAACGAGCTTACTCAGGTAAGTGATTCAGGTGGCAAATCTGCCGGAAGCCGATTTGAACGCGGCTTGCTGCAACGTGAAGCATGACAAGTATATTCATTGTTTAGCGGCAGATTGTTCGCTCCCTTGCCAATAAAAAACCAGCGAAATCTCTGTAGAAAAAAACCACATAACACTACAGCAAATTAACACTCGTCGCTGTTAATTAAATTATTCCCCTTCACAGTTACTGACTATCGAAAACCAAAAAAAACACCATGCCAACAATAATAAAACGCAATTTCATGAAAGCAAATTTACACGTTCTTTTTGCGACCCGCATCAAGATTCCGTCTGTGATTATTATTATTGTAATAGCTTTTAATCAAAATGGAGGCACGGTCACATAACCGAGAGATTCAGTTTTTAGCTCTTTCTATTTTTTGCAAAATAAGGCAGATAGCACCATCCATTTGTTCAACTTTCGTTTATGATGTGACGCTACACGGTCTAAGGATAGATAATTAAGGATTAGCGCGTGGATAACGCACCGGATGCACCGACACCCCCACAGCCAGCGCTACTTGCGAGATACCCGATGCCCGGTTATCTGATGGTGGTTTATGCTCTGCTTTTTATCGCGCTAGGCTGGTTCAGCCATCAGCGCTGGGGGAGTCCGACGACTTCCGCACCGACCACTCTGGCCGCTCACGCCGCTACCTTGCCTGCGGTTGAGGAGCAAGCACCGACAACATCCTCGGCTACACCTCACCAAGGGGAAGCACATGCCAATACGCCAGCCCCCCCAGAAAAAAAGACCATGTTGCCGTTACCTGCCGTCAGCAATGGCGAGATCCCATCGCTGACCTACAGCGCACATGTTTATACGTCGGATGAAGCCAAGCGCAGCATCACACTCAACGGCCTGCAATTCCGCGAAGGCGATTCGCCAGTTGAAGGGCTAACCATAGAACAAATCCAGCAAGATATGACCATTTTCAGCGTAGAGGGCGAAGTGTTTATTCTGGAAGCGCTAGAGGACTGGCCGGGCGGAAAATTCAACGAGAATGAACGTTCCGCCGATAATGAACGTGGAAGTGCTGCGCCTTAGCCGTGGTTGCGCATGGCATCAATAAACGGCGTCAGGGTGCGGTTAAATTCCAAACACTGCGTCTCTTTTGGCGTGCTGTCTTTTAATAACCCTTGATACAGGCTTTCACTGCGCTGCGGCAAAGCCTGATAACTCGCAACATTCCAGCCTTTTTGCTTCGCCACCGCCAACGCGACATTGGTAATCGTCGCATCATCGGGGAGATCGCTGCGGCTACATTTCGATTTGAGATATCGGGTGGCCGCAACCAGTGACGCCAACTGGTTCAGTTGATCGTTAGGAGAAACCGTTACCGCAGAAGACTGGCCTGCCACTGTTCCTTTGTGGGCAGACGTTCCTGTTTGTTGGCACCCGGCCAGCGTGACGCAAAGCAGCGTTAACGCAGAAAATTTAGACAGAGATAACGACATGACAAACTCATCCTGATTGAGATTAACGGTAGGCATTCTAGCAAATGATAAGCCGCTGTCACGGCATGTTTATGTTGCTCCCAGTCAGGCGACTGGGAGCCGAGGATATCAGGCAGCAGAGCCCTTTCCTGATAAGGGTTTAGTGGTCGGTAAGATACCGTCAGCACGGAACATCGTCTTAATACCACGCACCGCCTGTCGAATACGATCCTGATTTTCGATTAAGGCAAACCGAACATGGGTATCGCCATAATCCCCAAAACCAATACCAGGCGAGACGCAAACCTTCGCCTCCGACAGCAGTCGCTTAGCAAACTCCAACGACCCCAGGTGCGCATAAGCATCAGGAATTTTCGCCCACACGTACATTGAGGCTTTAGGTTCAGTAACCATCCAGCCCGCCTCATGCAGACCGCGCACCAAAACGTTACGACGCTGGCGATACTGTTCGGCAATATCCCGCACACATTGTTGATCGCCTTCCAACGCGGCGATCGCGGCAACCTGCAACGGCGTAAACGTGCCGTAATCGTGGTAGCTCTTGATCCGTGCCAGTGCGTTTACCAACTCAGGGTTACCGACCATAAAGCCAATGCGCCAGCCCGCCATGTTGTAGCTTTTTGACAGCGTGAAAAACTCGACCGCGATGTCTTTTGCGCCGGGAACCTGCATGATCGACGGTGCCTTCCAGCCGTCATACACAATGTCAGCATAGGCCAAATCATGGATCACCAACACACCATACTGTTTCGCTAACTCCACAACGCGCTCAAAGAAATCCAGCTCGACACACTGCGCCGTCGGGTTCGACGGGAAGCCAAGAATCATCATTTTCGGCTTCGGAATACTCTCGCGGATCGCACGCTCTAATTCATTAAAGAAATCGACGCCTTCCACTAGCGGTACAGAACGTACCTGAGCCCCGGCAATCACTGCACCATAAATGTGAATCGGATAACTCGGGTTCGGCACCAGCACCGTATCACCATGATCCAATGTTGCCAGCATCAGATGCGCCAGCCCCTCTTTGGAACCAATCGTGACGATCGCTTCGGTTTCAGGATCGATATCAACCTCATAGCGATCGGCATACCAGCGAGAGATCGCACGGCGTAAGCGCGGAATGCCTCGGGATGTCGAATAACCATGCGTATCTTCGCGCTGTGCAACCGTACAAAGTTTTTCCACGATATGCGGGGGGGTCGGGCCGTCAGGATTACCCATGCTGAAATCGATAATATCCTCGCCACGACGACGCGCAGCCATTTTTAATTCAGCAGTGATATTAAATACATACGGGGGAAGACGATCGATGCGCGTAAAACGGCGCGGAGAAGGTGAATCAGCCATAACATCCTCAAATTAACGTGAGCGCCCGGACCGTCCGAGCGACGCAGTGCCTGTAAAAAGACACTCTACTCAACATCCTTCGAATCGCACGAAGCCCGTTTTCGTTGACTACCGCTTTCGTTAACCACAAAAGCACATGCGATCTGAAGTGTGATGAGTTTATTCAAGCTATCTCAGATAATTCGCTCTGTCGATACCCGTTCATAAATTTTCTCAGTCTGGAAGTAAACCGCATTTATTTCTGACCAAAATTGCGAAAAATGAAGAATACGCGTAGGAAGAAGCATTACACTTTACGGCCCGATCGGGCCTGCTAAATAAGGTATTTATAGCTCGGGACACTAGATGGTTGATTCGAGAGGGGGGATTCAAGAGTAAGCCTATGACCGAGATGCGATTTTTCACCGAAAGCTGGCCAATAGAAGGCACATTTACCATTTCACGCGGCAGCAAGTGTCAGGCTGATGTCGTTGTCGTGGCGCTTCAGTCCGGCAACGTGACGGGCTATGGCGAGTGCGTCCCCTATTCACGCTACGGTGAATCCCTCGATAGCGTAATGGCGCAACTCGCCTCGCTGAGCAGCGACGTTCGTAATGGTTTAGATCGAGAGAGCTTGCAAGCCATTCTGCCTGCTGGCGCAGCGCGTAATGCGCTCGATTGCGCGTTCTGGGATCTGGAGTGCAAACAGCATCAGCAGCGTATTTGGCAGCGCCTGAGTCTTCCTTTGCCTACCGCGTTGGAGACCGCCTATACGCTATCGCTTGATACACCAGACCGTATGCGACAGGCGGCGACGCAAAATGCCAGTCGCCCCCTTCTCAAATTAAAACTGGCGGACACCGACGATCTGGCCAGAGTGGCCGCCGTTCGCGAAGGCGCGCCATTGGCTCGCCTAATCGTTGACGCCAATGAGGGATGGGACACCGAACGTTATCTGGCGCTGGTTCCTGAACTCGCCGCACTTGGCGTAGCGATGATCGAGCAACCGTTCCAGGCGGGTAAGGATGATGTGCTGGTAGATCTGCCTCGCCCCATTCCCGTCTGTGCCGATGAATCCTGTCATGACAGTCAGTCGCTAGCCGCGCTGGTAGGACGCTATGACATGATCAACATCAAACTGGATAAAACCGGTGGACTGACTGAAGCTCTGCGTTTGCGAAAATACGCGCAGGAGCAAGGTTTAAAAATTATGGTCGGCTGCATGGTGAGCACATCACTGTCGATGGCACCCGCATTTGTTGTAGCGCAGGGTGCCACCGTGGTCGATTTGGATGGCCCGCTGCTCTTACAGCGCGATCGCAATAATGGGTTGCACTATAACGGTAGCGAAATATTACCGCCCAACGCATTATTGTGGGGATAACGCGCGTTAACCTGCATTGAGCAACTATTAAGGAGTGTTGTGATGCAACGTCTTGTTTACGTTGATGGACAGTATTTAGAAGAGAATGAAGCAAAAATTTCCGTGTTTGACCGTGGTTTCCTGTTTGCCGATGCCGTTTATGAAGTGACAGCGGTAATCGATGGCAAGCTAGTTGATTTCCCCGACCACATCACTCGCCTGCAACGCTCCTGCCGCGAGTTATCGCTTACGCTGCCCGTCACCGCCGAGGCGCTCAAAGACATTCACAATGAGCTGATCAATAAAAACGATCTGCAAGAAGGCGCGATCTATTTACAGCTTAGCCGTGGCAATGCTGGCGATCGTGATTTCTATTTCCCTTCTGCGGACGTCAAATCCACGCTGGTTTTATTCACTCAGGCACGTTCGCTGGTCGGTAACCCGAAAGCCACAACGGGGCTACACGTTGTCACCACCGAGGATATCCGCTGGCACCGCCGAGATATCAAAACTGTCAGCCTGCTCGCCGCCAGCCTGGCGAAAGAATATGCCCACGCGAATAAGGCCGACGATGCCTTCTTTGTCGAAGATGGCTTCATTACCGAAGGTAGCTCTTGCAACTGCTACATCGTCCTGCATGACAACACGGTGGTGACTCGACCGCTTAGCAACGATATTCTGCACGGTATCACGCGTCAGTCGCTGCTCAAACTGGCAGAAAAGGATGGCATTGCGCTAGAAGAACGCAGTTTTACGCCAGAAGAGGCGTATCACGCCAAAGAGATTTTTGTCAGTTCAGCCACCATGCTCATCCTCCCCGTTGTGATGCTGGATGGAAATACGATCGGCGACGGCAAGCCAGGCCAAATGACTCAACGGCTGCGTGAAATCTATCTCGATATGATTAAACAGCAGGGAAAATAGCCGCAATCCACACGCGGTGAGCACTGCATTGATGTTCATCCGTTACCCGTTCAATGCCGGATAACGGATGGCTAAATAGAGTAGATTATTTATCCTCACCCGAAATGCTATCAGGTAGCGCCAACCCCGAATTTTCCAGCACCATCTTCTGCGGTACAGCCAGCGGGATATTTGATGCCCGTAACCGTTTGATGATCTCAAACAGCAGGTCGCTCTTCGCTTCCGAGACCATTCTCGGGCTGCTGACATAGCCTGTCACACTCAGCACCATGCCCGTCGGATTCAACTGGCTAAATTTCACTGACGGTGCTGGTGATTCGAGAATCGCATCATGGTTGATGTAAGCATCCAGCAACAGGGTTCGGACTTCTTCAGGATCGATATCCAACGGGAACGTCAGCGCCAGCGTCGCAACCCCAAACGGGTTCCCCATCGTAATATTGCGCACGTTCTGTGAAATGAATTGGGAGTTCGGCACGATCACCGTCGAACGGTCGCCCAATTGAATTTCCGTCGCACGCACGTTAATCCGGCGGATATCACCTTCGACTCCGCTGATACTGACCGAATCCCCTACTTTCACTGGGCGTTCCGTCAACAGAATCAGGCCAGAGATAAAGTTCTTCACTATCTCCTGTAAGCCAAAACCAATCCCCACCGACAACGCACTGACAATCCACGCCAGCTTGTTCCATTGAATCCCCAACGTCGCCAACGTCAGCAGAATAATCAGGATATAGCCGATGTTGCTAAACAACGTCACCAGCGATGCACGGATCCCACGTTCTAACGTCGTTTTAGGAAGAAACTCGTCCTCCAGCCAGCGTTTTGAAGAGCGTAAAACATAAACCCCTACCACCAAAAATAGCACCGCGTTAACCAGATGAGCAGGCACGATGCTCAAGGTTTCCAGCCCTTTCCCTCCCCAAATCTCAACCGCTTTTTGCACCAATTCCAGAGGCGTAGTAGTGCCAAACGTACCGTTTAGTAAAGCAACAGCCGCCATCAAAATTAAAAAGACTTTACCGCCGGCCGACAGCAGCAATGTAGCTTGAGCCAGATGCCGATCGTCCAGATTGAGCGAATTTTTCATCCGCTTGCCACTGGCATTATGGGGGGAGAAGAGGCTTTCGCAGATATCGGTAGTAAACGTTGAAAACAAGTACAGACAGGAGAACACCATGCCGATCCACACGAGCTCGAACGCCAGGAAACGGGCCAGTGAGATATAACCGATGACCAACGACACCAGTATTGAGAATGACGTCGCCAATACCGCAAGGTGGATAACGCCAGATAGCGTCGAACGCGCTTCCGGTTGTTCCCCTGAATGTACCATCTGCCGACGAATTTGATCGCTTTTCAGCGTGATCGTCCCTGCGGTGAAGGCTAAGAACAGTGCAGATAAGCCGTTCACCATAATGGTTGCCGCAACCGATGTCCCTACTGTCGCCGTCACCTGTTCAATAAAACCGAAGATCAGAATAATGCCGGCTGCGACCACAGGGAACGGTTTCATGGCCTTTGCGACTGGATTAGCAATCGCAGGTAAACGCCACGAAGGGCGTTTGTTTGACAGAAATGCTCGCCCCAGCCCAGCAATCATCGAACAGAAGATTGCCTGTCTCACCAGCGCATCAAGGAACGACACTACGCGTTCTGTAGCCTCGCCATGACGCGTGAGCGTAAAGTCGATTAAATTTGCAGCAATGCCGATCGTTACCACGGTTGAAATAACCGATGCTGTGGCCAAGAAGCTCCGCCGCAAGCGCCCTTCCGGTAACCAGTGGATCCCCGCCCAAGCCAGATATTTTTCCAGATACCGACGACCTGCCGAGCTCATAGCCATTGCAATCAGAATCAAAAGTGCAGAACCGTAACGCCAGTCCGGCTCCCAAGCCACCATAAAAGCATCGCTTAATTGATCCTGAAAAGTACTCAGACGGCGAACATCCTCGGCCTGCGGTGCCACAAGCGGCGCCCAGAAACGCCCACCCAAAATACTCCCGGAATTCAATGCCAACTGTGTTTTCAGCGCGCTACGGCGCAGAGTAACAATTTGCGCCGACAAATTAGCCGCACTGGTGCGTAGAGCCTGAATTTGTTCGATCTGCGCATCCATTTTTGCTTTTTGCGCATTCAGACTGTTGCGCTTACGCGTCACTTCACTGGTTTCATTAAGACTGGAGCCAGGCTCTGGCGCGGGCCCTAATACGTCCAACTGAGCCTGAATTTGAGCACGTAGCGGCGCAACGGCATTAGAAAGCTCGTTGGCGCTATTCACCAATTCCTGCGTTGTGTCATTCAATGCACCAAATTTGCTGTCGTTATTGGTGCCTGAAACCTGCTGTTTGATACTATCTAATTGTTTTTGCAGCTTAACCAATTCAGCATCAACATTAATTTTTACTGGTGTCTCAGTCTGCGCGGGTTGTGGGTCAGGATCCGAACCCGCACTCGCCGCCGCTGCATATCCAACAGGTAGCGTTAACATCGTCAACAGACAAATGCGCAAGAATGCGGATGAAAGAATATTCATAAGTCAAAAAGTTCCAAAGTTCGACGAAATAGCGGATTCACCCATAGCCAAGCAACGACCCCAGCACGTGAAAGCAGCCCACACTCATCCAAAGCCCAATGAATGCCAGCACAGTGTACCAACAGCACAGGACGTAGAATATGGTCGTTCATAACTTGAAAAGAATTACTGAATACATCCAGCAAATAAAACTGAAACTTTCATTGCTATGCCTGGTTCACGTGAACAGCACTCGCAATTGTGCAAAAAAGTCACACCAGAAAAAGCAATATTCGTCAAAGTTGTACAGGGATTCACCGTATAACGTAAATCCGGCGCCAACCCGTTGACTCACCGGGACGTGTGGGTATAATCCAGCCCACTGTTGCAACAAGCAGCAGCCACTTCTTTGCGCAATGCGCCCTTAGCTCAGTTGGATAGAGCAACGGCCTTCTAAGCCGTAGGTCACAGGTTCGAGCCCTGTAGGGCGTACCATTTCGAAGTAAACAGACGTCAAGCGACGTCTTTTTTTATGCCTAAAATTCAGTGGATTAGATATAAACCCACTGATTTCAGTCAACCAGACTCTACCGACATCTACGTACATCAAGTAGGATCTGTTGGTATAAGTGATGGTACAAGCCCGTTCAATGAATTCTTATACCAACAGCCAGCGTATGCCGACACCTCAATATGGAGATCTGCTATGCCACTCACCGACGTAAAAGTCAGAAGTGCCAAACCAGAAGACAAGGCTTATAAACTTACCGATGGTGAAGGGATGCATCTGATGGTCCATCCTAATGGCTCAAAATACTGGCGTCTGCAATACCGCTTCGACGGTAAACAGAAAACGCTGGCGCTTGGGGTATATCCTGAAATTACCCTGTCTGAAGCCCGGCAACGCCGTGATGAAGCCAAACGCCAGATTGCAACCGGTACAGACCCCAGCGAACAGAAGAAGGTGGACAAACAACTGCGCCAAACGCTCGTTGATAACACCTTCAAAGCTATCGCATTGGAATGGCATGAATACAAACGCCCTAACTGGTCGAAGGGTTACGCTGAAGACCTGATGGAAGCGTTTGAGAATGACATCTTCCCTGACATCGGCAAACGCCCTATTGCTGAGATCAAACCGCTGGAAATGCTAACCTTGCTGCGGAAACTTGAAAAACGCGGCGTACTCGACAAGTTGCGTAAAATCCGCCAAGCCTGTAATCAGGTATTCCGTTACGCGATCGTCACTGGTCGGGCGGAAAATAATCCGGCATCAGAACTGGCAAGCGCCCTTCCCCCACCAAAAGCTACACACTACCCTCACCTGTTGCCTGATGAACTGCCGGATTTTCTACGTGCGTTATCAACTTATTCGGGTAGTAAGGTCACACAATTGGCAACACGTATCCTGATGCTTACCGGCGTTCGCACCATCGAATTACGGCAAGCAGAATGGAAGGAGTTTGATTTTGAAAAAGGGCTCTGGGAAGTGCCGAAAGAACGCATGAAAATGCGCCGCCCTCACCTCGTGCCCCTTTCCGATCAAGTGATCGATGCACTGCAACAGCTCTATGCCGTGACCGGACGCTACAATCTGGTTTTCCCCGGACGTAACGACATCACCAAACCGATGAGTGAAGCCAGTATTAATCAGGTACTGAAACGGATTGGTTATCACGGTAAAGCGACAGGGCACGGCTTTCGCCACACAATGAGCACTATTCTTCACGAACAAGGCTATAACACCGCTTGGATCGAATTGCAGCTTGCTCATGTGGACAAAAACACCATTCGTGGAACGTATAACCATGCGCAGTATTTGGAACAACGTAGGGGTATGTTGCAGTGGTATGGGGATTTTGTTGATGGACTGGAGTATGAGGGGAAGGTTGTGATGATGGGTAAGCGGAAGTAGGCTGGCAGATGATTAGCCGGAGTTGTTCCGGCTTTCACTCGGTGTGTATTTAGCTGGCTGATTTCATCGGACTCATACTAGAGAGATGATATTGAGCAGAGATATCCAAACTTATATCAGAAGATAACACTAAAATATCAGATGAGTTAGCCGCTACTCAACAGGACACTGACCTACGACAGAGTGAGGCTAAATTTCACTGTCGGCTATGAGCGAACAGTGGAAATCCACAATGCCTTTAACCGCTAATGAAAGATACACAGTGTATTAATTAACGGGGAACTGGTCACAACTCCTAGACGGAGGAAACATCAACTATATGCCACAAGTGCAGACAGTGAGTGAAGCACTGGATCACGTTCTGGCAAAACAGAAGAAAAAGCGTTATTGGATATCGGTGGATGGCTTCAGGGGTGAATATTAAAGACTGGACAGCAGTCGCGCGAACGCTGACTATATAGCCAATTCTGGTTAGATCTGTCAGTGTTATCGAAGATAGTCAAAGGGAATAAAACTTTACTAGCAAAGGAAATTTTATGATTAGACCACTCAGAAATATTTTTATTGTGATTTTTATTCTATTGCTAAATGGATGTTCCATACTTGAGAATGGAAAGAGGTACAGAACCGACTTAACGCAAATCTCACTTAATGAAGATTTAACAAGGAAGTATCCAAATAGTAATGGTAGTCATCCACACTTATATATTCCCGGTTCAATGAAGTTCGCTGAACTCGTGCAAGATACCGGTGATAACTACATTGATCATGCCTATACAACCAAGAAAATGCTTCCTCAGTGGGACGATATTTTTCAAAGATTTATAGACTGGAAGCCGACTGAAAATGAGGTAATTGAACTGACAGACCCAGTAACTACTGCCACAGCATTTAGGCCATTAGGGGTAAGTCATAAGGTCAGCTTCATGGAGATAAGAGGGGAAAAATATTTGGTTTTCACTCACCATCAATTACCTCCTTTTAGCAATGATATATATGCATATAATCAAAAAAATGTCCTTAAGATGAGGCGATTATTTAGAGATCTTCAATCAGTCTTGGTAGACTAGGTAAAAAGAAAGCACTAGGCAGTTCTTCATCGCCCAACTGGATGGGGAACCTTAAAATTTGGTATCGTTCAGTAGTAGCTCACTAAATTTTGCAACCTGAATAGGGATTTAAAACTTCCGCTCCTGGCACGAGGCCGCCGATCAAGTCGGATTGAAGGTCTGGTATGAGCAAGGAGCGAAAGCTGGATTTAATGCATATTTATCTTTTTATCACAGGCCAGCTTCTGCATTAATCAATAGCTAGACACTTGATGGAGACTCATAGCGCTCACTGATTACCAAATTGTTTTTCATAAACATCCAAATGATTTTTAAAGTATTTTCTATAATCATCAGCGGAACTTATTGAGATTGTTACCTCAATAAACGTTTCATCCAGCTCTTCTGAAAAATCTTCGATCGCGATGAATTCATTGGCGATTTCTTCATTTGTCCCTTTAATAAATAGTTTACAGCCAGTTTTAATAACATCTGGCGAATAAAACTGCGTGGGTTTAAGGGCTCCATGCACAAATCCCATAGGGGGATCACCAAACTCTAATTCAGAAACGCCAATAATTTTGTCTTCTTTTCTAATCTCGAATGCCACGTAATTATTCCTGAGTTATTGATTCTTGTTGGCGATAAACCTACTTACAAACTAAGGGCCATCAGATCTGCTATGAGAGAAAGCAGACGTTTCCGCCCGTTTAGTTATTCAATATATATGAGATACCGATTTAGTGATGGTTATTAAAAAAGTCCCACAAATCAGTAGACGAACCGATCATCAGTATTCCCTGCTAATCCGAGACTGACATGCCAGTATGCTAACTTTATCGTAAATAGCCTACTGAAGTGACCTTCTCTATATGAGAAGGTTTTTTTAACGTCTAAGGAGGAGATTAAATATTTATTAATTACGGCTAGCTATCTGGTCATACAGCAGTTTTTAAAAAAGATAACGACCAGAAACCCAGTTTCACCATTTGAATAATTTTAGCAACTCGGAAAGAACGCCGACACAAATAATGAAATAAAGTATCGTCCATATAGCTGAAAACCAAGTGAAATCCATCCATTCAATCATTTTCCATGGACTGGAAAAAACCCTGCTCATGATAATGCCGGGCTTGCGGATAAAAGGAACTCCTTTCGGCCAGGCTGCCCAGAACATAATAAAAAGTGCCAGAATAGCCAGTAGCGAGACGAGTGCCATTGTGCCATGTCCGGAGGGAGGAATAGTGATCACGGCGGAAAAAAAAAGCCCGCCGAAAAACAACTGAATGACCGCGAGTGAGAACATAAATTCTATGAAAAGGAAGCAACTAAGCCATCGGGGCCTGCAACTAAATCCCATCATGAGAATATCGCTGAGATACAGATAAAATACGACGATGACGATAGCCGTTATGCTGGCAGCGTGATGAATATCCGGTTGCTGGAGTAACGATTTAAATGCCATTCCCCAGAACACTAACAGAAATATTCCCTGCCAACTGAGCGTCAGGCGTGTCTGGCGCAGGAACTCCAGCATCACGGGATTGAGTCGTTCAGCAATCTCGGGATAGTAAGACGTAAGATGCTGAGCCTGGTAAACGAGCGCCTGCTGAAGCCCTGGCGTAAGACGAATCCAGAACGGCACGTGTTTACGATCGCTTTTCAGTAGCCGAACCGCCATTTTCGTTAGCAGCGTACCATGTGTTTCCTCGGTTGACATCTGTCGCCAGGCACGATTAACTTCCGTCTCCCGCAAGCGCTGCTGGATAGCGTGTTGTATCGGCCCGGGGATGATATGACTGTAATCATATTCATCTATCCCCCACGTCAGTAGTCCAGAAACACGTTCAAGAAGCCCTTCCGTGAGCCCTTGCTCTTCAGAGAGCGCCGCAGCTAAATGCTGATGAAATTGCTGCTGTTGAAGCAAACTCCCTTGCGAAGCGATTTTTGTCCATAACCGTTTCATCGCTACGATCCCAACCATCTCAGTGTTGACCAACTGATGTGCCAACGCCTGCATCTCTTCGGAGGTATAGAACGTTTTCGCCCAAGGGAACGCGGCCTCGACGGTAGGAGACTGAGATTGGGGGGAGTATCAATGAGTATTGGAGTAGCGCCGCCCCGTGCCTGCTGCTTGGCCGAATCAAAGGCTTCGCGTAGTCGCTGATATCCTTCTGGATCTCTGTCAGGGCGATGTGTTTTGAGTTGCTGGGCGTAGGCACGACGTATTTCTGCTTCATCGTGTGTAGGGGCTATCCCGAGAACTTGCCAGATATTCACGAGGGTAGTTCCTCATCATATTGCCGCAGAAATTGCTCTACCCGCCCACGCATCGTTGCAATACAGCGAACATCCTGACTCTCCAGGGCCTGTTCAAACGCGGTCAATAGCTCGTCAATCCACCTGCGCTCCTCGCCGAGTAAATGTTCGAACAGGCGTGAGCAGCGTGCCAGTAGTACCTGATTTTCCTGGCGAGCCCTAGGGTGCAGCTTGAGATCAATGAGCTTTTGCAGACTGGCGGCTATTTGCTCTTCGCTCATTTGTCCGGGGATTTTTTCGATAACCAGTCGCGATACCGTTGGGCTGTCTTTGTTGCAGCACTCCACTTCTAACAGTCCATCCAGTGTGTAAGTAAAGCGCACATCAAGCTCGACCTCACCAGCGGGACGGGGGGGGACCTCAACCCGCATTTCTCCAAGGAACACGTTATCCTGCACCCGACGCCCCTCTCCTTGGTAAATTCTCAGCAGTACCATGGTCTGGTTATTCTCGACCGTGTTAACTGTCTCCATTTTACTTACCGGCAAAAAGGTATTGCGTTCAATGAGGGGCAGAAAGAACCCAGACTCTATCTGGCCAGCATGACGTTTAGCTACTTCTACACCAAGCGAAAAAGGCATTACATCGGTAAGGATAATGTCTTCTACGGCGCGGTCATTCATCATCATTCCCGCCTGCACGCCAGCCCCCAGCGCTACCGCTTCGTCAGGATTCAGGTCATGGCGGGGAAAGCGTCCGAAAAGCCGGGCGACAGTCTGGCGTACTAGACGCATCCGCGTCGCACCGCCGACCAACAGGATATGATCGAGGTCATGCAGAGAGAAACGTGCATCGTGCAACGCCTGTTGAACGGGACGCTGTAGCCGTGTCAGCAGCGTCTGGCAACAGTCCGTCAGTGCGGTTTCCGTCAGCGTCCATTGCCATTGGCGGCCATTCCATTCAATGGTGGCCGACGCATTATCTTCGAGGCTTAACGTCTGCTTCATAGCATCCGCCCTCGCCAGTAATTCAGCGCTGAGCACCGGTGATGACTGTTTAAGCTCAGGATGCTGGCGTAGCATCCACTGTACGATAGCTTCTGAGAAATCATCCCCGCCCAGTTGCACGTCGCCACTGCTGGCACGAACCTCAACCACACCTTCAAACATATCGATTACGGAAACGTCGAAAGTGCCACCACCGAGGTCAAAAGTGAGATATTTCTGTTCGCGGTTTTCAAGCAAGCCGAAAGCGAGGGAAGCGGCAGTTGGCTCATTGAGCAAGCGCGCGACCTCTAATCCGGCCAGATGGGCTGCATTTTTGACAGCACGTCGTTGGACATCATTAAAATAGGCAGGGACAGTTATGATCGCTTTTGTCAACGGCTGTCCAAGCCAGGCTTCTGCATCCTGTTTTAGCTGGCGCAACAGTAATGCAGACAACTCTTCGGCACGAAACTGTCGTGTCCCCAACGAAAGTATGACGTCGGTTCCCATATAGCGTTTAAAGCTTGCTTGCGTTAGTTGTGGAAAACTTTGCAAGCGGGCATGTGCCGGACGACCAATCAAAATATTGCCTTGTTCATCGAGCCCGACAACTGACGGAGTGAGTACATCTCCCCACTGATTTGGGATCAAAACAGATTTACCGTTCTGCCAGAGACTTACTGCGCTGTTGGTTGTCCCAAGATCAATTCCCATAATGTGCATGGTTGCCACTGTTATTCCTTAGATCGTGAAGTCAGATAATAAATACCGCGTCCATGTACACTTTAGGGCTATGGTTGATGTATCTGCTTATTCTGCTGCTTCTTACTTAGGCATGGGTAATTGCCTCATGAACTAACCTGATGCCCTGAGCGACGATTCGAATTCTGTTACTACAAAGCGAATCCAAGAGCGACAGCAAACACTTCTTTGAGTTTGCCCCCTCTCTGCGGATGATATCAAGTCACTCGATGCTGAAATAGACTCAGATTTGAGGACATCACGTCAGTATGACCTCCAATCACCTGCGTGGTTTTCGGTTATAAATATCCTACCTGTTATAATCCGCATATCTGGCGAATACCCCCTAGGTCATATATCTGTAAGCATCCGTGCAACAATTATTCACCTCTTCAACATTTGGCACAGACCTGCCTGCATGACTCCCCCGCTAAGTTTATCTATGAACTTACGGTATTTAATGTAAGCCTGATGCGGCTCGTCCGTTGACAATACGCATGAGAGTACGTCAATAGCGAAAGCCATTGAGGGCAGGATAATATACATAGCAGGCTGAATGTCTTGCTAAGCGCTGCGGAAAAATACTGGCAAATACCAGAGCTGTATGGGGACTACTGATTTGCGTAAATATGCCAGTTAGAAAAACTTTTGCGGCACTTACAGAACAACTCAGTTGTCGGCGGCTCTTCTTTCAAGAAAATCGTGATACTTACACTTACAGGCCCAGCTCAGTCAAACCCGGATGGTCATCCGGACGGCGTCCCAACGGCCAGTGGAATTTACGCTCACTCTCTTTGATGGGCATGTCGTTTATGCAGGCGAAGCGACGGTGCATCAAACCATCTGCTTCAAATTCCCAGTTTTCGTTGCCATAAGAGCGGAACCAGTTACCAGAATCATCGTGCCACTCGTAGGCGTACCGCACGGCGATGCGGTTGTCAGTAAAGGCCCATAACTCTTTGATCAGGCGATAATCCAGCTCTTTTTTCCATTTACGCGTGAGGAAGCCTTTGGCTTCTTCGCGATTGGTAGCAAACTCGGCGCGGTTACGCCATTTGGTGTCCAGCGCATAGGCAAGAGAGACTTTTTCGGCATCACGGCTGTTCCAGCCATCTTCAGCGAGTCGTACCTTCTCAATCGCCGATTCGCGAGTGAAAGGAGGAAGTGGTGGGCGAGTTTGGATATTGGGCATAGTAGTGCCTCCAGGAAAATTGGATAGATCAGTAGAGTTAGCGTCTCTGAAGTTCAAGCCCTCAGAACGAGACCTGTTTTAGCAACAGTTGCGCAACGTCCCTTGCGCTGTCGGCGGCGCTGTAATCGCCCATTACACGTGACATGGTGATTGCGCCCTCCATCAGTATCAGCAACTGTCTAGCCAAGGCTGACGATTGCTCGATATTCAATTGATCGGTCAGTTCAAGCGTGTAATCCAGCAACTTTTGTTTATGAAGCTTGGCGATCTGGCGGATGGGATCAGCAGGATCGCCAACTTCTCCAGCCGTGTTGATGAATGCACAGCCACGAAACCCATCTGACTCGAACCAGCCTTTGAGCACAGTGAACATATTCAGAATACGATCTTGCGGCGTATCTGCTTTGTCGCATTCAGTTCTGAACCAGTGCATCCAGCGTATATCGCGTGCATTCAACGCCGCGGCTGCCACATCATCTTTGGTCGCGAAATAGCGATAAATACTTTTCCGGGCTACGCCTGAAGTCTTCACCAGCAGGTCCATGCCTGTGGCATGAATCCCATTCTGATAAATGAGTTGCTCGGCGGTCGCCAGGATTTTTTCTCGAGTGTCTGTCGGCTTTTTGTTCATGAACTTAAGGTAGAACGATCGTTCTACTAAGTCAAGCGCTGGCTGGAAAAGCTTTTTTGATCAATTGGATTTTCAACGTGTCTCGCCACCCCCTTTCAGCAGAGGAATCAGATGATTTTCAGTAAGAGGGGCAAGTTTAATATGATTATGCTGGCCAGACTCAAACCAGATCACTTCCTCAATTTCTGCCGCAGGTTCAAAATAAGTTCTATCTGTCGATATGCGAAAAATATCAGCACATACCCTATGCCCTGGCTCATTAGCAGCGACATCGGTGAAACTGCCGACCGATACAAGCTCATCAGGTGAAACAATGAAATTGAGTTCCTCTTTAAGCTCACGCACTAAAGCCGCTTCCGGAAGCTCTCCGGCTTCCGGTTTTCCTCCAGGCTGCATGAAGTAGCGAGTGCCACGTTTCCTCACTAACAGGCAACGTCCTTTACTATCGGTGATAATCGCCGCTGCAATGTTAATTTTTCCTATCGTGCTCAATATCTTTCCCTCCGTATGCGGTTTACATTTCATCTTAAATTTTTATGTTCCACATCTCACAAAACAACCAAAGACCACGAACTATAAAAGGATATTATGATAAGCAACCCTGTGTGTTATGTAACTTATTAGATTCACACAGCACCTGGAGTATCAGAAAAAGGAGAGGCATTTCGCCTAACGTTTTCTCGTCTAACGCCAGAAAACAACGCTTATAAGCTTACCGATGGTGACTATTGTTGGGGCGGAATCTGGGCTGGAGTATAGATAACTCCAGCGGTGAACTCTGTAAAACAGGGGCTTCTGTACTAACGTCGCTCCTGACCGTACACCCGATCATGAATATAATTCATATTTGATGAAATTAACTCTCTTTCACTCCCCCAGTGACTCTGGCATAAAATATGCAATATTAACTTATCGACAACATGAAGATAACTGAATAAGAAACAACTAAAGCCATTAAAATCAACAAATTGATTCAGTTTTCATATCAAAATTTAGGATACAAGAACGCGATGAACAAAGATTTTACATTTACGATTAAGAGCAGTTGCTTCGATGAGAATTATAACCCCTCCGAAAATACGCGTATCACGACCAACTTTGCTAACTTGGCCAGGGGAAAGAATCGCCAGGAAAACTTACGCAACACGTTAGCGATGATTGATAATCGCTTCAATACATTGGCGTATTGGGATAACCCTAAAAGCGATCGTTACTCTGTCGAACTTGAAATCATTTCCGTTGAAATTGATATTGAAGGCAATGGCGACACCTTTCCGGCGATCGAAATATTGAAAACAAATATTGTCGATAAAAAAACGAATGAACGCATTGAAGGCATCGTAGGGAATAATTTTTCCTCTTACGTGCGAGATTATGATTTTAGCGTATTACTGCCAGAGCATAATAAGAGTCACCCCGGATTTAGTACACCAGATAATTTTGGCGATTTGCATGGGAAATTATTTAAATGTTTCACAAACTCAATTTATTACAAGAATAACTTTAATAAACAACCTGTTATATGTTTAAGTGTTTCAAGTAAAAATATCTATCATCGGACGGGGAATCAGCATCCGGTATTGGGCATCGAATACCAGCAAAATGAACCTTCCTTGACCGACTATTATTTCGAAAAAATGGGATTACAGGCTCGCTACTTTATGCCTGCGAATAGTGTTGCACCTTTGGCCTTTTATTTTTCTGGTGATTTACTGAGCGATTACACGAATCTTGAACTGATCAGTACGATCAGCACGATGGAGACTTTCCAAAAGATTTATCGACCTGAGATTTACAACGCTAACGCGGCAGCAGGGCAATACTATCAGCCCAACCTGAATCATCAGGATCATTCATTAACAAAAATTGTTTATGACCGGGTAGAACGCAGTCAGTTGGCTATTGAGCAAGGAAAGTTTACTGAAGAGCACTTCATCAAACCCTACAAGAATATTCTTGAACAATGGTCTGCTCACTACGCGCTTTGATTCACCAAAAATATAAGGTCACCTGTTATGAAAAGATTGCTACCCACTTCGACTGCTGGCAGTTTGCCCAAACCGTCCTGGCTCGCAGAGCCTGAGAAACTGTGGTCCCCCTGGAAATTACAAAACGAAGAGTTAATTGACGGGAAAAAAGATGCCCTGAGTTTGTCGCTGTTTGATCAACTGCGTGCAGGCATTGATATCGTCAGCGATGGTGAACAAACGCGCCAACACTTTGTCACAACGTTCATTGAGCACCTTAGCGGCGTGGATTTTGAGAAACGTGAAGTCGTTAAAATTCGTAATCGCTATGACGCAAGCGTACCAACCGTTGTCGGTGCGGTGGCACGTCAAAAACCCGTCTTTGTTGAAGATGCCAAATTCTTACGTCAACTCACCAAGCAACCAATTAAATGGGCTCTGCCTGGGCCGATGACGATGATCGATACGCTCTATGATAATCACTATAAAAGCCGCGAAAAACTGGCCTGGGAATTCGCTAAAATTCTCAATCAGGAAGCGAGAGAGTTAGAAGCCGCGGGTGTGGATATTATTCAGTTCGATGAGCCAGCTTTTAATGTCTTTTTTGATGAGGTGAATGATTGGGGTATCGCCGCGTTAGAAAGAGCCATTGAAGGGCTGAAATGCGAGACAGCGGTACACATCTGCTACGGATATGGCATCAAAGCCAATACCGACTGGAAAAAGACGCTGGGCTCAGAGTGGCGGCAATATGAAGAAGCGTTTCCCAAGCTGCAAAAATCCAATATCGATATCATCTCGCTGGAATGCCATAACTCACGTGTTCCCATGGATCTGCTTGAACTGATTCGCGGTAAAAAAGTGATGGTCGGGGCCATTGACGTGGCAACCAATACCATCGAGACACCAGAAGACGTCGCCAATACGCTACGAAAAGCACTTCAGTTTGTCGATGCAGACAAGCTCTACCCTTCGACCAACTGTGGCATGGCTCCCCTATCTCGTCAGGTAGCCAGAGGCAAGCTCAATGCGTTAAGTGCAGGCGCAGAAATTATCCGAAGAGAACTCTCAGCGAAATAACGCTTTCTCGCGACTACGAGATAAACCCTAAACGGTATAAAAAATCCACCTGCACTATGCAGGTGGATTAGTTTTCCGCATTGTTGCTATCAATCGCTGCTATTCATCACACCATTCAGCAAAAGTAGCCTCATAGGGTTGATCGTCCGCGCTGATGTAAACAATTTTATTGTCTGAATGTCCTTTTGCTACCTCCCCATGAGGGGCGTGAAAGAATACATAATCTTTAATCGTTGCCTGCCATTGCGTGCCATCACCCGTGTGATAATTGATGATGGTATCTTTATGACCTTCAGCTTTTTGGCCTCGATGCCAATGAAAAAACGCATTGCCATTATCAATGACTTCTGCGAACCAAAAGTTAGGATCGTTCCAGGCTTTATAGGAGATATACTTACTTGCTGTTTTAACCGATGGGTTCGCTAAAGACTGATTGATAAAAACAGGGTTCTTATATTTACTCATGATAATTTTCTCTCAAGGTTATTGTTGATGTATGTTATTGCTAAACAATTTATTATTTAATTAATAGCTAAAAACACTTCCATATATAAAAAAGCAATAAAATAATTTACCGATATTTAAAACGTATGCTGTATGCCTAATGACAACGTATAATATTTGTTATCCATCCCGCTCCAGTCACCATCGTAATATGTTGTGCTGTCGGCGACTCGCCATTCCATGCCACTCTTTGATTCTTCATTTCGGATATAAGCGGCTTCGGCATAGAGTTTCGTTTGAGGCAGAATGTAGTAGCCCGCATTTAACACCGCCGAAAAATGCAGTGAGTTTCTTCCCTTAGTCCGAACAGTAAGATCCCGGGCATAATGGTTGTCGTTACTTTTCGCCTGAACCAAGTTGCTGAATTTAAAAATCCCCCCGACCTCGAGATCTTTATGCCTCCATGCCCCAACTAGCCCGATGTAAGGCATGCTATAACTTTGTTGATATCCAAAGATTTTCTCGCTGTCGGGGATAGTGAAGATATCGCGTCCCCCTTGTTCATCGTCATAGTCAAAGTAGCCGCCATACCCTGACCAGCTAAACCTGGTTTTTTGATAGCCTAAGGTGGCCCCAAGTTTGTAATCCGGCGTTTTTATCATCCAGCCGATAAGATTCAGATCAATTTCGTTCGCATAATTCAAGTCGGTTTTTTTGTGGTGGCTCCAGTGAGACCAGCCAGCTTGATTATCATTAACCCAGTCATAATCATCCAGAGTTCCATTTCCTGACGTAAGCGTCGTCCAGCCTCGAATTCCCGCCGTCAAATGAGAAAAAAGATCGTAGCTGAGATCGCCTTTCAGGATGACTGCACTGTCTATTTTCCAGTCGAGCTCACTGGCTTTTTTTCCTCCATAGGTAGGGTGATAGATAAATTCTTTTGATTCCCCGGCTAAAAATCCTAATGCCATGCTACCCGTTAATAGCTGGTTATTGGTCTGATCTACAAGTGTCACTTCTGCCATCGAGGTCCCAGGTATAACGAGTCCGCTCGTTAGGATAATAAGAATAAGCGGTGTTTTCATTTTTAATTCCCTTAATTATGTTTGTGTGTCTTTTTCATACTGATTATTCGTTATAATGGAATTACTTTTATTTTTACAAATAGCTAAACATCACATCGTCATATCGATATAACTGAGTGCAGAGGAATAGACGAGTAGAGGTATCGAGCAACGTTATTTCCCTGCGCTTACACAAATAATATTTATGTACTATTTAGACTATGCGAATTTTAATCCTTTGCCATCACCCTTTCTCTGATTCATCGTTCACCCCCCTCGATTAAAATCGGGGATGGGATCACGGTATTAACCGGTATTTAACCGTAGTCTTGTAGTAAAAATCAGGGGGTTACCACCGCTGCTCACCCCTGAACGAAGACAAACAAATCTTTGTTTTACATTGATATTTTATTTAACTATAAATAGCCTCACCCCCCGTTAACGCATTTTTTATGCAAAAAGGGGGTGAGCGTGTTTTTTTATATTTACAGCTTGATAAAGATCACGGTAAATACAGCGGTACAGGAAAAATAATTATTAGCATTCTCACCATCACGTTAGCCATTTGGTCTTTTATTATGAATAAATTGTTAAGCTTCATTACACAGCGAGAAGGCGAAGCGATAAATCTCCATCGGGAATTAGTTCGTCGCCCAGCAGTTAATCCTGAGCACGGCGGTGAGGGAGAAGAAATAAAGGCACGTTGGATAGAGGAGTGGCTATATCATAATGGCCTGTGCCGCGAGCAGCGTATGGATGCATTAGACGTTCAGGCAAACAATAAGCTAAGGCCCAATTTGGTGGCACATTTTCTTCCACCTGGATGCAGGCACACACTGTGGATCGTGACGCATATGGATATTGCTGCACCTGGTCCACTCGAGCACTGGGTGAGCGATCCGTTTATATTGCGCATCGATGGCGACCGACTGTATGGCAGAGGCGTCGAAGATAACAATCAGGGAATTGTTTCCGCTTTATTATTACTGGATGCGGTCAAGCAACTGAAGATAACGCCGCCAATGGGTATTGGGATTATTTTTACCAGCGCCGGTATTACTGACTACACGAAAGGCATCGGCCATATTTTGAATAAGACCCCACAGTTATTTCGCGCTGACGATCTGATTGTGGTGCCCGATTATGGCAACGAGAACGGCAGCATTATCGAAATTGGCGAAAAGCGTAACGCCTGGGTGCGCATTGATGTCAAAGGTCGGGAATATCATGCAGGATTTAGTGAAGGGCCAAATTGTTTTGAGGCAGCGGCTCGTTTTATTTCTCGTTTGAAGCATGTACGTCGTCGCCATGCTTGTCCTGACCCGTTTTTCTTCCCTCCCACATCAACGATAACCCCAACGCATTCCGAAACTAATTGTACGGGGCTAAACCACGTCCCTGCCAATTTTGTGTTTTATCTCGATATTCGCTTGATGCCGAATTGTGGGCTTGAACTGGTGATGGAGGATCTCCAGCAGTTAGCCCGCCTTATTGAAAAACAGGAAAGGGTTTCGTTTACCTTTTCCTATGTGGAGATCACGCCTGATGCCCCCATTACCTCCGGGCATTCGCCAGTAATTCGCATTCTTTCCGATGCCATCGAGAAAGAGTTAGGTGTTACACCACGTCTGGTCGGGGTTGGTGGTGTGACCATGGTGTCGGTGATCCGTTCTCTAGGGTTGCCCGTCGCAGTGTGGGGGATTCAACAATCCAGCAAGAACCAGATAAATGAAAGTATCAGCCTTAAAGCACAGTTAGAACAAACCCGCATTTTTGTTCGAATGTTATATACCTCGCCACTAAAATCATCCAAGGTGACGCTGTCTCAATCGCTCCCTTGTGAAGGCGCAAAAAATATCACGCCGGCGGAACAGTCGGTCGCGATGTTGGTGGGACTTGGCATGAATAATGAGAATATAGGTGAACAACTCAATTTGAGTGTTAATACGATTCGAACCCACTTGAAAAATCTATACCGTAAAACGGGGGCGCGTAATCGGCGCGAGTTGCAGCGTTTATTTATTTTGAAGTGATCTTACCCACGTAAAGTGTGCGCAGCCCTAAACGATATTCTGGTTTTCAAACTGTTCCAGGCTAAGGCCGCCACAAACGCGATGCTGACGCCAACCGCTTTTGTAAAAAAGCCCCTGAATACATATCCAGGGGCTTTAAAAAACGCCACCACGTCGAGCTTAGCCGCGGTTCTCTTCAATGTAGCGAGCCAATTCTGCTGGGGTCTTCAGAACGGTAGCGACTTCAGTTGGCGGGATCACACAGCCGTAAACGTCCTGCACTTCCAACACCAGATCGACCGCCAGAATCGAGTCGAGAATATCGGACTCAATCAGTTCATCATTAAAGCCCACTTTACGGGATAAGATCTTTTCAAACAGCGCGAGTATTTCTTGTTCCATAATTTTTCCTGGGATAATTAAATCGTGCGGGCATGAGTGTCCAGCAGTTTACGGTCAATCTTGCCGTTAGGATTCAGCGGCAACGCGTCTTTGATAATAATTTGGGAAGGCACCATATAGGGCGGAATCACCTTAGAGAGCGAGGTTTTAATCGCCTCTGGTGCTAAGTTCGTCACGCAGAACGCCGCGATACGCAGAACACCGCCGCCCGATTTCATCAGCGGCAGAACAACGGCTTCGCTGATGTCGGATATCGCCAGCAGACGGTTTTCAATCTCGTTGATTTCAATACGATAACCATTAAGTTTGATCTGGCTGTCATTTCGGCCCTGGCAGTACAACAACCCGTTCTCATAGCCCAGGTCGCCGGTTCTGTAGCCTCGGAATGCTTCACTTTCCCGATGCAACAATTTCTCAGCGTTCTCCTGCGCGAGCCCAAGGTAGCCGCGCATCACGTTTTTGCCCCAGATGATCAGCTCACCCTCAGCGGTAATTTCCATTCTGGAGTCCGGCATCATCGCGCCGACAGGCAGCAGATCATTTTCGCTGTGCAGAATGTCATCGGTGATTTCGATAACGGTGGTAGCGACAGTCGCTTCCGTTGGGCCATAGGAATTGAGAATTTTAGCGTGCGGGAAGCGGCGACGTAGCTGTTTTACTAACGCTTTATTGAGCACTTCGCCAATAAATACGAAGACGTTAAGTTCAGGTAAATATTCACTGTTGAACTGAGGAGAAAGCAGCCGCTGATAGGCGAAAGAGGGCGTTGAAACCCAGACAGAAACGCCGTTGTCTTTCAGGCGATCGAGCCAGTTTTCTGCTGCAATATCTTCTTTTGCATTCAGGACGATGTGCCCTCCGGTTGCCAGATTCGCCAGCAGCGGGATCAGAGAGAGATCGAAACTGAACACCGCATGATTCATCAGCACCGGCACGTCTGGCAGTGAAAAGTCCTCACGCACCCATTTCATGAAGTGCCACAGGCTTTCGCGTCCGATCTGCACCCCTTTCGGTTTCCCAGTGCTGCCGGAGGTGAACATGATATAGGCGAGATCCTGCTCGACCAGCGCCTGACCCGCCTCACCGGTAGCCATAAACTGCCTGGTCGCGACATCGTAGTAGTAAGGGGCGTTCGCCAGATGGCAAATCTCCTTAAGCCGCTCCTGCGGATAGATGCAGTCCACCGGGATATACGGAATGTTATGCAGCAGGCAACTATAGATCGCGACAGCAAACTCCGCCTGCTGATGCCCATATAACACCACCGGCGAACCTGCGGGCTGCTGACAGTGCCGATAGCGATGCGACCAATCAGTCACAGCGACAGATAGCTGTTGCCAGGTCATTGCTTCATCGCTGCCGCTAATCGCCAACTGATTGGGGTTAGCGGGGTCGAGTAATGCCGCACGCAGGAAATCTTGTAGTTCCTGAAGTTCTGAGTGAAGGTTCATAGAGGAGACATTCCGCTAAAGATGTAGAGGGAGGCCGCAGCGCTTGTCAGCGTCAGAATTCGACCGATGAATACAATAACCGGATGATGTAGACAATTATTCAAAGCCGGGCTACGTTTGGCAGACCACTGCAACATGTTATGAACAACGGAAATGGCACCAAACAGCGCGCCGCTAATAACATAGTGTCGTTCAAGCCCGTTCCATGCCCCCATGCAAAACAGGGTGCAGAAAATGCCAATATTCTGCGCCAGCGTTTTGTTCTGTCGGAAAAAGTCGAGCTTCATCAGATTCATATAAATCGGCATAAAGACCACGTCCCTCAACCATTCTGACAGGCTGATGTGGAAGCGCCGCCAGAAATCCTGCGGGTTTTTAGCCAGAATGGGCATATTGAAGTTCGCCGGGATAGTCAGGCCAAATAAGCGCCCCGCCCCGATAGCCATATTGCTGTAGCCAGCAAAATCAAAATAGAGATAGGCGCTGTAGGCCAGTGACATCACTACACCAACGCTTAATGTAAACGGGCGTTGGCTCCACGACTCAATAACCAGATTATTGATCAGCATGGCAAATAAGAACTTCTGAATAATGCCGGTAACAATTTGCTCCATGGCCACTAAAAACTGCTCACGAGTAATAACGAAGACCGGTTTATTAATGTCAGTAAGCCATGTCCGCCAGCGATACATCGGGCCAGCCAGAATAATGAATGGCATAAAGAGATAGCAGAAGTAATGCAGGAAATTCTGGCCATCTTTTTTGCTGCGATAAAGCAGAACATCAATGGCGCGGAAGGTCATAAAGGACAGACCAATCATGCCCCAATGGTTGTTAAGGTGTAACTTCACTAAAAACAGCGGGAGCAACGTCAGGCTGACCGCCTGCCAGGTTTTTAACCAGCCTTTCTCTTTTAAGGTGACGAGAATATAAAAGCTCAGGAAAACCGCCACGGGAACAACGTAATCCCCCTGGAAAATATATCCCCAGCCTAACACCGCCAAGACGGAAAAGGCGGATAAATACGTCAGCCGATAACTGAATACGCGATTAATCAGCGCAAACAATAATGCTGATGAAAACAGAAGGAAAAAAAACATTCCGGAGCTGTACATCATTCATCCTTCAGAATTTTTGATATTCAAAATGCACTTTTAAACTCATGCTTTCATCAACAGAGGTCCACGCAACGATGGTTACCGCCAGAAAGAGATAAAGGAAAAAAAGGCGGATGGCGGTTTTCATCATTTAAAACTCTCAGCAATAAATTTATCCATCGCGACCCATGCCGGCTCGGTTGGGTGAAGGCGGTCCCAATTCCAGCCGTTCTGATAAGGCTGTGCATACATATCAAGATAGCGAACCTGATTTTCCTCCAGCATCGACCTGATCTGACTATCGATTGGCTGGAATTTCTCGGAATTCTTAATTGCCCACGGATTGATCGGATCGACGATGACCACAAACTGGGCATTGCGCGCTTTCAACAGTTTGATCGTTGCCGATAACGCCTCCATTTGCGCAGGAATAATCGGCGCGTCATCCCACTCTTCCCGCGCTTGATCGTCTGCAAAAACAGACTTATCCATCCACAGCGTGGCGGCACTTTGCTGGCGAGATTTATTCAGCTCATGAGCCTGAGCCAGTTCATGATCCCAGTCAGGGCTCACGTTGGTAACGGGTGGATGAGGCCACGGTTGCGCAGGCTGAGGGACAATACGTAGCATCGCTAGCCAGTCGCTTTTTATTAGCTCGCAGAAATTAGCAAATTGATAACTCACTTCTTGCCAGATAATTTGCGGGTCCCAACCATAGACTTTCATTTGGCCGAACGTTAAATGGCTTATCTCTTCTTTATCGATCTGCCGTAAGTAATTGACCAGAAAGGAACGCGTTTGGTCGTCCTTCATCAATGGGTTAAAGACAGATGCTGGGAAATTGTTGGCAAAAATTGCCGGGGGAATACCGTCCGAATAAAAACTATCAGGCGCAAGCAGCAAAACAACTTTACTGTTAGCGTTAAGCTCATCTTTAAAACGTGAAAGCAGTAAAAAGTGCGTGACGCTATCGATATAACTATCGCCATAGGCCACAACCGGACGATGCAGTTGGTTATTAAAATAATTATAGACCGCATAATGTTCATCTTCAGAAGTAGAAACTTCAGATGCACCAAGAAAGAAAATCGCATTTCCCTGTAAAGCATGAGAAATAGTCGCTATTTTTTCCCTTTGTTCTTTCGGCGTTCCTTCCATGGTGTTAATCAGCGGTTGGAATGTTAACGCCGGATCAAAGCTTGTCGCTAGCGGGTGAACGCTAAGGAACAGGATGGCGAGAGTAGCCATCAGGAGATGTAGACAGAGAGTATTTTTTATTTTCATTATATAAAGTAAGGCTACATGATATTTATTGTTTGAAATTTGTGAATTTTTATCTTCACGGTAAATCGATCCCTGTATTTTTTGGATTATATACCAGGGTTATCTTCGATGATGAGCGTTGCTGTGTAACGGTATGTACAGTGTTTATGTCCGTCACAATAATCAGGTTGGCGACCAGGCAGGAAAAGGATTCTCAGACATCCCTTCTTGCTTACGCCGCCCGAATGTGAGGTAGTAAAGGCTCGGTGAGCGGGATTCCATCGCTCCCGTTTGGACGCGATCGCAGTGATGATGGCGCTCAAGGGCTTTTGAGTGATGACCGGCAACCGATACAAAAAGGTGAAAAGGAGAGTTTATGAAAAACTACCAGACCATTCCCCATCGGCTATTGATTATCTCAGTAACGTTGTTGGTTATCGCCTGTTCATCCAGTGCGAAAAAATCCCCCCCGGATGAAACGCCGGCATGTATGAAGTACCGTTCAATGATGACAGCCCCTTTACCGCCAGCGGAAATGATGAGGTTAAAAAATCAGTGTGAGCAGTCAAGGCATTAACGTAATAGGGTGTTTTTATCGTGTCGATGATTAAAAAATAATAAAAGATGCCCTAATAAATAAGGCGAAGAAATAGAGGTCACCATTGAAAATGATCGCTATTCGTTTCAATTCCCCACGTGTTCCAAATCGCCGTAAAATGTATAAAACGCCTCATTATTATCAGAGCACATTTTATTTCCCCATCGGGCATATACTGCGCGCCGAGATTCATGAATGAGATCGATAACGGCATCCTGGAGGTTTCCGCCGCCACGCCGCAGACATCGCGCTAACGCGGATAACGCAGCGCCTCAACAAACAGTGAGAAAGCGGTGGTATGCTGCTTGCGGCTGGGATAATACAGATAGTAGCCCGGAAACGGCGGGCACCATTCTGTCAGCACCCGAATCAGGCATCCGCTGGCAATATCATCCTGCACCGAATCTTCTGGCACGTAGGCCACGCCTAGCCCAATTTGCGCAGCATCAATCCGCTGGCGCAGGCTATTCATCGTCAACTGTCCTTCAACGCGCACCTTGATTTCCCGACCGTTTTTTTCAAACTCCCAGGCATAGATGCCGCCCACCGTCGGCAGGCGCATGTTAATACAGCGATGCTGATGTAAATCTTGTGGCGTTGCGGGAGGCGGATTGCGCGCAAAATAGTTAGGAGAACCGACCACCGCCATACTCATTTCCGGTGCAATACGCACGGCGATCATGTCTTTTGCTACCTGTTCACCCAAACGAATGCCCGCATCAAAGCGGCCGATGACGATATCCGTCAAAGCATTATCCATCGTGATTTCGACGTTAATATCGGGGTAATTCACTAAAAATGGCTTTAACACCGGCCATAATATCGAGTCAACCGCGTGCTCCCCCGCCGTGATGCGAATATTCCCCGCAGGCCGCTCGCGCATATCGCCCAGTGCAACCAGTTCACTTTCGATATCCGCAAAACGTGGGCCGAGGCTATGCGCCAGTTTATCCCCCGCTTCCGTCGGCGCGACACTACGCGTGGTTCGGGTCAACAAACGCACACCAAGGCGTTCTTCCAGACCGCGAATCGAATGGCTTAACGCCGACTGAGAAAGCCCGAGCTTCGCCGCCGCTTTGGTAAAACTGCGTTCTCTTGCCACCACGAGGAACGAAATGAGGTCATTAAAGTTTTCTTTTAACATCAGCGTGTCCTAAAAGTGGTGCTATCAATCGGTGTCCATTATACAAGTTCATGAATAATATTGTTCTGCCCCAAAAACAGCAAAGCCACTCAGCGTGAAACTGAATGGCTTTTTATCCCAGTTCACACCGAGACACGAACTGAAATAACGTGATGGCCGAAATATCACATTCACCGAAACCTTAATTTAACCTTAAGAAAGGGAAATAATAATAACTATCATTATTATTATCAATATGTAAAATCCATTTTCGACTGCCGCTACATCCCCCGCCTGTGTCACCAAAATAATGTGATGCGAGGGGATCAACGTAGGCCAGCAATATTCAAATATAACGGGTATTGATAAGGGTAAATACTATGAAGCTTGGTTTTGGATTATTGAGTTCTGCCGTTTTATTGGCTTCCGGCCTGACTCTCGGCACATCGGCAAACGCAGCAGAAAACGATGAAGGGATCGTGATTTACAATGCCCAGCATGAAAACCTGGTGAAATCCTGGGTGGACGGCTTCACGAAAGAAACTGGAATCAAGGTGACATTACGCAGCGGCAGCGACACCGAATTGGGCAACCAACTGGTGCAGGAAGGGAAATCGTCTCCTGCCGATGTGTTCCTGACCGAAAACTCACCGTCGATGGTGCTGGTCGATAACGCCGATCTTTTTGCGCCG